>CAYOJP010000171.1:0-8053 GCA_964404305.1 uncultured Gammaproteobacteria bacterium
AGTGGGGGCACGACTTCCGTCCCGAGTACCTGCAACTCGCGCTGCTCGCCCGGCGCTATCCCGGCATCCCGCGCATCGCCCTGACCGCGACCGCGGACGCGCAGACGCGCGCGGAGATCATCGAGCGGCTCGGGCTCGGCGGCGCGCGCACCTTCGTGGCGAGCTTCGATCGCCCGAACATCCGCTACCGCATCGTCGAGAAGAGCACCGCCCGCAGGCAACTGCTCGACTTCGTCCGCCACGAGCATGCCGGCGAGGCCGGCATCGTCTACTGCCTGTCACGGCGCAAGGTCGAGGAGACCGCGGCATTCCTCGCCGGCGAGGGCATTGCGGCGCTGCCCTATCACGCCGGCATGGACGCCGCCGACCGCAGCCGCCACCAGTCGCGCTTCCTGCGCGAGGACGGCATCGTGATGGTGGCGACCATCGCCTTCGGGATGGGCATCGACAAGCCGGACGTGCGTTTCGTGGCGCACCTGGATCTGCCGAAGAGCGTGGAGGGCTACTACCAGGAGACCGGGCGCGCCGGGCGCGACGGGCTGCCGGCCGACGCGTGGATGACCTACGGGCTGCAGGACGTGGTCCAGCAGCGGCGCATGATCGAGGAGTCCGACGCCGATCCCGCGCACAAGCGCGTGTCGGCCGCCAAGCTCGATGCCATGCTCGGCCTGTGCGAGACGCCCGAATGCCGGCGCGTGCGGTTGCTCGGCTACTTCGGCGAGGCGAGCGTTCCCTGTGGCAACTGCGACACCTGCCTCACCCCGCCGGCGACCTTCGATGCGACCGAACCGGTCCGGATGCTGCTCTCCTGCGTGTACCGGGTCGACCAGCGCTTCGGCGCGCAGCACGTCATCGACGTGCTGCGCGGGGACGCGACCGGCAAGGTCCGGCAGTGGGGCCACGAACGCCTGAGCACCTTCGGCATCGGCGCCGCGCGTGACGCGCGCGCGTGGCGGGCGATCGCGCGCCAGTGCATCGCCCTCGGGCTGCTGGAGATCGACCATGGCGCCTGGGGCGCGCTGCGGCTGACCGCCGCCAGCCGGGCCGTCCTCAAGGGCGAGCGCGAAGTGCAGTTGCGCGAGTGGCGCGAGCAGGCCCCGGCCCGCCAGCGCACCACGCGCGCGACGGCCGCGGGCGATCTCGATGCGGCCGCCGCCGGCCTGTTCGAGCGGCTGCGCGCGTGGCGCGGGGAGGCCGCGCGCCGCCAGGGGGTGCCCGCGTACGTGATCTTCCACGACGCCACCCTGCGGGAACTCGCCCGTGTCCGGCCGGGGAACACCGAAGCCCTGCACGCCATCGCCGGCCTGGGCGCGCGCAAGGTCGAGCGCTACGGACCGGAGCTGCTGGCCCTGCTGGGCGGCGCCGGCGCCTGAGCGCGAGGACGGGCGACGCCGGTCGCGGCCGCGCCCTGCCGGCTCAAGGTCCCGCCCCCCGGGCCGCTGTAATGGGCAGCGCCGCGACACCGTACCGAAGCCCGGGGAAACCGCCATGTCCTTCACCCTCACCTTCAAGCACAAGCTCCTCTGCTTCGGGGCGCTCGCGCTCGCGAATGCCGCGCTGCTCTCCGTCCTCGCGCTGCACGCCCAGACGCGGCATGGGCACTCGCTGGCGGAGTTGACCGGCGCGCTGGAGGCCCAGCGCCGCCTGGGCAGGGCGGAGACGCTCCTCGCCTCGCTGGACGGCGACGCATACCGCGCTCTCACGGCCGCCACGGCGGGCGGGCCGGCGGCGGCGTTCGAGACGCTTGCAGCGACCGTCGCAGATCGCCGCACCGGCCTGCAACGGCTCCTGCAGGCGACCACGGCACCGCACCTGGCGCCCGCGCAAGAAGCGCTGCGCGCCTCCGCGGCGGCGAACGTCGATCGGTACGCGCAGGAGGTCGCCGCGCTGGTGCTGCTGGCCGCGGCCGACCCGCAGTCCGCGCACGCGCAGGCCGCCGGCTTCGAGACGCGCTCGGTGGCCCTCGCCGGCGAGTTCGAGCGGCTCGGCCGCAGCATCGAGCGCAACGCCCGCAACACGCTGTCCGGGGCGGTCGCCTCGAACGCGGCGACGGCGCGGATGCTGTGGACCGCGCTCGCCGTCGCCATGCTCGTCTCGCTCGCGCTGTCCTGGCTGCTGTTTCGCGGCGCCTACCTGCCGCTGGAAAGCATCGCCCTGCACCTGGAATCCATCTCGCGCGGCACCGCCGATCTGACAATCCGGCTCGACGACTCCGGCCGGGACGAGATGGCCTGGATCGCGGGGAGCTTCAACCGCTTCGTCAAGCGCATCCGCGTGGCGATGCAGAGCGTGATCGAGTCCAGCGACGGACTGGGCCGGGCGGCGACCGAGCTCGCGGCCCTGAGTCAGCGCTCCGACAGCCTGCTCGGGGAGCAGCAGCGCGAGGTCGACCAGCTCGCCGTCGCCATGCAGCAGATGGAGGGCGCGGTCGAGCACATCGCCGAGAACTCCGTGCATACGGCCGGTGCCGTGGAACGCACCAGCGACGAGGCCCGCGCGGTCCGTGGCGTGGTCGACAGCGTGCTCGTGTCCTTCCAGTCGATGGCCACGCAGGTGACCTCCGCCGCGGAGGTGATTCGCCAGCTCGAGCGCGACACGACGCTGATCGGCAGCGTCCTCGACGTCATCCGCGGCATCGCCGAGCAGACCAACCTGCTCGCGCTCAATGCGGCGATCGAGGCCGCGCGCGCCGGCGACCAGGGGCGCGGCTTCGCGGTCGTCGCCGACGAGGTGCGCACGCTCGCGAGCCGCACGCAGCAGTCGACCGCCGAGATCCGCGGCACGATCGAGCGGCTGCAGGAACGGGCGCGGCACGCGGTGCAGGTGATCGAGACCAGCAGCGGGCACGCGCACGGCGCGATGCAGGAGGCCGGCGCCGCGCAGAGCGCGCTCGCCAACATCACCGATCAGGTCGATGCCCTGGTGCGGATGAACACGCAGATCGCCAGCGCGGCCGAGGAGCAGCGCACGGTGACCGCAGAGGTCCGCAAGAACATCGCCAGCATCAACGACGAGACCGTGGAGACGGCGGACCTCGCCCGGCGGGTGGCGGGTGCGGCGGCCGGGCTGCGCGGACTGTCCGGGATGCTGTCGACCGCCATCACGCAGTTCAGGGTCGGCTGACGCGGGCGCGCGCCGGCGGCCCCGGCGCGCGGCTCAATGCAGGGCCGCGGTCCCCCCGGCGGTCAGCCGCTCGAGCCATTCCTCGAGCGCCGCCGGCCGCTCGCGGGGCGCCAGCGCCGCCCTGGCCGCGCGCAGGGCGGCGATCGCCTGCGGTATTCCGCCCAGCCGTTCCCACAGCCCGGCCTGCTCGACGAGCAGGGCCGGTGCCGCCGGCTCCAGCGCGAGCTGGCAGTCGACGACCTCCAGCGCGCGCGCAAGCTCGCCGGCATCGACCAGCACCCCGCGGACGTTGGCGAGCATCCGCAGCGCCATGCCGGCGCTGGTCGCGTCGGCGAATGCGCCCGCCCCGACCCCGGCGCCCGCCAGACGCCGTTCGCGCGCGGCCCCGTCGAGGACCTCGCCGAACCAGGGATCGAGGATCGTGTCGCCGATCCGCACGAGGAAATGGCCGGGAAAGTTCACACCGGCGGCGGGCAGCCCGCAGCAGCGCGCCGCCTCCAGGTACAGGATCGCCAGCGTGATCGGGATGCCGCGCCGGGTCTGCAGCACGCGGTCGATGCGGCTGTTGTCGAGACTGTAGTAGTTCGCGTCGGCGCCGCGGTACCCCTCGGCGACGAAGAACCGGCCGACCGCGGCCGCCGTCCGGCCCGTCTGCGCCAGGAACGCCCCGCACCGCTCGCCCAGTGCCAGGCACTGCGCGCGCACGGCCCCGGCATCGGTGTCCGGCTCGAGCAGCCGGGCGACCGCGAGCGCGGCCTCGAGCGGCGTGGCGCCCGGCGCTGCTCTCAGGGCCTCGAACTCCGCCCGGTTCGGCATGGCGGTCACGCTACCACGCAGGCGCGGGTTGCCGCGAATCTGCTAACGTTGCGCGCACCGCCACCGTCGAGGAGCGCGCATGCTCACCACCGTACGTACCGGCGACATCGACACCCGCTGCCTGCTCGCCGGCCCCGCCGACGGCCCGCCGGTGCTCCTGTCTCACTCCCTCGCGAGCGATCACACGATGTGGGCCCCGCAGATCGATGCGCTCGTCGCGGCAGGCTACCGCGTCATCGCCTGCGACACCCGCGGGCACGGCGCCTCCGGCGCGCCGGCCGGCGCCTACTCGCTGCCCGGCCTCGCCGCGGACGCGCTCGCGCTGCTGGATGCGCTGGGAGTCGCCCGCGCGCACTGGGTCGGGCTGTCGCTCGGCGGCATGATCGGGCAGCAGTTCGCCCTCGACCACCCGCAGCGGCTGGCGAGCCTCGCGCTGTGCGACACCGCCTGCCGCGTGCCGCCGGAGGGGGTCGCCTCGTGGGAGGAGCGTATCCGCACGGTCGCCGAGCAGGGCCTGGCCCCGCTCGTCGAGCCGACCCTGGAGCGCTGGTTCTCGCCCGCGTTCCGCGCGGCGAGTCCGGCGGAGGTCGCGCGCATCGGCGCCATCATCCGCACGACGCCCCCGGCCGGCTACGCCGGCTGCGGGCAGGCGATCAAGACCCTCGATCTCGCCGCGCGCCTCGGTGCCATCCGGCTGCCGACACTGGTGATCGTCGGCGAGGAGGACAGCGGCACGCCGGTTGCCGCGGCGCGGGCGATTGCGAACGCGATCTCCGGCGCCCGCCTCGTGATCCTGCCGGGCGCGCGGCACCTGTCGAACATCGAGGCCGCCCCCGGATTCAACGCCGCGCTGCTCGGGCACCTCGGCGAGGCGCGTGACCGGTGATCCGTGATCGCCACGTGCAGTCCGGATCACGAATCACGGATCACTTCGTCACAGCTTGATCTCGGACCGCTTGCGATCGCGTCCTTCGGCCTGCTCATGCAGGTGCCTCTCGCCCAGCGCCCGGGCCTTCACCAGGCTCTCGGCGGCGATGAGCTTCTGCATCTCGTCGCGCTTGGCGATCGCGTCGGGCAGGCCGGCCTCGGCGGCGGCGAAGAACCACCCGTAGGCCTCGATCGGATCGACCGGACGGCCGAGTCCTTCCTCGTGGAAGAGGCCCAGGTACATCGCCGCCATCGGATCGCCGGAGCCGGCCGCCATTTCGAACCACTTGTAGGCGATGCCGTAGTCCTGCGGCACGCCCTCGCCACCCTCGTACAGCGCCCCCAGGTTGAACTGCGCCTCGACGCTGCCGTGCTCGGCCGCCAGCGTGTACCAGCGCACGGCTTCCTCCATGTCCCTGGCGACGGCGAAACCGCTGTCGTAGTAGTAGCCGACGTTGGCCATGGCGGTCTCGTCGCCCGCCTGCGCGAGTTCCATGAACGCGGCGAACGCCTTGTCGTAGTCCTTGAACTGGTGCAGGCGCAGGGCCGTCTGCAGATCGGTCGCGCCGGCCGCGAGGGGCAAAAGCGCGGCGAACAGGACAAGGGCGGACAGCCGGTTCAGGACACGGGCATGCATGGAAACCTCCTCCGGTGAAAATCGCGGGACGGACCACGCGGCCGCTCCGCCTGCCATTGTAACCCCGCGCGGCGAGCGCCCGGCTATACTGCGGCGGCCTGTACCCGTCAGCGGGGACCGCAGCACGGTGCACCACTCCCAGACCGCCTCCCGGCCCGTTTTCCTTACCGCCGCCCGCCGCGCCGCCGCGTCCTGCGCGGTGGCCTGCGCGCTCGCGGCCGGGTTCCCGTTTCCGCCGCGCCGCCGCAGGACGGCTACGGCGCGGTGCGCCTGCCGGACAGCGGCTACTACCGGGGCCACTTCGCCGGCGGCCGGATGCACGGCCGCGGCGTGCTCGAGTGGCGCGACGGCGCCCGTTACGAGGGCGGCTTCCGCGACGGGCTGATGCACGGCCAGGGCATCCACGTCAGCCGCAGCGGCGAACGCTACGAGGGCGGGTTTCGCGACGGCATGATGGACGGGCAGGGCCGCTACCACGATCGGGACGGGGCGCATTACGAAGGCGGGTTCGCCGACGGCCGGTTCCACGGCCGCGGCGTGTACACCGGCACGAACGGCGAGCGCTACGAGGGCGAGTTCGCGCGCGGCGCATTGACCGGCCGCGGCCGCCACCACGACCGCGACGGATTGCGCTACGAGGGCGAGTTCCGCGACTGGGCCTACCATGGACGCGGCGTGTATCGCTTTGCCAACGGCGATCGCTACGAGGGCGGGTTCGCCGAAGGCACCTTCCATGGCCGGGGGGTCATCGTGCCGGCGGCCGGCGCCGCCGGCGAGCCGGCGCTCGCCGGCCGCTGGGAGCGCGGCGAGTTCGTCGCCGCCGAGGGCGACGTCGCCGTGGCGCCGGATTTCGAGCCGCCGCCCGCACCGGTGCAGGGCGCGGAATCCCTGCTGTACGAGCAGCCCGGGCGGGTCGCCGCGGCGCTCGCGGCCGTGCAGCCGTCGCGCCCCGGGCACATCGACCTGTACTTCGCCGGCTTCGCGGGCGACGGCGAGACCGACGTGTTCATGCGCGAGGTCCGCTACGCCGCCGCGACGGTCGCCGAACGCTACGACGCGTCCGGGCGCGCGCTGCTGCTCGTCAACAACCGCGCGACCCTCGCCGAGCTGCCGCTCGCGACGGGCACGAACCTCGAGCATGCGCTGGCGGGTCTCGCGCAGCGCATGGACCCGGAGGAAGACGTGCTGTTCCTGCTGCTGTCGAGCCATGGCACGGACACCCACGAGCTGTCCGTGCAGCTCGGCGACCTGCCGGTGGAGGATCTGCCGGCGCAGCGTCTCGGCGCGATCGTCGCCGCCTCCGGCATCCGCTGGAAGATCATCGTGCTGTCGGCGTGCTACTCGGGCGGCTTCATCGACGCGCTGCTCGATCCCGGCACCCTGGTCATCACCGCGGCGCGCCACGACCACGTCTCGTTCGGCTGCAGCGACGAGCACGAACTCACGTACTTCGGCCGGGCGTTCTTCGAGCGCGGCCTGCCCGGTGCCCCGACCCTGACCGCCGCCTTCGATCGCGCCCGCACCGCGGTGCGCGACATGGAGGCCGGCGGCGGCCACGAGTTCTCCGATCCGCAGATGGCCTGGGGCGACCGGATCCTCGGTCACCTGGCGGCCTGGGAGCAGCAGGAAAGCGCCCCGTGACGGGCACGCGCTGACGCCGCGCCGCTCAAGCCAGCCACCCCGGCGGCCGATACCGGGACAGTCACCCCGCCCGGGCACTCGCTCGCACCCCATGGCCAGCAACCTGAACTCCCCCTCCCGCGACGATGCCCAGGCGCGACAGCAACTCGCCGCGCAACTGGAGGAGGTCCGGCGCGCCTCCGGCCGCCAGGAAGCCCGGCTGCACAAGGCCATCCTGCGCCTGGCGGTGGCGAACTCGGGCATCGAGCCGGATTTCGATCGTCGCCTCGGCGACTTGCGCGCGCTGCTGCGCCGTGGCGCCGACGAGGCCAGCCGGCGCAAGGCGATCGAGCAGGTGCTCGAATCGCTGACCGAAGTCGCCGCCCGCCATCCCCGGGCCGAGGCCGGGCCGGCCGCGGGCGCCGCGCTGTCCGATCTCATCGGCCGCCTGAGCCTGCCGGATGCGCACGTGTTCGAGTTGAAACAGCTGCGCGCGCGCCTCGACGCCGCGGGCGGCGCCGAACTGCCCGGGCTGCTCGCGCGCATCGCCGACACGCTGAACGAGGCCTGCGCGATGCCGGCCGCCGCCCCGGCGCCGCTCGCGCCGGCGCCGGGCGTGGCGCCCGTGGCGACCGGGCCGGACCCGTTCGCCACGCTGCTGGAGCGCCTGCGCCTGAAGGGCGACGCCGGCCTGCGGCTGTTCGAGCTGCGCCGCCGCGCGACCAGCGCGCAGGCACGGGAGGAACGGCTCGCGCTCGTCGAGGACGTGCTCGCGCTGCTCGGGGAGGCACTCGAGGCGCGCCCGCTGGAGGGCCGGCTCGATACCGGCGCGGTGACGCTGGTCGAGATCGGCAACGTGCTGCAGCAGCTGCTCGACTGGATGAGCCTGCCGCGGACGGTCGCGGAGCGCGCCGAGAAGATCCGCGCGCG
>CAYOJP010000172.1:0-3207 GCA_964404305.1 uncultured Gammaproteobacteria bacterium
TCGGCGCCGCCGTAGTCGAGGCGATCGAGGCGTCGGATGCCACCGTGGCGATCCTCGCCAGCGGCTCGCTGTCGCACCGCTTCAACGACAACGGCAGTCCCGAGGAGGCGATGTTCCGGATCAGCGACCCGTACTTCGAGCAGGTCGACCGGCACGTGGTCGAGCTGTGGCGGCGCGGCGAGTTCGCCGCCTTCTGCGCGATGCTGCCGCAGTACGCGACCTCCTGCTTCGGCGAGGGCGGCATGCACGACACGGCGATGCTGCGCGCTGGGCTGGGACCGCTACGACCGGCCGGTCGAGATCGTCACCGACTACTTCCCCAGTTCGGGCACCGGGCAGATCAACGCGATCTTCCCCCTCCCGGCCGGCACCTGAGGGACCTCCGATGCCGCACGTCACCTTCGAGTACAGCGCCAACATCGAAGCCGAGTGCCGCTGGCCCGAGCTGCTCGCGAAGGTCAATGCCGTGCTGATCGCGCAGGGCGACGTGTTCCCGACCGGCGGCATCCGCTCGCGCGCCATCCGGCTCGACCACTGGCGCATGGCGGACGGCAAGGAGGACGACGCCTTCGTCCACGCGACGCTGAAGATGGGCGCCGGCCGCGACGAGGCCACCCGCAAGCGCGTGGGCGACGCCCTCTTCCAGGTCATGAAGGCGCACTTCGCGGATCTCTACGCCAGGCGCTACCTCGCGCTCTCGCTGGAGCTGCACGAGTTCGCGAAGGGCGGCACCTGGACGCACAACAACGTGCATGCGCGGTTCGGCAGGCCATGAGCGCCGCGCCGACGGGTCTGCCGCGACCACGGTCCACCGCGGGTGGACGGCCATGCTGACCGCTACCGAGATTGCCGCCGCCGCCGGCCGTCTCGATACGGCCGAACGCACGCGCGTCCCGACCCGGCAGCTGTCGCTCGATCACCCCGGGATCACCCTCCAGGACGCCTACGCCATCCAGCGGGCGTGGGTGCAGATGAAGCTCGCCGCCGGCCGCGTCGTGAAGGGGCACAAGATCGGCCTGACCTCGCGTGCCATGCAGCAGTCCTCGCAGATCGACGAGCCGGACTATGGCACGCTGCTCGACGACATGTTCTTCGCCGACGGCGGCGATATCCCGCTCGCGCGCTTCATCGCGCCGATGGTGGAGGTGGAGCTGGCCTTCATCCTGGGCCAGCGACTGGCAGGGCCGGAGGTCACGCTGACGCAGGTCCTGGCGGCCACCGAGTACGTGATTCCGGCGATCGAGATCATCGATGCCCGCTGCCACCGCGTCGATCCGGAGACGAAGCGCCCGCGGAAGGTCTTCGACACCATCTCCGACAATGCCGCGAACGCCGGCATCGTGCTCGGCGGGCGGCCGATCCGGCCGTTCGATACCGACCTGCGCTGGGTCGGCGCGCTGCTGTACCGGTGCGGCGTGATCGAGGAGACGGGCGTCGCCGCCGGCGTGCTCAACCATCCGGCCAACGGCATCGCCTGGCTGGCGCGCAAGTTCGCGCCGCACGGCGTGGCACTCGAGCCGGGGCAGGTGATCCTCGCCGGCTCGTTCACCCGCCCGGTGCCGGTGCGCCCCGGCGACACCTTCCACGTCGACTACGGGCCGCTCGGCGGCATCGCCTGTCGCTTCACCGGGAGTCTGCCCTGATGGACATGCCGCAGAACGCCTTCAAGCGCGCGCTGGCCGCGGGCCACGTGCAGTTCGGCCTGTGGATCGGCCTGGGCGATCCGTACCCCGCGGAGATCTGCGCGGCCGCCGGATTCGACTGGCTGCTGCTCGACGCCGAGCACGGCCCGAACGACCTGCGCAGCGTGCTCTCGCAGCTGCAGGCAGTGGCGCCCTACCCCTCGCACCCGGTCGTGCGCCCGGTCACGGGCGACGCCACCCTCATCAAGCAGTACCTCGACGCCGGCGCGCAGACGCTGCTCGTGCCGATGGTGGAGAGCGCCGCGCAGGCCGCCGGCCTCGTGCAGGCGGTGCGCTATCCCCCCGACGGCATCCGCGGCGTGGGCACCGCGCTCGCGCGCGCCGCGCGCTGGAACATGATCGACGGCTACCTGCAGAAGGCCGACGGCGAGATGTGCCTGCTGGTGCAGGTGGAATCGGCGGCCGGCCTGGCGCAGCTCGACGCCATCCTCGCCGTGGACGGGGTCGACGGCGTGTTCCTCGGGCCGGCCGATCTCGCCGCCTCGATGGGCCACCTCGGCGGCGCCGCGCACCCCGACGTGCAGGCGGCCATCCTCGACGCCCTGCGCCGCATCCGCGCGGCCGGCAAGGCACCCGGCATCCTCACGCTGGACGTCGCGCTCGCGCGCCGCTACGTTGAGGCTGGCGCGCTGTTCGTCGCGGTGGGCGTGGACACGTTGCTGCTGTCCAAGGCAGCCATCGCCCTCGCAGCGAGCTGCCACGACCTGGCGGCGGCGACGGGCGGGGGCGCGGCGTCGTACTGAGCGGCGTCGCCCTGCCCGCACGGGCGCACCCACGGAGGTATCGCATGCACCCGTTACCCGACCTCGGCGCCGGCCTGCCGGCGGATTTCGACCTCGACGCCGTCCAATGGACACGAATACCCGGCGGCCCGCCCTTCGATTACCCCATCGACTACGCCTATGCCCCGGTCTGCGGCGATCCCGCGACCGGCCGCATCGACCTGCTGTTCCGCTGGGCGCCGAATGCCTACTGCCACTACCACCGCCACCTCGGGTCCCAGGTCGCCCACGTCCTGCAGGGCGAACAGCATATCTACGAGCAGCGTCCGTTCGAGACCGTGCACAAGGTCCGCCAGCCGGGCTTCCGCGCGCTGCTGCCCGACGGCGAGACGCACATGGAACACGGCGGCCCGCAGGGCCTGACGATGCTCTTCAGCATCCACGCCCCCGACGGGCGCCTTTACGACATGCTCGATGCGCAGGGCAACGTGCTGCTCACGGTGACGCTGGAGGATGCGTTGCACCGGCGGCTGGGGGTGGCGGCGTAAGGTCGGCTGCCGCGCCTGCCACCTCGTCTCACGGCTGCCCGGCACCTTTGCCGGCGGCGAGGAGCCGGAGCGTCCCGGGGTCCCCGGCACCCTCGAAGTGTCTCGCCAGCGCGGCGTGAAATGGCGACCCCGGCTCCGCGACCCGCGCGAAGAGCGTCAGGCACGAGTGGAACTTCCGCGCGTCGAGGCCGCCCAGGATGGACGCGACGCTGCGGTCGCGGTGCGCGTTCAGCG
>CAYOJP010000172.1:3307-8015 GCA_964404305.1 uncultured Gammaproteobacteria bacterium
GCGTCGAGGCCGCCCAGGATGGACGCGACGCTGCGGTCGCGGTGCGCGTTCAGCGTCGTCACGCATTCGCGCAGGCGGGCGCCGAGCAGCGGATGCCCGAGGTACGCGCGAGCCTCGTCCAGCCCGGACAGGGCGTATCGTACCGAGTTCGCGCTCCGGCCGAGGCCGCGGATCTGCGGGAACACGTACCAGATCCAGTGCGAATCCTTGCGACCGGCGCGAAGTTCGGCGAGCGCCTGCGCGTAGCTCGGCGCCTGCGCGTCGACGAAACGCTCGAGGTCGTAGGGGTCGGGGCGCGAAGTCGGCATCGTGCGGGAGACTACTCTGAATAGCAGCGCGCAAGGGTCGGTCACTCCGGCCGGCCCCGGTGCCGGGCGCGGAAGCAACGGGGTCAGATCTTGCCCGTTGCCTCTCGTCACGAAAATGTCGGCAACCAGGCAAAAGGCAAGATCTGACCCCGTTCTCCGTTCTCGCCGCCGGACTGTTCCCGGCAGACGGTCCGGTCACTGCGCGTCGCCGCGGCGCGCCGGCGCGGCGACAGGCGCGTCTTGCCGAGCGCGGAGCCACGCGCTGAAGTCGGCGGCCGGCATCGGCCGGGCATAGAAGTACCCCTGGATCACGTAGCAGCCGAGGTCCGCCAGGGCGGCCACGTGCTGCGCCTGCTCGGCGCCTTCGGCGACGACGTGCAGGTCCAGGGCGTGCGCCAGCCCGACGATGGCAGCGGCGACCGCGTCGTTCTCGCGGCTCGCGCCGAGATCGTGAACGAAGGCCCGGTCGATCTTCAGCGTGGTCACCGGCAGCCGCGCCAGGTACGAGAGCGAGGAGTGCCCGGTACCGAAGTCGTCGACGGAGACGTGCATGCCGGCGGCCCGGAACTCGCTGAGGATCCGGATCGCCTGCTCGGCGTTCTGCAGGTAGCCGCTTTCCGTGATTTCGACCTCCAGCAGGTCTGGCGGCAGGCCGAACTCGCGCAGGGTCTGCAGGAAGCCGGTTGCCAGTCGCGGGTCGCACATCTGCGCCGGGGAGACGTTGACGCTCACCCGCAGCGCTGGCAGGCCGTCGGCCAGCCAGCCGGCGAGATCGCGGCACGCGCGGCGGAAGACCTGCGGCCCGAGGTCGCGGATCAGCCCGGTCTCCTCTGCAATCGGAATGAAGGTCGCCGGCGACAAGGGCGCGCCGCCCGGGGGCGTCCAGCGGACCAGCGCCTCGGCGCCGACAACGACGCCGGTGCGCGAGTCCACCTTGGGCTGGTAGTGGACCTCCAGCGTGTCGTGCAGGATGGCCGCCCGCAGGGCGGTCTCGAGTTCGAGCCGGCGCTCGAACTGCCGATCGGCATCGCCGGCGTAGAGCTGTGCGCGGTTGCGGCCGTTGGCCTTGGCCCGGTACATCGCGATGTCGGCGCGCCGCAGGAGATCGGCGGCGGTCTGCCCGTCGCGCGGGAACAGGCTGATGCCGACGCTGGCCGCGACTTCGATGCGCCGCCCGTCGACCACGAGATCGCGCGTCAGTTCAGCGACGATGCGCCGGGCGGTCTGGCAGGCCGCGCGCTCCGACTCGACCGCCGGGGATGGAATGATCATCACGTACTCGTCGCCGCCGAAGCGGGCGAGCGTCTCGCCGGGGCGCTGCAGGGACGCCAGCCACCCGGCGACGGTCACCAGCACGCGATCGCCGAAGGCGTGACCGAGCGCGTCGTTCACCTGCTTGAAGCGATCCAGGTCGATGAACATCACCGCGACCGCCGTGCCGGTCGCGGCCGCGCGCGCGAGATCGGCTTCCAGGTGCTCCTGCAGCAGGCGCCGGTTGGGCAGTCCCGTGAGCGGATCGGTGCGCGCCTGTCGCCGCAGTTCAGCCTCGTGCGACACCGCTTCCAGCGCCACCGCGAGCCGGCGCGCCAGATCGTCCAGCGCCCCCGTCAGCGCTGCCGCGTCGCCCGGCGGCTGCCCCCAGCCGCAGCACAGCACTGCCGCCGGGCGGCCATCGACGCGGATGGGCTGCAGCGCCAGCGTCTGCAGCGGCAGCCCGGCCTCGGCCTGCGCGCCGAGCGTGGCGACCTCCATGCCCGCGAGCAGCGTCGGCTCGCGCAGGGCCGCGAGCCGCTCGCACCAGTCCGGCGGCGCCGGCCGGCTCGTCCCGTCGGCGAGGTAAAACCGGTGGCCGGCCGCTTCGACCGCGATCAGCCCGACCCAGTCCGCGCCCGTGAGCGGGCCGGCCCGGGCAACGAGCGCCTGCATCAGGGGCGCGAGTTCCCGCGTGTCGAGGATGGCGCGATCGATCTCGCCGAGCAGACGCAGGCGCGTGAAGGACTGCTGCAGGCCGCCCGCCATGCCGTTGAACGAGTCGGCGAGATCCGCCAGTTCGTCGGCGGTGTCGAGGGTGACCCGCGAACCGAAATCGCCCTCGGCGAGCCGCCGCGTCCCCGCGGTCAGGCGCCGGATCCGATCGGTCAGGCGGCGGATCCGGCCGAGGCTGAGCCAGACCACGGTCAGCAGCGAGGCGAGGACCACCAACGCGTAGTCCCGCTGGAACGCGGCTGCGCCCGCGAACTGGCGGTCGCGACGGTTGGCGACCATGGCCACCCACGGCGGGGTGCCGAACTCCCCGTCGAGGAACAGGCTCCAGTAGCGCACGTAATACGGCTCTCCGGCACGCGGGGCCTCGAAGCCACCGGCCGGCCGGGCGGCGGCCGCGGCGCCGACCCTTGCGATCCAGTCCGCCGGGACGGTTCCGTCGCAGTGGGGCGCGTGCCCCGCCGGGAGCACGCAGGCGAGCAGCCGCTCGTCCTGCTGCTCGTCGAGCAGCCTGGCCAGCGGCAGGCGGCCGATCACCGTCGTGCCCATGTCCGGCAGCCGCTGGAGCAGGTACGCGTTGGCGTCGCCCACCAGCAGCAGCGGCTCGTCGCGCCGCAGGCGCGCCGCGCCCCGCTCGTCTGCGGGCGGCACCGCGAAGCGCTCGCCCGACAGTACCGTCATGGAACCGTCGCCGGCCTCCAGCATGACGCCGTCGAAGGCCGCGATTGCCACCGGGGCGACCGGGGTCACCGCCGCGTTCGCCGGGGCGCGGCCGGCGAGCATGCCGACCCCGACCAGGATGTCGTTCAGCGCGGAAAGCTGCTGCAACAGGCCCATGCCGAGCTGCTTGGTATGCGCGTGCGCGATGGCCCGCGCCTCGGCGCGCAGCTCGCGTTCGACCCGCCAGTAGGTGACGGCGGCGAGCAGCACCGTTGGCAGCAGGGCCGCCAGCACGAACATGGCGACGAACTGCCGGCCGATGCGGCTCGACAGCGCGCCGCCCGCCAGCCGCGGGACGCCGGCGAGGTCAGTACTCCTCGGCGACGCCAATGTAGGCACCGTTGCTGGCACGGACGATGTCGTCGCGGCTCTGCTTGGCGGTCAGCGGCAGCTTGCTGTCGCTGTCCGGCCCCTTGCTGTACAGGTCGTAGTCGGAGTTGAGCGGGTTCAGCTTCTTGTCCTTGCGGAGATCGCCCTTGCCTTTGAGGCCCGCGCCCTGGATGCGCAGGTACTGGTAGGGCTGGCCCCAGGGATCGGTGCCGGTCCAGCCGGCGTCCGCCAGGGCATCCGGCAGCCGTTGCGTGCGGGTGAGGTGGCGTTCGATCTCCACCGAGATGACGTTGATGTCGGCGATGGCGTTGGCCGTCCGGATGCGCTCCATGTGACCCTGGTACGCCGGGACCCCGACGACGGACAGGACGCCGACCACGGACACGCCCAGCATCAGCTCGATGAGGGTGTAGGCACTCTCGCGACGGCGAGAGACGACAGCCCGGTACGACATGACGGCTCTTCCTGCGGTAGATGGGGGTTCTCAGGGGTGGTATCGGCCCGCCGGCGGCACGCTTTAGCGGCGCAGGGCCGTCCCGGCTAGAATCCCGGTCGGCGCCCGCGGGCCCGGCCCGTCCCCGGCTCCGCCACCAGCCACCGCCCGCTCCGAGGAGACCCGACCGTGCGCGATCCGACCCCGCCGACCATCCGCCTTGCCGACTACGCGCCGCCCGGGTTCCTCGTCGACACGGTCGCTCTGGACATCGACCTGCGGGAGGACCACGCGCGCGTCACGGCGCGACTGGCGCTGCGGCGCAATCCGGCCGCGGCGGCCGGGCCGCTCGTGCTCGATGGCGACGAGTTGACGCTCGTCTCGGCGGCGATCGACGGGCGCGCGCTGGAGGCCTGCGACTACGCGCTGGACGAGGCCCACCTGACCATCCCCGACGTGCCGGCGGCCTTCACGCTGGAGACGACCTGCCGCATCGAGCCGGACCGCAACACCAGGCTGATGGGCCTGTACCGCTCGCGCGACGGCTACTTCACGCAGTGCGAGGCCGAAGGCTTCCGGCGCATCACCTTCTTCCCGGACCGTCCGGACGTGATGGCGCGCTACACGACCACGCTGCACGCGGACAAGGCGGCGCTGCCGTGCCTGCTCTCCAACGGCAACCTGGTCGCGCACGGCGACGAGGCCGGCGGCCGCCACTGGGCGCGCTGGGAGGATCCCTTCCCCAAGCCCTGCTACCTGTTCGCGATGGTGGCCGGCAAGCTCGAGCGCCTCGCCGACACGCTGACCACGCGCTCGGGACGCGACGTACGGCTGGAGATCTACGTGGAGCCCGGCCGGCTGGCGGAGGCGCACCACGCGATGGCGGCACTCACGCAGTCCATGCGCTGGGACGAGGAGACCTTCGGGCTGGAGC
>CAYOJP010000173.1:0-6100 GCA_964404305.1 uncultured Gammaproteobacteria bacterium
CGTCGGGGAGCTGGTAGCCGATGCCGCTGCTGACCGACGCCGATGCCAAGCGTCTCGAGGCGCTGATCGAGTACGTGGAGACGCACACCGCGGCCGAGATCGTGGTGATCGAGGCCGGCGCCTGCGGCGCGTGGGCCGCGCAGCGCGCCTGGCTCGCGGGCGGGCTGGTGCTGGCCGCGGGCTTTCTCGTCGACGCGCTCTTCGCGTCGATCCCGGGCGGCTGGCTGCTGGCGCTGGAGGCCGTGCTCGCGCCGTTCGCGTGGTGGGCCTCGGGCCGGCCCGCGCTGCTCTCGCGCGTGATCCCCGACGAGCCGGGGCGCGCCGCCGTCGACGCGCGCGCGCGCCAGCTCTTCGCGGAGCGCGGCCTCGCCAGGACGCGCCGGCGCAGCGGCCTGCTCATCCTGATCTCCGATCTCGAGCGGCGCGTCGCGATCCTGGCCGACGAGGGCGTGCACGCGCGGCTGGGCGACGACGAGTGGCGCCGCGACGTCGACGAGATCACCGCCGCGATCCGCGCAGGCCGTGCCATGGGCGGACTCACCGGCGTGATCGAACAGCTCGGCGAGAAGCTGGCCGAGGCGTTCCCGCGCGGCGACGACGACAGCGACGAGCTCTCCGACGCCGTGCAGCACGTCGACTGACTCAGTACTTGAAGCCGACCTGGATCCCGTAGAAGCGCGGCGGACCGTACCAGGCCAGCGGCGGCGAGCCGAAGTAGCGCGGCCCGATCAGGATGTTCTGCTTGGGCGCCTCGTCCTCGATGTTCTGGATGAACGCCTCGACGCTCCACTTGCTCTCGGGGCTGTTCCAGGTGACGCTGGCGTCGGTCAGGTGGTAGGGATCCTGCAGCTCGAAGTCCTTGTTGAAGGCGCGGAAGTAGGTCTCGTCCTGCCAGGTGTACTGGATCCGCGGGATGAGTGACCCGAAGCGGCCCAGGGGGATCTCGTAGTCACCCGACAAGGTCAGCTTCCAGCGCGGCGCGCGAGAGAGCTGGTTGCCGCTGAAGTCGTCGAGGGCTCCCTTGTCCCCGAGCGTGTTGCAGGCGACGGGGGTGGAATCCACGTTGCTCTTGATGCAGTCGGTTCGCTGCTCGAAGAAGGCGCTGGAGTCGCGGAGGCCCTGCTCGTAGTTCGCCTCCGCCTCCTCGCGTACGCCCAGGCGCTTGCCCTGGAACTGATCCGCCGTCGCCGGATCCAGCGAGAAGTAGTCGACCGTCTCGGTCCGCAGGTAGGACACGACGGCCGAGAGGTTGAGCCCGTCGATGGGCGACGCTCCGGCCTCGAGATCCCAGCCCCACATCTCCGCGTCCGTGTTCTCGGTGCGCAGCACCAGGCCGTCGATGATCACGAGCTGGAGGTTCTCGTAGGAGTAGAAGAAGCCCTCCAGGTTGAAGCGCAGGCGCTGATCGAAGAACTCGGACTTGGTGCCGGCCGCGTACGCCCAGATCTTCTCGGGCAGGTACTCGCCCGGCATGCCCGCGCGGAATCCGCCGCTCTTCGCGCCGCGATCGAGCTTGACGTAGAGCAGGTGATCGTCGCCGAAGGGTCGCCAGTCCAGCCCGGTGCCCCACATGGTCTCGCGGTCGAGCCGCGAGCACGTCTCGTTGGGCCGGCCCGGCTCGAGCGGCGGGCCCTGGTAGCCGAGATCTCCGGTACAGCCGCGGAACTGACTGGCAGGGTTGGTGCTCTGGTACAGGTAGCGCTGGAACCAGCTCTGCTTGCGATCCTTGATCCAGCGGCCGCCGAGAGAGAAGCGCAGCGTGTCGGTGAGCTCGTAGGTACCGTGCAGCGCGGCTCCGTACGACTTGTTGTCGGTCGCCTGGGCGATCTCCTGCCCGTAGAGCGGCTCGTCGATCCCCGGCGACACGAGGTCACGCGTGGCCTTCTCGTGCAGGTGGAAGAAGCTCGCCTGCCACTCGAGAGCCTCGCCGGCCGCCAGACCGCTCCACTGGAGCTCGCCGCTGTACTGATCCGAGTCGTCGCCCGCTTCGTAGTAGCTGATGCGAGCATCGGTGGCATCGAAGTCGTTCTTCACGCTGGTCGTGGTCTTCTGGAAGCCGCCCAGCAGCTCGAGCCGGGTCTCACCCAGCAGGGGCAGCGCGGGCGCGTCCCAGCCGACGTGCGTCGACCAGCCCCAGTAGCGGTTGCGCTGCGTGGGGCTGGAGTCGAGGAAGATCTGGCGCGGATCGCCGTCGCTGGTCGCGGGGTCGTAGCCCTTCTCCCGTTCGAACTGGGCCAGGGTGGAGGAGATGCGCGATCCGGTCTGCACCTTGGTCGCCTGCACGGTCTGGAACGGAACGCCCGTGTGGCGCGTGTAGGTGATCCTCCGGGTCGCGGGCCGACCCTGCGGGTAGTTGCCCGGAATGATCGCGAAGGGAGCGATGACCCGGGTCGCGCAGCGCGCCGTACCGGGCATGATCGAGGACGTTGCGGTCGGGTCCTCCGTGCAGGCGTACTCGACACCGGGAGGCAGAGGCGTACCCGGGGGCAGCGATCCCGGGGGAATCAGCTTCTTCGGGATGGGAACGACGTCCGCCTGCGGTCCGTTGCCGTCCTGCTTGAAGTAGTTGTAGCTGAAGAGAAGCTCCAGGCTGTCGACCGGCGTCAGCCTGAAGTGCGCGCGCAGCCCCGCGTCGTCCGCGTCGAACGGATCCTGGCTGTCGCCCACGTAGCGGTTGTCGAGGAAGCCGTCGCGCTTCTCCTGGTACAGGGCCAGGCGCGCGGCCATGTCCTCGCCGAGCGGAATGTTCACGTGCCCGCGGAGGCGCACGCGGTCGTAGTTGCCCAGGCGCACGTCGCCGCTGACCTCGTACTCGTCGGTCGGCTTCTTCGTGATCAGGTTGATCGAGCCCGAGGTCGAGTTCTTGCCGCCCAGCAGCCCCTGCGGGCCGCGCTTGACGTCCAGCGTCTCGAGATCGAAGAAGGCCACGCGCGCTGCCGCCGGTCGGCCCAGGTTGATGCCGTCGACGTGGAAGGCCACGCCCGGCTCACCCGTCAGCGATGCGTTCTCGGTGCCGATGCCGCGCAGGGTGATGATCGGTGCCTGGGCGGACTGGCCGACGTGGAGGCCGGGCACATTGAACGCCAGCGAATCGACGCTGACGATGTTGGCGCGATCGAGGTCCGCGCCCGAGAAGGCCGAGATCGCCTGGGCCTGGTCCTGCACGTTCGTATCGTCGACGCGTTCGCCGGTGACCTCGATGGCCTCGATGCCGGGCGGGGGTACGAGATCTTCGAGGGACGGCGGCGGCGTCCCGAGATCGGGGGGGGGCGCCCTCCTGGGCATGCGCCGGCACGGCCGCAGCCGACGCGAGCAGCACGGCCAGGAGCGAAGCCGCCGCACGGCAGGTACACGAACCACGCATCTCCCATCCCCATCTAGAGAGAGGGCTGGGGCCCCGTGACGGAGCCCCAGCCTCGTCTCGTATCACTCGCGCTCTCGGCTCAGAGGTGCGTGCAGACCGACGGCGACGCCGCGGTGCAGGTGAAGCCGAACTCCACACGGCAGGCGCCGTTGCAGCCGTCGCCCGGGCCGAAGTTCCCGTCGTCGCAGACCTCGGTGACGTCCAGGACGCCGTTGCCGCAGCACGGGTTCGGGACGCCGGTCAGACACTGGCGCGGTGTGATCTGCCGACACAGAGACGAGTCGGGCGTGAAGATCTCGCGGTTCACGGCCACGATGTCGCTCACGTTGCAGTTCACGTCGCCGTTCGCGTCGCACAGCCGCAGGCGGATGGCGCTGCCGAAGATGGCGCTGTTGATGCCGACGATGTCCGACACGTTGACGAGACCGTTCGCGATCGGAACCGTGCCGGACAGCGCACCCGTGCCGGCCTGATCGCCGCACTCGCACTCGTCGCCGCGACAATCGCCGCCCGCCACCGCGGGAACGCCGCAGTCGTGGTCGCTGTCGAGCGTCTGGTCCCACTCGGAGTTGCGCGGGCAGAGGTCGGAGTGATCGGCCGTGCCATCGCAGTTGTTGTCCAGCCGATGGTCGATGCCGTAGTTGATCACGCCGCAGTCGGGGCCCGGATCGCCGTTGTAGTCGAAGCGCGGCAGCAGGGAGCAGCCGACGCTCGGCGTGCCGCGCATGATGTACAGGTTGTTGCCGCACCAGTCGCGGCGCGAATCGTTGATCAGCGACGGGTTGGACGAGCCGACGACGAACGGGTTGCGCCCGTCCGGACCGACCTGCACGCGCGGGCCGGGCTGGCTGAGATCGCAGACGTCGGGCTGTACGCCCGGGGCGACCGCGTCGGCGTCGAGGGCCGGGCAGGGATCGACGTTGCAGGTGCCCGTGCCGGCGCCGGTGCAGCACTGGAAGGGCGAGCCGGCGATCGTGCAGAAGGTGTTGGCCGTGCACGTTCCGGTGCCGGCGCCCGTGCAGCATGCCAGCGGCCGGTCGAAAGCGCGGCCCGCCGCGACGCAATGCTTGTTCATGTTCGGCTCGTAGCACGCAACGCTCCGGTTGACCTTGCACAGGCCCGGGATCTGTCCCGGCAGCACGAAGTCCCGGTCGGTGTGCCAGGCCGTGCCCCGCCCGCCCGCGAAGACGAAGTCGGGCACCACGTTGTCCTCGTCCACGAAGCGACCCGCCTGGTTGCAGTCGCGCTGGCTGAGAAGGGGGTACTCCGGGGTGAAGGGCGGCACGGCCGAGCTGCACGTATTGAGCCCAGGGACGTTGGGGCCGCAGCACACGGCCGAGTCGTCGGTGTGGAAGCGGAAGCTGGTCGCCAGATCCGTGTAGGAGGCCGCGTCGAGACCCGCGTTGCTGTCCCAGCGGATGTACGTGGCACCGCCGCCGCCGGGCACGAGGTAGCGCGAGCCCGTCGTGGGGCGGCGCCGCACGTTGCCCTGGGTTGCCGCGCCGCTCACCGTGCACTGCGAGCCGGTCACCGGGCTGATGCCGTCAAAGGACGTGCCACCCATCGTGTTGCCCGTGGCCGCGCTGAGGTTGTAGATCTGGCCGTTCGGGGCGCCGGCCTGGAAGGTCAGGCTGAAGACCCGGACCTCGCTGGTGTCCTTGGTCGCGGTCACGCCGCCGTCGCTGAGCGGGATCTCGACCCGGCAGCCGGTTCCCGCGCTGAGCGTGCACACGCCGCCGGTTCCGCACTCGTGGAAATTGACGGAGCTGCTCTGGAACCCGGTACACGTGCCGAGCCCGGCCGCGAGGCAGCAGGCCGAGGGCGCGCCGGCGCCCGTGCAGCCCTGGTTGAGCGTGGGCAGATGGCACTTGGCGCCCGCGTTCGTACCTGCGGAGCAGGTCGGACCGTTTGAAGTGGGAACGCAGCCGGTCTGCTCGCGGAGGATGACCTGACCCGGAAGCGGCGTCAGGGCGCGCTCGACACCGCAGGTGCCGACGCGGGGGCTGCCGAAGTTGGTGCGGTTGGCGAAGTAGCTCTGCCCCCCGAAATCGGGGCCGAAGTAGCTCTCTTCATAACGGAACGGGTCGGGTGGGACCTCGTCCTTGCGAAAGTTTGGGCTACTGCCCAACCCATACTTGGTGCTCGTGCACCCCGCAGTGCAGTCGACCTGGGCGGACGCGCTGCCGGCGCCCGCCAGAACAGCGAGACCCAGGACATAAGCCGTGATCTGTCTCATCTCGATCTCCCTCCACTTGGTTCATGCGGTGGACCGCACCCCTCGGCAGGCCCACCCGGTCGAGAAAAACAGCGGCATCTTCCCACGGCCACCGATGCGGTGCTAGGAGAATGCGCCGAGTCAGTGACGACGTGCTGTCAGTCGCTGACGACTAGCCGTCCGCGTACGGCGTGCCGCGCACGGCGACGCGCGCCGCGAACTCGCGAAGCTCGCGCGCGGCGAACGCTTCCGGCTCCCACGGCTCGCGCGTCACCTCGGCCTCGCGCCCCGCTGCGATCACCCACGCGTGCGCGCTCGCGCGCGCGCCACCGTCGAGCTCGACCTCGAGCACGCGGCGCGCGTAGAGCGGACCCTCGAACGCGTCGAGGCGGAAAGGCTCCACGTGGATCTTGCGCGTGGGGATGCGGCCCTCGGCTTCCCAGTCCGACGGGCCGATCACGAGCGACGTCTCGGGTACGTCGACGAGACCGGCGGTGCGGAACGCCGCCTTGGGAGGAAAG
>CAYOJP010000173.1:6110-7962 GCA_964404305.1 uncultured Gammaproteobacteria bacterium
CGGTCGCGTCGACGCGCTCGAACACGGCGCCGCGCGTGCGCGCGCCCGCCTGCTCGATCAGCGCCGGGAACGCCTCTCCGCGCACGCGATAGCGCGCCCAGCCGTGCGCGACCGCGGGCCGCCCCGCGCCCGCGATCCCCGACACGACCCGCATCACCTCGGGGAAGAGCAGCGTGCCGTAGCAGAAGACGTCGATGCCGCCCTCAGCCACGGATGAACGCCAGCAGCTCGGCGTTCACCTGGTCCTTGTGGGTGGAGCACAGACCGTGCGACAGGCCCGGGTAGATGCGCAGCGTGGCGTTCTTCACGAGCTTGGCCGCGAGCAGCGCCGACGCTCCGATCGGCACGATCTGATCGTCGTCGCCGTGCAGGATCAGCGTGGGCACGTCGAACTTCTTCAGGTCCTCGGTGTGGTCCGTCTCCGAGAACGCCTTGATGCAGTCGTACACGCCCTTGAAGCCCGCCTGCATCCCCTGCAACCAGAACGAGTCGCGCAGCCCCTGCGAAACGTTCGCGCCCGGGCGGTTGGCGCCGTAGAACGGCACCGACAGGTCCTTGAAGAACTGCGAGCGGTCGGCGAGGACGCCGGCGCGGATGCCGTCGAACACCGACATGGGCAGGCCGCCGGGATTCGCGTCGGTCTTCAGCATGAGCGGCGGGATCGCGCCGATCAGCACGGCCTTGGCGACGCGCCGCGTGCCGTGGCGGCCGATGTAGCGCGCCACCTCGCCTCCGCCCGTCGAGTGGCCGACGTGCACCGCGCCCTGCAGGTCGAGGCGCTCGACCAGCGTGGCCAGATCGTCGGCGTACGTGTCCATGTCGTTGCCGTTCCAGGGCTGGCCCGAGCGGCCGTGCCCGCGCCGGTCGTGGGCGATGCAGCGGAAGCCGCGCGAGGCGAGGAACAGCATCTGGTCCTCCCACGCGTCGGCGCTGAGCGGCCAGCCGTGACTGAAGACGATCGGCTGCCCGCTGCCCCAGTCCTTGTAGAAGATCTGCGTCCCGTCCCTGGTCGTGATCGTGCTCATCGATCGCTCTCCTCGCTGACGCGCTGGCCCGACGGAGAATAACGCGGCATGAACTCCGACGGTCGCGCGTGCAGGCGGCGCAGGCGCCACGCCTGCCAGGCAAGCAGCGCGCGGCGCAACGAGCGCTCCGCCCACGGCAGCCGCTCACGCCGCTCGAGCGCGCCGCCGCGCCAGATCTCGACCACGTCGCCCGCCACACGCCGCTCTTCACCGCCGGCGAGCAGGAGGCGAAACGGCGCGTCGGGATCCATGGCGCGCTCCGCGGTGCTGAGCTTCACGGGCATCGATTCGCGGTACTTCGCCGCGATCGCCTGGAGGCGCGAAGACGCGTCGAAGGTGCCGGCCGCGGCCTCGCGGATCGAGAGGCGCTGCGCGCCCGCCTCCACCACCACGTCGATCACCGCGCCCAGCCGGTCGGGCCGGTCCGCGTCGTCGAGCCCGCCCTGGAGCCACATGCAGCGGTAGCCGCGGCACACCGCGGGCCGGCGCGCGTAGATGCCGCAGCCGTCGTGCACGAGCTGCGCGCATGGCACGCCGCCGAGCTTGGGCAGCTCGTCCACACGCAGCACCGTGCAGCAGAGCGTGCAGCCGCCGCAGCTCCGCTCCGCCACACTCAGCCCTGCGCCCTGCGCCCCTCGAGCAGCAGCAGACCGTCGAGCAGCGCGTTGCGCAGATCGCGCGGATCGATCACGTCGTCGATGCCCAGGCGCCCCGCCATGGCGTACGGCCCGGCGCGCTGCGCCTCCTCGACCTGGCGCTGCGTCGCCTCGTCGAGCTTGGCCGAGCGCCCGCCGCTCTGTGCGGGCATCGCGGCCAGGTTCACGCTC
>CAYOJP010000174.1:0-7914 GCA_964404305.1 uncultured Gammaproteobacteria bacterium
GTCGATGATCGCCGCCGGCTTGTAGCGCGCGCAGTAGGTCAGCGCGTCGCACAGGAGGAGGCGCCCTTCGGCGTCGGTGTTGAGGATCTCGATCGTCTGGCCCGACATGCTGGTGACGATGTCGCCGGGCTTCACGGCGTTGCCATCGGGCAGGTTCTCAGTCGCCGGCACCAGGCCCACCACGTTCACCGGCAGCTTCAGGCGCGCGATCGCCGCCAGCGTCCCGAACACGCTCGCCGCTCCGGCCATGTCGAACTTCATCTCGTCCATCGCCGCGCCCGGCTTGATGGAGATGCCGCCGGAATCGAACGTGACGCCCTTGCCGACCAGCGCGATGCGGTGGCCCGAGTCGCGTCGGCCCTGGTACTCCATCACGATCAGCTTCGGCGGCTCGCGCGAGCCGCGCGCGACGGCGAGCAGGGCGCCCATGCCCAGCTTGCGCATCTGCGGCTCCTCGACCACTGTCGCCTTCAGGCTGCGGTGCTGGCGGGCCAGTTCGACGGCCTGCTCGGCGAGGTGCGTCGGCGTGCAGACGTTGGGCGGACGGTTGCCCAGGTCGCGGGCGAGCCGCACGCCCGCCGCGATCGCCTCGCCCTCGCGCAGGCCGCGCTCGGCGCCGGCGACGTCGCCGCGGCCGGGAACGGCGAAGCTCACGTGCTTCAGCGGCCGCGCCGTCGGCTTGCGGCGGGTTTTCAGTTCCTCGAAGACGTAGGCGGCCTCCTCGGCGGCCTCGACCGCCTGGCGGACCTTCCACGGCAGGTCGCGACCCTTCACGGCGAGTTCCGGGAGCAGGCTCACCGCCTCGGCCGCGCCGGTATCCTGCAGGCGCTGGGCGGCTCGGGCGGCGACGTCGCGGTAGCGGCGGTCGTCGATGTCGCGCTCGGCCCCGCAGCCCACCAGCAGCACCCGCTGCGCCTGGACGCCGGGCAAGTCGTGCAGCAGCAGCGACTGGCCGACCTTGCCCTCGATGTCGCCACGCCGCAGCACCGCCGCGAGGGCGCCGTGGGCGGCCCGGTCGAGCTCGCGCGTTCCCGCCGCGGGCTTGCGGCCCTCGAACACTCCGGCCACCAGGCAGTCGGTCCGCTGCTTCTCGGGGGAGCCGGTCTTGATGCTGTATTTCATGGCGATGGGTGCCGGGCCGGGCATTCGCGCAACGACCCGGGCCGGCCACCGGGCGGTGGCCGGCGGGGGCGGCGCGTGCTACCGTTGAACGCTCCAGTTTATTCGCTGGCCCACGCGCACGCAAAAAGGCGCGTCCGGTGCCCGCGCCTGCCGCCGATGAAGATCCTCGATCGCTACATTGGGCGCACCGTGGTCGGGGCGATCCTCACCGTCGCCGCGGTGCTGGTGCTGGTGTTCTCGTTCTTCAACCTGATCGACGAGCTGGACGACGTCGGCCAGGGCAGCTACGGCGTCGCCCAGGCCCTGCTGTTCGTCGCGCTCAGCATGCCCCGGCTCGTCTACGAACTGCTGCCGATGGCCGCGCTCATCGGGGCCCTGGCGGCGCTGAGCGGCATGGTCGGCAACGGCGAGCTGACTGTCATCCGGGCGGCCGGCGTGCCGCTGTGGCGCGTGGTCATGGCGGTGATGAAGAGCGGAATGCTGGTATTGGCCTTCGCGGTCCTCGTGGGCGAGCTCGTCGCGCCGGTGAGCGAGCAGCACGCCGCCAACATGCGTTCGGTGGCGATTACCGCGCAGATAGCGCTGAAGACCGCGAACGGCTACTGGGCCCGCGACGGATCGAACTACGTCAACATCCGCCGCATCCTCCCCGGGGACCAGGTCGAGGACATCTTCATCTACGAGTTCGACCAGCGGAACCGGCTGGCGGTCGGCACGCGCGCAGCGCGCGCCTACTATGCGGACGGCCGCTGGATACTGGAGGACATCACGCAGACGCGTTTCGAGGGCGAGCGCGTCACGCGGCGCGTGATCAGGACCGCCGCCTGGGAGTCCCTGCTGCGCCCCGAACTCATCAACATCGTGGTGCTCAAGCCGCAGAGCCTGTCGATGATCGACCTGGTCGGCTACATCCGCTGGCTGCGCGGGAACGGGCAGGATGCCCAGCGCTACCAGCAGGCACTGTGGGTCAAGATGGTCTATCCGCTGGCCACCGCGGTGATGGTGTTCCTCGCCGTGCCGATGGTGCTCGGCTCGCAGCGCGGCTCGAACCTGGGCCAGCGCATCCTCGCCGGCGTCTTCGTCGGGCTCGCCTTCCACATCGTCAACCAGGGGGCCGGGCACCTGGGCGTGGTGCTGGAGTTGAATCCCGCAGTGGCGGTGACGATGCCCACGCTCGTCACGTTCGGCATCGCCATGCTGCTGATGCGGCGAGTGCGCTGAGGCCCCGCCCGCCTCAGCCCGGTTTCGGCACCACGACGACGCGCGTCCCGGAGAGCCGGTCGTGCAGCGTGCGCCGCTGCGGGTCGACGAGCAGCGCCAGGTAGCCCAGGCCCGCCAGGGCCCAGGACAGGCAGGCCGCCGCGAGGCGCAGCCCGGCGCGGCCCCAGCCGATGTCGCCGCCGTCGGCGGCCCGGACCGCGATCCGCCAGGCGCGCATCCCCAGCGTCTGCCCGCCCCGGGTCCATGACCAGCCGAAGTAGGCATAGACGAGCGTGGCCAGGTAGGCCACGTACAGCGGCTGGTGCGGGCGCACGGCCTGCCCGTGCGCGAGCGCTACGATCGGCACCGTCGCCACGAACAGGATCGACGCGAGGAGCATGGCGTCGTAGCCGGCGGCCGCCAGCCGTCGCAGCAGGCCGGCGGGGACGGGGGACGGGGAACTTGCGTCGGGGGACGGCGGACTCATCGATCAGCAAACCTTCCGGTGACGCGGGCCCGGGTTCGGCGCCCGCGATCGCTGTGGCATATTACCGTGACCGGGCGCAGCGCCCGGGGCCGCGTTGCGCAGGTGGCGCCGGCGGCCCGCCAGCGGAGGCGCCCGTGCCGATGAACCCGCCCCTGCCGTGCCGGGGCCGCAGCGCGGCCGGCCTGCTGCTCGCCCTGCTCTGCACCGCCGCGCCGGCGGTGGACAGCGTGCCCGTCACGCGCATGCCGGGGCAGCTCGTCGACATCGGCACCCACCGGTTGCACCTGCAGTGCGAGGGGGAGGGCGGCCCGGCCGTCGTCCTGGAGGCGGGCCTGGGCGGCACCGCGCTCGAGTGGCGTGGCGTGCAGGGGCGGCTCGCCGGGTTCGTCCGCGCCTGCACCTACGACCGCGCCGGCTACGGCTGGAGCAACCCGGGGCCGCTGCCCCGCACGAGCGGCCGCATCGCCGACGAGCTGTACATGCTGCTGCACGCGGCCGGCATCGACGGGCCGTACGTGCTCGTCGGGCATTCCTTCGGCGGCTACGTCGTCGAGTTGTTCGCGCGCCGCTACCCGGAGCTCACCGCGGGCCTGGTGCTCGTGGACGCCTCGCACCCCGAGCAGGTCGCGCGCTTCCGCGCCCCGCCCATCGGCATCAACACCGCGCCGCGGGCCCGTCGCGGCCTCCTGCAGTACGCCGCGCCCCCGGGCGTGCCGGGGGCGATGCCCGAGGGACTGCGCGCGCAGGCGCTGGCGCTGTCCGCCACCTGGCGCGCCCGCCAGGCGCTGGCGCAGGAGTTCCTGCAGTTCGAGGCCAGCGGGGCCGAGGTGCTGGCGGCCGGACCGCCGCCGCCCGTGCCCACCGTGGTCCTCACGCGCGGGCGGCGGGCGTGGCCGGAGGGCGCGCGCGGCGACATGAGCGAGCGGTTGTGGCTGCGGCTGCAGGACGAGCTGGCCGACATGAGCCCGCGCTCTGCGCACCTCATCGCCACGGGCAGCGGCCACCACATCCATGTCGAGCAGCCCGAACTGGTCGCGGACGCGGTGACGATGGTGATCGATTTCGCCCGCCAGGCGCCGCTGTCCGGCGGCGACCCCGCCAGCCCCTGGCATGCAGGCCCGACCTGGCTCGCGTTCGCCGGTGCGCGCTGGCGCCACGACACGCTGCACCCGGCGCCGGCGCTGCGCGCGACGGCCGTATTCCTTCCCGGCGCCCAGGCGACTGTGCGCGCCGGCCACATCGCCGGCACCGCGCGGCCGGACCAGCAGCTCATCCTCTACTACGACTGAAGCTATGCCGGGCACCGTGCGCCCGAACGTTCCCTCCCGACCCGGCACTGGTCACCCGCCGGCCACTGCACGTACCATCCGGGCGATTTCCGCAACGGAGTGCCAGCCGATGCTTGCCGTGACTGCGCGCCGTCCGGTGCGTCTGCCCCCGACCCTGTACTCGATGCTCTCCGCGCTGCTGTTCGTGCCCGAGGCCGGCGCCTGGGAGGTCATCGATCGCGGCGGACTGCGCGCGAACATCGCGATTGGCGCGCACGTCGGACTGCGCCACGGCAGCAGCATCAATTTCGGCGCCGGGGCGCTCGACGGCAGTGCCGAGCAGGACCGCGCCGACCTGCAGCTCGGCATCCGCCCGCGGCTCACCTTCGAGTACGCGCCGGGCGCCACGACGCTCTATGGCGGAGTGTCCGCGGCGGCGGCGACGACCACGCTCGACGGCGAACTGTCCGGGCTGTTCGGGCGCAGCGGCGACCAGGCCTTCGACCGCGACGAGGCCTGGGCGGGTCTGCGGCACGGCGTCGTCGATCTCTCGTTCGGCGGCCAGGAGTTCACCGTCGGCGACGGCTTCATACTCGGCGACGGCGCCTTCGACACCGGGCGCGACGAGGGCCAGTTCTGGACCGGGATGTTCAAGGCCTGGCGCAACTCCGCCGTCCTGCGCGTGCACGGCGCGCCGCTGCGCGCGGACGTGTTCTGGCTGCGCGCGAACCGGGCGCTGGGCGAGGCGCGCGTCGCCGGGCTCAATGTCGAGACCGCCGATGCCTGGCTGGAACGCTACGGGCGGCTCGGCGCGATGTACTTCGAGATCGTCGACGACGACGGACGCTTCGGCTGGGACGGGCTGCAGGTGGCCGGTGTCCGCGGGACCGGGCTGCACCTGCCGGCGTGGCCGCGGCTGCGGCTGTTCGGCGAGTACGTCGCCCAGCGCGGCACGCGCGCGGCGAGCGGTGTCGACAACGCGGGCGATGCCTGGTACGTCGAGGGCATGTACGGCTTCGAGGGTTCGCCCTGGGCGCCGGAGCTCTCCTACCGCTACGGGCGCTACTCCGGCGACGACCTCGCCAGCGCCGCCAACGAGGATTTCCGCGCCTTCGCCTATGGCTTCGGCAAGCGCGACTGGGACACCTGGTACCAGGGCGAGGTCGTCGGCGAGGCCCACCTCTTCAATGAAAACCAGGTGACGCAGATGCTCAAGCTGCGCACCTACCCGCGCAGCGGCTGGACGCTCGGCGCCGCGTACTTCCGGCACGATCTCGAGGAGCCGCACTACTTCGGCTTCCCGGTGACCGGGGAGCACTGGGCCGACGAGATCGACGTGTGGGTCGAACACTACCCCGACGAGCGCCTGTACTTCCGCGTCTTCGCCGCCTGGGCCACGCCGGGAACGGCGGCCCGGCAGGTGTTCGGCCGTCACGACCAGCTCGTGCTCGGCGCGTGGATCGCATACACGCTGCAGTGAGGTCCGGGGGCGTGCCCGTAGTGCCGCGACCGCAGGGGGCGCGACGCGCGGGCCGGACGTTGCGGAATATTCCGCACCTGCGGCGCATTCGCCCGGGCGCCGCTGAAAACTCCACGCCTCGCGCCGCTGTTCAGTTTCTGACGCGTTGTCTATGCTCGGTGCTCACGCCGCGCAAGCGCGCGCGGCAGTCCAGCGCCGTCCGGGGAGACCGCACACCATGCTCAGCAATGGCCTGTTCTACACGCCGCTCACCGGCGCCAGCCGCGCGGAGATCGAAGCCGGCATGGCCGGCAAGGACGAGGGCTACTACCAGCGCATGCTGCACGAGCTCGGCGAGCAGGCCCGGCTCGCCGACTCGCTCGGCTACGACAAGCTCGCGATCTCCGAGCATCACTTCCAGGTCGAGGGCTTCGAGATCCCGAACAACCCGGTGCTCCTCAATGTCCACCTCGCCGGACTGACGAAGCGCATCAAGCTCGGCCAGCTCGGCATCCTCGCCGCGGCTCGCCACCCGCTGCTGGTGGCCGAGGACATCGCGATGCTCGATCACATCACGCGCGGGCGCTGCTTCATCGGGCTGGCGCGCGGCGCCCATACCCGCGCGGTCGACGTCCTCGGCACCAAGTTCGGCGCGCGCGCGCCGCACCCGGCTTTCGCCGACGCTGCCGCCCGCCAGCTGAACCTCGAGCAGTTCGAGGAGAGCTTCGAGATCATGAAGCTCGCCTGGACGCAGGATACCTTCAGCCATCGCGGCAAGCACTGGACGCTGCCGCCCGACGGCGTGTACTTCAAGCACCCGGGCGTCGACCGCTATGGCGCCGGGCAGAACGCCGAAGGGCGCCTCGAGAAGATCGGCATCGTGCCGCGCCCCTACACCAAGCCCTATCCGCAGGTGTACGTGCCGTTCACCGCGAGCCCGGCGACCGTGCAGTGGTGCGCGCGGAACGACATCCGCCTCGTGGTCTTCACGTCCATCCACGAGCAGATTGACGGCATCCTGCAGAACTACCGCAAGGCGGCGCTGGACGCCGGGCATGCGCTCGGCTACGGCGAGGGCATCGCGCACTTCAAGTCGATCGTCGTCGCCGACACCGAGGCCGAGGCGCGCAGCTCGGCCGAGTCGATTGCCTGGGCCTGGGCCGAATGGCTCGGCGGCTACGGCTTCAACGAGGCGTTCCGCATGCCCGGAGAGACGGGACCGGTGCCCAACGACTTCGCGACCACGCAGCGCGACCAGGGCTTCATCGTCTACGGCACGCCCGAGCAGGTGCTGCGGCGCCTGGAGCCGTTCATCGAGCGCTACAACGTGGACGAGCTGTTCAACTGGGTGTTCAACGGCGTCATGTCCCACGCGGCGATCCTGAAGAGCTTCCGCCTCTACGCGGAGGAGGTCGCGCCGAGGCTCGGTACCGCGGGCGCCGGCGCGAGGGCCGACCGTCGCGCGCGGGGCCCGTAGCGCCATGCGCGCGCACGGGAGGGCGTCGCCGGCAGCGGGCGGCAATGGACGCGGGAACCGCCATGATCGATGAGACGGCGGCAGCGCCCGATCCGCACGTGCTGTCCGACGAGCCGCTGTGGCGCATCCTGCTGCAGAGTTCGGGTTTCTACTTCCTGGCGCTGGCCGACGAGCTGGAGCTGTTCGACTACGTCGGCGCGCGCGCGCAGGTGTCGGTCGACGAGGTAGCATCGCGGCACGGCGCGCGGCGCGTCCTGGTCGAGACCCTCGTCGGCTATCTCGAGGCGAGCGGCATGTTCGAAGCCACGGCCGGTGGCTGGCGGCTGACTCCGCTCGCGCGCAAGTACCTGCTGCGCGCGTCTCCCGATTACTGGGGCGGTACGTTCAACGGCTGGCGCCGCTACGATTTCTACCAGCAGATAAAGGCCATCTTCGTCAGCGGGGAGACCGCGCATCTGCACACCGCGCGCTGGGCCGGCGGCGGCGATGATCCGCGCACGCCGTTGTTCCTCGCCTCGATGCAGGGCATGAACCGGCATGCCGCGCAAGTGCTGGCCGCCGACGGGCGCTACGCCGGCCTGCGGCGGATGCTGGACGTCGCCGGCGGCAGCGGGTGCTTCGCGATCGAGGCGTGCCGCGTGAATCCGACCCTGCGCTGCGCCGTGATGGAACTGCCCGGCGTCGTGCCGCACACGGCGAAGTACATCGCTGCCGCGGGCATGGGCGGGCGCGTCGAGGCGGTCGCCTGCGACATGTTCGCGGACGAGTGGCCCGGCGGCTACGACGCCGTGTTCCTGAGCAACGTGCTGCACGACTGGGATCGCGAGGCCTGCGTGCGGATCCTGCGCCGGGCGCGCGCGGCCCTGGCGCCTGGCGGCGAGGTGCTGCTGCACGAGATGGT
>CAYOJP010000175.1:0-3609 GCA_964404305.1 uncultured Gammaproteobacteria bacterium
CGACTGAGGTTCCTGCAGCAGATGCGTGCTCATGGCGCGATGCTGCAGTTCAGCATTGGTGATCGCGTTGCCTTCGACGGACCCGCCGGCCATCTGGTTGCTGGAATCCTGGTCAAATACAACAGGAAGACGGTGACGGTGGTTGCCGGGGATGGGCAGCGCTGGAACGTATCACCCGGGCTGATTCGAAAGGCGGAACCGAAGGACATCACGCCGCGCGACGGAAGGGTCATTCGGCTCCAATGACGAAGGAATGACGGCGCCGTCTTCGCCAATCACGGCCGTCGGTCCGCGTCGCGCGCCTGGCAGGAGGCCTGAGCGCACAGCGCGAGGGCGTGGCCGCATGCTCGAACCGGACATTCGCACCACCCGCCGCCGCGCGCTCCTCCTCCTCGGGCTCGGCACGGCCGCCGGCGCGCTCGCGCTGCTCCTGGTGACCGGGCACATCGCGACCCTTCAGGCCCGTGGCGGGCGCGACGCGCTCGGGCAGCTGGTGGCGATGCTGGCCGTGGTGCTGGGCGTGGGGGTTGCGGGGGCGTTCGGCCTCGGCGGCTTCTGCGTCCGGCTCGGCCGGCAGGTGTGCCGGGAGGCGCGCTTTCCGCCCGCCGGTGCCCGGCTCGTGAAGAGCACGGTCGTGCACACGGGCGCGGCGGCCGTGCGCCGGGGCCGGTGGGCGCAGGCGTTCGGCCTGACGTGCATGCTGCTGGCGCTCGGGCTGGCGCTCGCCGGTGCCCGCGTCGTCGTGTATGTCCTTGGCCAGGCGGGCTGAGCGGCCGGCCGGCGACGACGGCCGGCGCGTCGCGGCTGTCGGCGTCCACAGGCCTCCCGTATCATTCCGCCGAAACCGCATCCCCCGGGAAGGGTCTTCGCGATGCGCCGGGTATCGATGCCTGCGCTGGCATGCGTGCTGTTGCTGGGCGGTGCACTGGCCGGCTGTCCGGGCGGGCAGGAGGACGGCCCGGCATACGCACCTCAGGCAATGTGGCGCGACGGACGCATCGTCGAGGTCCGGGGGTGCGATGGCCCGTTGCCGCCGGACGGCCGGCTGCGCTGCGCGGGGCTGTACTGCGCGCAACGGGTCACGCACGAACTGCCGAACCCGCAGCAGGCGAAGCTCGCGGTGACGCGCACCGCCTGGGTCGACGGCGCCCGCTATCGCGTCGAAGGCACGATCGACAACGACCTCGGCTCGCGGGTGCAGCCGGTCGCGTTCCTCTGCCACGGGACGACGGCGAGCGAGCCGGCGCTGGAGCTGGTCCAGCCGCAGTAGCCGTGGCATCGTGCGGCTGCACGCACGGTCCGGGACAGGCCGGTCAGGGTATTGGAGCCAGCGGGCGCGGGCATCCCGGTTCAAGCCTGAGGGTTTCCATGCATCCCTGGTCGGAGCGTCCGGCGCCTACTTTCGCGCGCTGGCGAACGATGAGTCGCTACTGGAGAACTTCGTCCGTCGGCTTGCCGACGATGAGGGGGGGGTGAATCGAGAAGCACGTTGTGTCGCGCGACCCGGGAGCTCGTGGTGGGGCGGTCTAACCAGCAGGTCGAGCCGACCGCCCAACAGCGTCGCCGCGCTTGCTGTCGGGTTCCCGTCGCGCATCGCGCGCCGGCGGCGGCTCACCTGCATCTTTGGGCAACCGCATGCGCGTTAGTGAAGGTCGCTCATGGCCGGTAACAAGACGGTAGCGGTCATCGGCGGCGGCATGTCGGGGCTGACCGCCGCCAAGCTGCTCTGCGCAAGAGGCGTGGAGGTGAGGCTGTTCGAGGCGAATGGCAAGGTGGGCGGCTGTTGCGCTGCCACGCACCTCGGAGGCTACACGTTCAATGATGGTGCGATATATCTCGCCATGCCGGGAATGCTGGATCACCTGTTCGAAAGGCTGGGGCTGGATCGAAACCGCCTGCTGCCGCTGCGAAGAATCTCCGCAATCCAGTCCACCACGCTGCCCGATGGAGCCATGGTGGAAATCGGTAGCGGGCCGGAAGTTGCCATCACGTCCGCGCGGGGGGCGGTAGCGACTGCCGGCCTGCAGGTGGAAGTGGAGGAATTCCTGAAGAAGTGGGAGCCGGCGCTGCGATTTTTCGCAGACGACATCCTGGTTCATCCGCTCTCGCTGCCACATCTGGTGACCAAGGGCTGGCGGCATCTGGCTAACTTGCGGGGAACGGCGGCCTCGCATTTGAACAGCAGTTTCAGCAGCGAGGCGGCGCGTGCCGCTTTTGGCAGCACGCTGCTGTACGCCGGCGCACCGCCCGAAAAGCTGCCGGCCGCGTCGCTGCTCGGCCTGGCGTCCATGCTGCGAGACGGGTACTTTCTCCCCGAGTGCGGGATGGGGCGCATTCCCGAGGTGTTGAGCGATGCCGTGCGGGCGCAGGGAGGCAATATCCACCTCGATTCCGCCGTCCGGCGGATTCTGGTGAAGGGCGGGCGAGCCTGCGCCATCGAAGTGGAGAATGAAGGCGTGGTCGAAGTCGATGCAGTGATTTCGAGCGTCAGTGCCATGCACACGTACGGCTCGTTGCTGTCCGAGCGCGACGTGCCGGCGCGCATGATGCGCAAGGTGCGGCGGGCTCCGCTGTCGCACCGGGGCTTTGTATTGCAGCTCGGGCTCGCCAACAAGATCGCGGCGCGCAGCCATGTAAACTGCACGATGCCATGGTTGGGCGAACAGTCGCAGGTCTTCGATACGAGCGGTGGCGATATGCGTTATCTGACATTCACCGTGCCGACGGTGACGCTTCCAGAACTGGCTCCGGCCGACTGCAGCATCGTCGAAATGTTTCCGTCCATCGGACAGGAAATATCACCTGACGACTGGAGCGAGGCGCGCAAGGAAGAAGCAGCTGCGCAAGCGATCGAGTTGTTGCGCCGCGATCATCCGATCGACATCGCGGTAAGCCGCACCCTGAGTCCCAGAGAGTTTCAGAACGACAGCCATTTGTACGCTGGGGCATTGTATGGCCTTTCGCCGGGCGCCGGCCCCGCCGCGCTGTTCAAGCACCGCTCCCCGATTCGCGGGTTGTATCAGGCTGGCCAGACCACCTGGCCGGGGTTTGGCGTGGTCGGCGCCGGGATGTCCGGTGTTTTCGCTGCCGAGAGCTTGATTCGCGATGAATCACTCTGAGACCCGTCGCCCAATCCGTCATTCCACCGGACCTGCGCGAAAAGCCGCGCAGGCCGGTTACTTCTACGTCGGGCGACAAAGATAGACCGGGATTTCCCGCTGGTCTCATAGAGAAACCTTGGAGGAAGGCATGACGACTGAACTCCTGTACCTCTTGCTTACCGCGATACTCACGGGAATATTGTGGATTCCTGTCGTGATCGGCTATGTCACATCGCGCGGCTTCCTCAAGCCGGCCGACTATGAGGTCGCGCCGACCTCACCCCTGCCGGATTGGGTGAACCGCGCCAACAGGGCGCACATGAATGCCGTGGAGAACTTCGCGACCTTCGCGGCCGTGGTCTTGATGGCGAAGGCGGTTGGGGTGTCTACGCCCGTTACGGAGATCTCTGCCGCGGTGTTCTTCTACGCCCGCGCTGCGCACGCGGTGATCCACATCAGCGGGTTCAGCCAGTTCATGGCAAGGACTGTCGTTTTCACGGTATCGTGG
>CAYOJP010000175.1:3709-7849 GCA_964404305.1 uncultured Gammaproteobacteria bacterium
TCCGGGCTGGGCCTTGCCAGGCCCGGCAAGCGGCTGTCGCGTGCGTAGGGCCGGCGTCGCGCGTGCATAATCGCCGCAGCGACGGCCGCCGCCGTCGCCCCGGGGACCACCGCCATGCCAGACCGCGATCTCGTCGCCACGCACTACACCCACGGCCGCCTGCTGGACGCGATCCGCGCCGGCGTCGAGGCGCTCGGGAAGTCGCCCGGCCAGGTGACGGTGGAGGACCTGGGGCCGGTGGACGAATTCCACATCGGCGGGCGGGTGGCGACGGAGGGCTTCCTCGACCAGCTCGGCATCGAGGCCGGGCACCGGGTGCTCGACGTCGGCTGCGGGCTGGGCGGCACGAGCCGCTTCGCGGCGCACCGTTACGGCTGCCGCGTGAGCGGCGTCGACCTCACCGAGGAGTACGTGCGCACGGGCACGGCGCTGTGCGGCTGGGTGGGGCTGGCGGACCGCATCGACCTGCAGGTCGGGGATGCCACCGCGCTGCCGTTCGCGCCCGCATGCTTCGACCGCGCCTTCATGTTGCACGTGGGCATGAACATCGCGGACAAGGCGGCGCTCGCCGCGCAGCTCCACCGCGTGGTCCGGCCGGGCGGGCGGGTCGGAATCTACGACGTGATGCGCGTCGGCGAGGGCGCGCTCGAGTACCCGGTGCCGTGGGCAGCGGTGCCGGAGGGCAGCGCGGTCGCGACGCCCGGGGACTACCGCGCGGCGCTCGCGGCCGCCGGCCTGCGCCTCGTGGCCGAGCGCAATCGCGGCGAGTTCGCACTGGACTTCTTCGCGCGGCTGCAGACGCGGGCGTCCGCCGCGTCGGGGCCGCCGCCGCTGGGCATCCACCTGCTGATGGGCGCCAGCGCGCCGGTCAAGGTGCGCAACATGATCGCCAACATCGCCGCCGGCCGCATCGCGCCGGTCGAGCTGATCGCCGAGCGCCCGGCCTGAAGCGGTGCCAGACGCCTTGCAGCGGCGTACGTCGAGCAGCGCCGGCGGCCTGGCTGCCGGCGCGATTGCCCTCGTCCTCGGGGCGGCTTAGCCTTGCCGCACCGCCGGCCGGTCCCGCCCGCGGACGCATCCCGAACCAGAGCCGCCGATGACCACCGCCCACGATACTCCCGCGCCCCGCGTCTGGCTCGACCTGGACCAGGCCGCGCTCGATGCGGCCTACGACCAGCGCAACTACGCGCCCAACCTCGCGCAGATCATGGGCCGCTACACGACCAACAGCGCGGCCGTGCGCGCCCGGCTGGGCGAGCCGCGGCGCTTTGCCTATGGGCCGACTGCGATCGAGGGGCTCGACGTGCACGTCACGCCGGGGCCCGCTGCTCCGGTGAACGTCTTCATCCACGGCGGCGCGTGGCGGATGGGGCGCGCGAGCGATTACGCGTTCCCGGCCGAACTGTTCGTGCACGCCGGGGCGCACTACGTCGTGCCGGACTTCGTCGCCGTGGGCGATGCCGACGGCAACCTGCTGCCGATGGCCGACCAGGTGCGCCGGGCGATCGCGTGGGTGTACCGCAATGCGCGCAGCTTCGGGGGCGATCCGGCGCGGCTGTACGTCAGCGCGCACTCCTCCGGCGCGCACCTGGCGGGCGTGGCGCTGACGACGGACTGGGCCGGCGAGTCCGGCCTGCCCGCCGACCTCGTCAAGGGCGCGGTGCTGTGCAGCGGCATGTACGACCTCGAGCCCGTGCGCCGCTCGGCGCGCAGCAGCTACGTGCGCTTCACCGATGCGATCGTCGAGGCGCTGAGCCCGCAGCGCCACCTGCAGCGCGTGGCCGCGCCGCTGGTGCTGGCCTGGGGCACGCAGGAAAGCCCCGAGTTCCAGCGCCACTCGCGCGACTTCGCAGCGGCCCTGCGCGCGGCCGGCAGGCCGGTCGAGACCATCGAGGGCGAGGGCTACAATCACTTCGAGATGTGCGAGACGCTCGCCAACCCCTACGGCCTGCTGGGCCGCGCCGTGCTGGCGCAGATGGGCCTGCGATGAACGCGATCCGGGGCGGGCGGGAGCCCTCGGAAAGGCCCGCGCCGGCGGCTGCGACGGGGACGACGTGAGATGACCTCCGGCGTCATCATCGCCGGTGGCGGCATCGGCGGCCTCACGCTCGCACTTGCGCTGCACGAGGCCGGCATCCCCGCGCGCGTCTACGAGACCACCGCCAGCCTCGGCGAGCTTGGCGTGGGCATCAACGTGCTGCCGCACGCGGCGAAGGAGTACGAGCGGCTGGGCGTGCTCGATGCCCTCGTGGCCGAGGGCGTGGAACTGGAGCGCTACGCCTGGTTCAACCGCCACGGGCAGCAGATCTGGAGCGAGCCGCGCGGGCGCGCGGCCGGCTATGCCTGGCCGCAGGTCTCCATCCATCGCGGCGCGTTCCACCGCCTGCTGGCCGACGCCGTGCGTGCGCGCCTCGGCGAGGACGCGCTGGTGCTCGATCACCACCTGACCGCCTTCGAGCAGGACGGGCGGACCGTGACCGCGCGCTTCGCCAGCCGCCGCAGCGGCCAGGCGCATGCGCCGGTCCGCGGCGCGCTGCTGGTGGGCGCGGACGGCATCCACTCGGTCCTGCGGCGCAGCTTCTACCCGGACGAGGGGCCGCCGCGCTGGGCCGGCAACATGATGTGGCGGATGACGGTCGAGCTGCCCGAGCCGGTGCTCGGGGGTCGCACGATGTTCTCGGCCGGGACGGGCGATCTGAAGGTGGTGGGCTACGAGATCTCCGCGCAGGCGCGCCGTCGCGGCCGCTCGCTGTTCAACTGGATCGCCGAGGCGAAGCTGGGCGAGGCCGGCGATCCGCCGCCCGAGCGCGAGGACTGGAACCGCGTCGCCGCGATCGACGAGTTCGTCGATCGCTTCCGCGACTGGCGCTTCGACTGGCTCGACGTGCCCGCGCTCGCGCGCGCCTCGGGCCAGGCCTACGCGTTCCCGATGGTCGATCGCGATCCCCTGCCGCGCTGGACGCACGGCCGGGTGACGCTGCTCGGGGATGCCGCCCACCCGATGTGGCCGATCGGCTCGAACGGCGCGTCGCAGGCGGTGCTCGATTGCCGCGCCCTCGCCGACCAGCTCGCCGCGCACGCCGACCCTCTGGAGGCGCTCGCCGCCTACGAGGCGCTGCGGCGGCCGGCCACCGCAGCGGTGGTCGCCGCCAACCGCAGTCGCGCGCACGACGAGATCCTCGACCTGGTCGAGGCGCGCGCGCCGGGCGGCTTCACCGACATCCATGCCGTGGCGAGCGCCGCGGAGATCGAGGCGATCCTGTCGAAGTACCGGCAGACGGCGCAGTTCGATCGCAAGCAGTTGCAGTGACGACGATGACGGTCGGCTGGTCGTCGCTCACCTTCACGCCCGACGCCGAGGCGGTGACCGAGCTCGCCACGTCCTGGGGCTGGCGCATCGGCGAGCCGTTCACGCCGCTGCTGTTCTCGATCCTGGGGGACGTCTTCGTGCAGCTCGATTCCGGGGGCGTGCACTGGCTCAACACCGGCACCGGGGAACTGGGGCTGGTCGCCACGGACGTAGACGCGTTCCGCGCGCGCCTCGCGACGGACATCGCCGACGAGTGGTTCATGCCCGCGCTCGTGGGGCAGCTCCACGCCGCGGGCAAGATCCCCGAGGCCGGCCAGTGCTACACGTACATCATCCTGCCGATCTTCGCGGAGGGGCAGTACAGCGTGGAGAATCTCGTGCCGGTGTCGGCGCGCGATCACTTCGGGGTGACCGGACACATCCATCGCGAGATCGCGAACGCTCCCCAGGGCGGCGGCGCATGACGTACACGGTCCACCTCTACCACGCCGACGTCGGCACGCTCGCCGCGGAGGGCCACGATCCCGACGCCATCGATCACCCGCCGCTGGAGGCGGCCGACGTGGCGCGGCTGCTCGCACGCCTGCCTGCGCACGGCTATGCGCCCGTCGCCGGGCCGGCGGGCGCGCGGCGCTACGCGCGGACGCTGGACGGCGCGACGATCACGGTGCTGGTCGCGCCGACGCAGGTAGTGCTCGCCACCGACGGCGGCGCCGCCATCGTCGCCGAGATGCTGCAGGAGGCGGCCGAGCTGTCCGACGGGGAGGACACCGTGCTCCACGATCCGCAGACCGACACCTGGCTCGAGTGAAGCGCGGGGCGCCGGCTCG
>CAYOJP010000176.1:0-7805 GCA_964404305.1 uncultured Gammaproteobacteria bacterium
CGACTGAGGCGCGACCGGGAAATCTCCGGCACGACCGCGGGCCGCCGATCGAGACAGCCGTAACGCCCTCCGCTCAGGACTCCGGCGGCACTGCGCCGCCCGTCGCGACGCAGGTGCAGCCCGCGCCTCAGGCCGGCTGGCGCAGCGCGCTGTGATGCACGGACCACGCGAAGTAGATGGCCGCCCCGATCGAGATCCAGATCGCGAAGTATTTCCACGTCGCGGTCGCCAGCCCCAGCATGAGCAGGCCGCAGGAGAGCACGCCGAATACCGGCACGAACGGGTACCAGGGCGTGCGGAACGGCCGCGGCAGTTCCGGGTGCAGCCGCCGCAGCACGATGACGCCGACCGACACCATCACGAACGCGGCGAGCGTACCGAAATTGACGAGTTCGGCGAGGTGGCCGAGAGGCACCAGCCCCGCGAGCGCGGCGATGACGATGCCGCACAGCACGATGACGCGCACCGGCGTCAGGAAGCGCGGATGCACGGTGGCGAGCGCGGCGGGCAGCAGCCCGTCGCGCGACATGGCGAAGATCACCCGCGTGAGGCCGTAGTAAAGCACGAGCATCACGGTGGTCATGCCCGCGATCGCGCCCGCGCCGACAAGGCCCGAGGCCCAGCGGTGGCCGAGCTGCTCCAGTGCGAAGGCAACCGGGTTGGAGACGCCCAGCGTCTGCCACGGCACGACACCGGTCAGCAGGCCCGCGACGATGATGTACAGCAGCGTGCACACCGCCAGCGAGCCGAGGATGCCGATGGGCAGATCGCGCTGCGGATCGCGGGCCTCCTCGGCGGCCGTGGAGACCGCGTCGAAGCCGATGTAGGCGAAGAACACCAGCGAAGCCCCGGCGATGACGCCGGTCTTGTCACCGCCCTCCCCGGCGCTGAACCAGCCGAACGGCAGGAACGGCGACCACAGCCCGGGATTGACATGGAACGCCGCTACCCCGATGAAGACGGCGATTGCGAGCAGCTTCACGAACACGATGGCTGCGTTCACCCGCGCGCTCTCGCGCACTCCATAGGCGATGAGTCCCATGAGCGCAAATACGATCAGCACCGCCGGCAGGTTGATGATCCCGCCCTCGGCGGGCCCCCTGGTGATCGCCTCGGGCAGTGACAGGCCGACCGAATGCAGGACGCTGCCGAAATAGCCGGACCAGCCGTTGGCGACCGTGGCAACGGCCATGCCGTACTCGAGGATCAGCGTCCAGCCTATGAGCCACGCGAACAGCTCACCGAAGGCCATGTAGCTGTAGCCGTAGGCGCTCCCGCAGCCGCCCAGGCTCGCCGACAGTTCCGCATAGGCGAGCGCCGCGGCCGCGCAGGCCATGCCCGCCACGACGTACGACAGCACGACGCCGGGCCCCGCATCGTGCGCGGCCACGTGGCCGGTGAGCACGAAGATGCCGGTGCCTATGATGCAGCCGATGCCCAGCAGCACGAGGTCCATGGCGCCCAGGCAGCGATGCAGGCCCGCCGAGACGTCCGGATCGATCTTCTTCGTGCGCACGAGCTGGTTCCAGTCCATCTTCGTTGCCTTCCTCGCGGGTTGTAGACGGGGGGCTCACGGACTCGTGCACAGGCGCCTGCAATGGCGCGAAATCCAGGTCCAGGCCAGCGCCGCAGCCAGCAGATTGCCGATGACGGCGCCGGCGAACAAGCCCCGCAGGCCGCCGGCCGCCGCGCCGGCGAGCGCACAGGGAACGTAACACACGAACCAGCGGACCACGCTCAGGACGACTGCATTGCGCGGCTCGTGGAGGGCATTGAACGAGGAATTCGCCAGGATGACGACGCCCTGGCAACCGTAGCCGAGCGGCAGGATCAGGAGGATTCCCGCCAGGAGCGTGGCCACGGCCGCCTCGCGGGTGAACAACCCGGCGATCGGGCCGGCGGCCACGGCGATCAGCACGTAGACGACCGCACCCCAGCCGACGGCAAAGCGCAGCGCGAGCGCGACGGCCTCGCGGACCCGGTCCTGGCGGCCGGCGCCGAAGTTCTGGCTCAGGAACGGCGGCAGACTGAGGGACATCGCCAGCACGGCGATGATCGCGAACGCCTCGATGCGGGTGGCCACGCCCCAGGCCGCGACGGCCTCGTGCCCGTGCCGGGCCACCATGGCCGTGATGATGCCGTTCGCGAGGGGCGTCATCATGTTGGCCGCCGCCGCCGGGCCACTGAGGGCCAGGTGCCGCCCCCAGCCGGCGAACAACGCGGCGCGCCCCTCCCACCGCCAGTCGAGCAGGTGCTCCCGCCGCGCCAGCGCATACAGCAGGACCGCGCTCGCCAGCGTCCAGGAGGTGACGGTCGCGAGCGCCGCGCCCGGCAGCCCCAGCCCCGGCAGCGGCCCGGGCCCGAAGATGAACAGCGGGTCGAGCACTGCGTTCAGGCCGGCGGCGCCGAGCATCACCTTGCTGGGCGTGCGGGTGTCGCCGTTCGCGCGCAGGGCGGCGCCGATCACCATCGGCGCGACGACCAGCGGGGCCCCGGCGAAGTAGACGTGCATGTAGCCGGCGATGAGCGGCTGCAGTTCCGCGGGCGCGCCCATCGCGTTGAACAGCGGCCGCAGCAGCAGGCTGCCCGCGATCGCGAGCGCAACGACCAGGACGCACGCGAGGCCGACGCTGTCTGCGGCGATGCGCGCCGCGCGCGCGTGATCGCCCGCGCCGATCGACCGGGCCACGAGCGCCGACGTGCCGATCCCCAGGCCCACGCCGAGGTAGGTGACGAACAGCGTGACCGGGAAGGTGAAGCCTAGCGCGGCCAGTTCCCGGGTGCCGAGCAGGCCCACGAACCAGGTATCGGCGAGGCCGAACAGGACCAGCGCGAACAGGCCGAAGATCATCGGCACCGTGAGCCGGACCAGCGTCGGCCCGACCGGGGCGTCCACCAGCCGGGCCGGACGGGGCGCCGCGACGGTCACGCGGCGCGGATCCGGTGGACGGGGCGCCGGAAGCAGGTGACGGACGGACGGGACACGCGCGGCATTATAGGGGCGCCCTCACGGCGGGGTCATCGGATTCCACCAGCGGGTCCGCCCAGTCCGGCCGCTCGGCGTAGCGGCGCGCCAGGAACTCCACGAACGAGCGCACCTTGGCCGAGAGGTGCCGGCGGTGCAGGTACAGCGCGTGGATCGGAACCTCCGGCATCTCGAAGTCCCGCAGCACGCGTCGCAGCCGCCCGGCCCGCAGGTCCGCGCCGACCATGTAGGTCGGCAGCAGCACCAGCCCGCGCCCCGCGAGCGCGGCGAGGCGCAGGACGTCGCCACCGTTGCATTCGAGATCGCCGTGCACGAGCACCGTCGCTTCCTCGCCGCCCTGGGCGAAGCGCCACACCGAGGAACGCAGGGTGTAGCGCAGGCAGTTGTGCGTGGACAGGTCCGCCGGCACCTGCGGTGTGCCGCGGCGCGAAAGGTACGCGGGCGCCGCGCACACGACCATGTGCGAGGTGCCGATGCGGCGGGCTATGAGGCGGGATTCCTCGAGGGCGCCCACACGTACGGCGACGTCGATGCCTTCCTCGGCGAGATCGGTGTCGCGATCGTTGAGCACGACTTCGACGGCCACCTCGGCGTAGGCGTCCTGGTAGGCTGCAATCGCCGGGGCGAGATGGAAGGTCCCGAACGAGATCGGCGCGCTCACGCGCAGCGTACCGCGCGGCAGCGCACTCATCTGCGCGACCGCGTACTCGCTCTCCTCGATCTCCTCGAGGATCTGCTGGCAGCGCTCGGCGTAGGACTGACCCTCGCCGGTGAGACTCAGCCGGCGCGTGGTCCGGTGCAGCAGGCGCACGCCCAAGGTGTTCTCGAGGTGCATCACGTGGCGGGTGACCATCGCCCGGGAGATGCCCAACTGGTCCGCCGCCGCGGCGAAACTGCCCCGACGGGCGACCTCCAGGAACACCTGCATGCTGGTCAGTTTATCCATGGCGCGACGATTATTGCATATTACGCAATTATATATTGCCATTTTAACTTGTTGCGGCGCACTCTTGATGCGAATAGAGTGCGCCCATCGAAATCGAGGCGGGGGCGGATCGAAGAGCGGTCCGGGCCCCGGCTCCCCGGATTCAAGGCAACTTTCAGGAGAATCGACATGCGCAACTACCTCATCAGCGCGACCCTGGTGGCAGCGACGGCAGCAATGCCGGCCCTGGCCGACGAGAGCCGCGACATCGCCGAGCAGGCCAGTACGGCCTGGAGCACTGCCCTCAACAACCGTGACCTCGAGGGCGTGGTTTCGACCTACTCGAACGACGCGGTCGTCATGCCACCGACCGACGAGACCCTGGCCGGCGCGGATCGCATCCGCTCCTACATGCAGGGTGTCGCGCAGAAGGCTGTGAAGCACAACGGCGTGGACCTGTACGACGTGCGCCGAGACGGCGACACCCTGTATGCGGCCGGCGTGTGGTCCGCGACGGTAATGGAGGACGGCCAGCCGAAACTCGTCGGCGGCAACATCGTCAACGTCCTCGAACGCCAGCCCGACGGCAGCTGGAAGACGCGCCTCCAGACCTGGAACTGATGCACCAGGCCCGCGCCGGCATGGCGCCGGCGGGTGACCGATCGACCTCCCCTTCGCCCCGCGCCCGCGGGGCTTTTTTTTTGCTGACGGGTGCCGGTGGCGATCCGGTAGACTGCCGGCTTCCCGGCACGCGCGGACCGACCGAGCCATGAGCGCCTCGATCTGGAGCACCCTGCAGAACGTCGAGTTCCGGTTGCGCTGGATCGACGCGGGCGGCATCCGCACGCGCGCGCTGGAGGCCGGCAGCGGACCGGTGCTCGTCTTCCTGCACGGCACGGGCGGCCACGCGGAAGCCTACGCGCGCAACATCGAGGCGCACGCGAAGCATTTCCACGTCTACGCCATCGACATGGTCGGACACGGTTACACGGACATGCCCGATCTCGACTATGGCATGCAGTGCTACGTCGACCACCTGCTCGCGTTCGTGAATGCCATCGGCGCCGAGCGGGTGTGCATTTCGGGGGAATCGCTCGGAGCGACCGTCGGCGCGTGGTTCGCGCTCCAGCATCCCGATCGCGTCGAGAAGATCGTGATGAACACCGGCATGATGCTGCCGCCGTCTGCGGAGGGGGCGAAGGACCTGCACGACCTTCTCGAGCGCTCCCGCAAGGCCACCGGCACGCCCGGACGCGAGGCGATCCGCGCCCGCATCCGCTGGCTGATGCACGAGGAGGCGAGCGTCACGGAGGAACTGATCGACGTCCGGCTGAAGATCTACTCCCAGCCGGGCCGCGCCGCGATCATCCGCCGCATCGCCGAGCAGAGCATCGGCACACTGCTGGACCCCGAATTGCAGAAGCTCTGGTACCGCCCGGACATGCTGCGGAAAATTCCCTGCCCGACGCTGGTGCTGTGGACGCGGCACAATCCCGGGCAGCTCGTCGACCTGGCCGAGGAAGGCGCACGCCTCATTCCGGATTCGAAGCTCGTGATCCTGGAGCACAGCGCCCACTGGCCGCAGTGGGAGGAGCCGGAGGAGTTCAACCGCGTGCACCTGGAGTTCCTGCTGGGCCGCTGACGGACGCAGCGGGACCATCGAGCGACGAGGGGACCTTCAAGCCGTTCGCGAGGAGGCTGGCCGTCTGTGCCGAGCGCCACGGTTTTCCAAGGTCAGGCGCAGCACGATTCCGCTCCGCTATTTTGCAGGGCTTGCGGCGCTCGATGCGGTCGACCTGCCGTTCGGTGTCGTCGTCGTCGTCGAAGTACTCGGAATCGTCGATCGTGGGCCATCTCCTCCCGCCAGCGCATCGGCTCGGCTGCCGCGCGTGCGAGTGCCGTTCCGCCTCTCCATGACGCTACAATACTTGCTTGTATCCGGCGATGCGGGCAGCCCGCCCGCCGCGACGCAGGAGCCCGTCCATGACCACGCTCGCGCCCACGCTGGAACTGTCGCGGATAGTCGATCGGCTGGAGGCGAGGCATGCCGCGATCGAGCCGCACGTGCTGGCCTTCCGGTCCGAACCGGGGCGCTTCGAGCGCCTGCGGCGCGAGGCGCTGGCCCTGGAGCGGCGACACCCGGACCCGGCGAAGCGCCCGCCGCTGTACGGCTGCTTCGTCGGGGTAAAGGACATCATCCGCGTCGACGGACTGCCCATCACCGGCGGCAGCCGCCTGCCGCCGCACCTGTTCGCGGGCTCGGAGGCGGCCTGCGTGAGCGCGCTGCGCAGCGCCGGCGCGCTGATCGTCGGCATCACCGTCAGCACCGAGTTCGCCTACTTCACGCCGGGCCCGACGCGCAACCCGCGGCGCCTGGCGCACACGCCGGGCGGGTCGAGCAGCGGCTCGGCCGCCGCCGTCGCCGCCGGGCTGTGCACGTTCGCGCTGGGCAGCCAGACGGTCGGCTCGACGCTGCGCCCGGCCGCGTTCTGCGGCGTGCCCGCGTACAAGCCCACGCTCGGGCGCATCTCCACGCGCAACGTCCTGCCGCTGGCGCCGACCTTCGATCACGTGGGTTGCTTCGCGGTGACGATGAGCGAACTCGCCCGCGGCGTCGCGCAGATGGTCGCGGACTGGCGGGCATCGACCTCCGGCGCCCGGCTGCCGGTACTCGGCATCCCGGAGGGCCCTTACCTGGAGCAGGCCTCCGCGGATGGGCTCGCGGCATTCCGGAGCGACTGCGCGCGGCTGGCAGGCGCCGGCTACGACCTGCGCGAGGTGTCGGCGCTCGACGACGTGCCGGCGATCCGCGCGCGGCACCTGGACCTGCTCGCCGCCGAGGCGGCGGGCACGCATGCCCGCTGGTTCGCCGCGCACGGCGACCTGTACAGCCCGCGTTTCCGTGAACTCGTGGAGCGCGGCCGGACGGTCGACGCGCAGGCGATCGACGCCGCGCGACGCGGCGCGCGCGACTTGCGCCGCGACCTGACGGCACTGATGGACGCGCACGGCCTCGACGCCTGGGTCGCGCCAGCGGCGACGGGCAGCGCCCCGGCGGGGCTCGAGGCGACGGGCGATCCGGCGATGAACGTCGCCTGGACCCATGCGGGCCTGCCGGTGGTCGGACTGCCGAGCGGAACGGACGCCGCCGGACTGCCGCGCGCGCTGCAGGTCATCGGTCGCTGGCGGGAGGACGAGTCGTTGCTCGCATGGGCCGAGTCACTCGGGCGGCCGCTGGCGCCGCCGGACCTGGGGCTCGACCCCGCACTGTCGGCCTGAGCGGGCTCAGCGGGGGCCCCAGAACCCTTCATGCACCGCGCGCGCCTCGTCCGCGAGCGCCGGCCCGAGCACCTCGATCGGATACGGGGCGCTCGCGAAGACGGCGCGCGAGCCGAGGCGCAGGCCGGGAACATCCCCGTCACCCGGTCCGATCACGTCGTACAGCGCCTCCATCCCCAGGCCGTAGACCACGCGGCGCACGTTGCCCCACACGATTGCGCCCGCGCACATCGGGCAGGGCTCTGCGCTCGTGTAGAGCGTGCTGGTCCTGAGCACCTCGGGCGGAGTCTTCCACCCCGCGCCGCGGATGAGGTTGAGTTCCGCGTGGCCGGTCGGATCGCGCCCGGTGACCACCGAGTTCTCGGCCGCCAGAAGCGTCTGGCCGGCGGCGTCGACGAGGAGCGCTCCGAAGGGGTGATTGCCATGCCCGCGCGACTGGCGCGCGAGCGCGATGGCCAGTCGCAGCCCGGCGGCGTCACGGTCCGAAATCGTCACGGCCGGATTCTATATGGAAGAGCGGAAATACGCTGCACTCGACGGTGAAAAGCTGAGGGCGCCGGTGCCGGGCGGGTCCGCGGCGACCGTGAGCGCGCAGGACGCGCGCGACCGAGCGAT
>CAYOJP010000177.1:0-2418 GCA_964404305.1 uncultured Gammaproteobacteria bacterium
GGTCGTCAGAGCACCGCTTCGGCCAGCACGCGCAGTTCGTCTTTCGTCCTGACGTTGCACAGCAGGGTGTCGACGTGGCCCTGCGCGGCCGCGGCCTTCCACGCCTGCAGCCGCTCGACGACCCACGCCTTCGGACCGGCGAGCGTCAGGGCGTCGATCAGCGCGTCCGGCACCGCCGCCTCGGCCTGCGCCTTCTTCCCGGCGAGGTACAGGTCCTGGATCTTCGCGGCGTCGGCCTCGTAGCCGAGCCTGCGTGCGTAGGTGTTGTAGTAGTTCTTTTCGCGCGCGCCCATGCCGCCGATGTACAGCGCCAGATGCTCCCGCGCCGGCTTGCGCGCGACCGCCGGGTCCTCGTCGATGCATACGCCGCAGAACGGCATGACGCGGAAGTCCGCCAGCGACTTGCCGCCACCGGCCAGCGCGAATCCCTCCGCGAGCGGCCGGGCGAACAGGTCGAAGCGCAGCGGATCCATGAACACCGGGATCATGCCGTCGGCGATCTCGGCGGCGAGCCGCACGCCGGCGGACGAGAACGAGCCGGTGACGATGGGCAGTCTCGGGTCCCCGTGCAGGATGCTCCTCAGCGGCTTGCCCAGGCCGGTCGCGCCCTCGCCGCGGTACGGGATCCGGTACAGCTCGCCATCGAACTCGAGCGGCGCCTCGCGCGCGAGGATCCTGCGGATGATCGCCACGTACTCGCGCGTGCGTTGCAGCGGATTGCCGAACGGCACGCCGTGCCAGCCCTCCACCACCTGCGGTCCGCTCGGCCCGACCCCCAGCAGGAAGCGGCCGCCGGAAAGCTGGTGCAGAGTCATGGCGGTCATCGCCGCCATCGCCGGCGTGCGCGCGGGCATCTGGATGATGCCGGTGCCGACCTTGATGCGCGTCGTGCGCGCGAGGATCCAGGCGGCGGGCGAGATCGCGTCCGCGCCCCAGGCCTCCGAGGTCCAGATGGAGTCGAAGCCCAGCCGCTCGGCCTCCAGGATGAAGTCCATGTCGAGCGCGTAGCGCGCGCTGCCGGTGCCGAGGGCGATGCCGAGCTTCATGCGTGTTCTCCGCCGCGGGTGTGGGGTCGCAGGTCCGGGCGCCGCCCGCGCGCGGCTCCGCAGAAGTCGTCAGTCGGGGTAGGTGGCGGCACGCCGTTCGCGGTGCGCGGCGAGCGCCTCGTCCAGGTCCGGCGCGAGCAGCAGCGCGGCGTTGCGGGCGGCGACGTGGGCCAGCCCGTCCGCGACGCCATGCTCGCGGCCATGGAGCAGCGTTTCCTTGATTCCGCGCACCGCGAGCGGCGACTTCGCGGCAATCGTCGTCGCGACGGCCAGCACGTGCGCATCGAGCGCCGCGCGGTCCGGCAGCACGGCGTTGACCAGCCCCAGGCGGGCCGCCTCCAGGCCGTCGAACTCGCGCGCCGTGTAGGCCAGCTCCCGGGTGGCGCCCTCGCCGATGAGGCGCGGCAGGCGCTGCAGGGTGCCCAGGTCGGCGACGATCGCCAGATCCACCTCCTTGACGCAGAAGCGTGCGTCCGCGGCGGCGTAGCGCAGGTCGCAGGCGGCAACGATGTCGATCGCGCCGCCGTAGCACACGCCATGGATGGCGGCGAGCACCGGCTTGCGGCACTGCTCGATCGCGTTCACGTCGCCCTGCAGCTCGAGGATGCGGGCGCGCAGGCGCTCCTGGCGATGGCCCTGCGACAGGGCGGCGACTTCGGACCGGATGGCGTCGAGCAGATCGAGATCGATGCCCGCGCAGAAGTGCGCGCCGGCGCCGCCGAGGATCACGACCCGGACGGCGGGGGTGGCGTCGGCCCAGGCGAAGGCTGCGCGCAGTTCGCGCCACATCGTGGCATCGGCGGCGTTCGCCCGGCGCGGGCGCTCGAGCACGATGCGGGCGATGCCGCCGGCGGCGTCGGTGGCGAGGGTGGCGTAGTCGGGCATGGCGATGAGCTGGCGTTGGGGCAGGTTCCGGGCGGGCGACTCAGCGGAACCCGGCGACGATCGCCGTGATCCGCTCGAAGAAGTGCAGGCCCTGGCGGATCTCCCCGGCGCTCATCTCGTCGATGATCCGCTGCACGTAGGCGACGCCGCGCTCGATCATGCGCGCGAGGTGGGCCTCGCCGCGCGGCGTCAGGTGCACCAGCTTCTCGCGCCCCGAGGCCGGGTCCTCCTCCAGCCGCAGCAGCTTCAGCGGCGGCTGTGCCATGTGCCGCAGCGCCTTGGTGATCGCCGCGCCGGAGATCTCGAACCAGTCCTGCAGCGCCCGCTCGATGTCCTTGCGCCTCATGCTGCGGGCATTCTCGCCCCGCGAGTGGATCAGCCAGAGGATCACGCATTCGTGGCGGGTGAGGTCCTCGCCCCGCAGCGCGTCCTCCACGCCGATGCCGGCCTGGTAGTGGATCGGGTAGTACAGCTCCAGGAAGCGCAG
>CAYOJP010000177.1:2518-7730 GCA_964404305.1 uncultured Gammaproteobacteria bacterium
CTGGTCGCCGCCCTGCCGGCGCCGGACACCATCGCCGACCCCTATCCCCTGTATGCGCGGCTGCGCCCGCACACGCCCGTCTACGGCTACCGCGACCATCCGCCGGGCACCGTGCCGGGGGCCGATGAGCCGGTCACCGCCTGGGTCCTGATGCAGTACGCGCACGTCGTCGCCGCAGCGCGCGACCACGCGACGTTCTCGTCGCGCGATCCGCTGCAGGAGCAGTCCTCGGCGCCCACGCTGATGCTCGTCAACCACGACAACCCCGAGCACGACCGCCTGCGCGACGTGGTCAACGTCGCATTCCTGCGCCGGCGCGTGCTCGATCTCGAGCCCTGGGTGCGCGCGGTCGCCGCCGAACTGGTGGCGGAGGCGGGCGACGGCGAGGTCGAGACGGTCGCCGCGCTGACCTCGATGCTGCCGGCGCGCGTGATGCTGCAGTACCTGGGCCTGCCGCCGGCCGACGCCGCGCGCTTCCGGGCCTGGGCCACCGCCTTCATGCTCTCGGCGGATCTCACCCCGGAGGAGCGCCAGCGCAGCAACGCCGCGCTTATGCGGTACTTCATCGATGTCGTGCAGCGGGTGCACGCGGACACCGCGAACGGGGTGGCCGTCCCGGAGAGTCTCGTCACCGCGCTGCTAGCCGCCGAGCACGCGGGCGAGCGGCTGTCGCTCGACGAGGTCACGCGCTTCTGCGTCACGCTGGTCGTCGCCGGCAGCGAGACGACCACCTTCCTGCTCACGAACCTGCTCCACCACCTGGCGACGCTGCCGGAGGTGACGGCGCGGCTGCGCCGCGATCGCAGCCTCGTGCGCCCGTTCATCGAGGAGAGCCTGCGCCACAGCGGGCCGCCGCAGCGGCTGTTCCGAATCGCGACCCGCGACGTCGACATCGACGGGCGCAGGATCCGTGCCGGCGACTGGGTCGCGCTGTTCTTCGGCGCCGCCAACCACGATCCGGCGGTGTTCCCGGCGCCCGAGGTCTTCGACCCCGGGCGGCCGAACCTCGCCCAGCACCTGACCTTCGGCAGCGGCATCCACCACTGCCTCGGCTCGGCGCTCGCGCGGCTGGAGGCCACCGCACTGGTAGAGGCCGTGCTCGATCGCCATCCCCGCATCGCGCTCGGCGCGACCGCGCCGGTGCCCCAGCGCACCAGCCTGCTCACGCACGGCTGGGACCGGCTGTCGCTCGAGTTCGCGCCCGCCCGCTGACCCGTCCAGGCAGGAGAGAACCGCCCATGCAGACCCAGCAGAACATCACCGCGACGCAGAACATCTTCACGGCGTTCGGCGCCGGCGACGTGCCGGCGATCCTCGCGCAGCTCGACCCGGAGATCCTGATCAACTTCTACGGGCCGCCCGTCATCCCCTACGCGGGAACGTACCGGGGCCTGGACGAGGCGCGCACGTTCTTCGACACGGTGCTGAGGTCGGTGCAGATCGACGAGTTCGTGCCGGAGGAATTCCTCGCCGATCGCGACAAGGTCGTCGTCACCGGGCACCTGAACCTGGTCGCGCTGGCGACCGGCAGGCGCATCGTGTCCGACTTCGTCCACGTCATCACGCTGCGCGACGGTCGCTGGCTGCGCTTCCGCGACTTCATGAACACCGCGGAGGGCGCGGCGGCGTTCGCGTGAAGCCGCCGCCGGCCGGCGGAGCGCAAGGGGTGGTCCGATGCCGGTACCGGGAGCGGGTCAGCGACGTTCGCGCCCCAGCACCAGCGCGAGCAGTTCGCGCGCCGCCGCGCCCGGCGGCAGGCGCCCGGCGCGCACCTCGCCCTCGACCTCCGGCAGGCGCGCCCGCACCGCCGGATCGTCGCGGAAGCGCTCGAGCAGCCCTTCGGTCATCTCCGTCCACATCCACGTGCAGCCCTGCTCGGCGCGGCGCGCCGCCAGCACGCCGGCATCGGTGCAGGCGCTGCGGTAGCGGCCGACCGCGTCCCACACGTCCGCGATGCCAGTGCCGTCGAGCGCCGAACAGGTGAGCACCTCGGTGCGCCAGGCGGAGGTCTTCGGCCGCAGCAGCCGCAGCGCGTTGCCGTAGTCCCCGGCCGTGCGCAGCGCCGCCGCGCGCAGTTCGCCGTCGGCCTTGTTCACCACCACCAGGTCCGCCAGCTCCATGATGCCGCGCTTGATCCCCTGCAACTCGTCGCCTCCGGCAGGCGCGAGCAGCAGCATGAACAGGTCGGTCATGTCCGCGACCGCCGTCTCCGACTGGCCCACGCCGACCGTTTCCACCACGACGGCATCGTAGCCCGCCGCCTCGCACGCGAGGATCGCCTCGCGCGTGCGCCGCGCGACGCCGCCCAGCGTGCCGCCCGAGGGCGAGGGACGGATGAAGGCTTCCGGGCGGCGCGCCAGCAGTTCCATGCGCGTCTTGTCGCCGAGGATCGAGCCGCCCGACACCGCCGACGACGGGTCCACCGCGAGCACCGCGATGCGGTGGCCGGCGTCGGCCACGTGGTTGCCCAGCGCCTCGATGAACGTGCTCTTGCCCACGCCCGGCGTCCCGGTGATGCCGATGCGGATCGACCGGCCCGCGTGCGGCTGCAGGCGCGCGATCAGATCGACCGCGGCGTCGCGGTGATCCGCGCGCGTGGATTCGATCAGCGTGATGGCCCGCGCGAGCGCCCGGCGGCTGCCGGAGGGCACAGCTGCGGCGAGCGCGTCGACGTCGACGGCGGTCATGGCGACGGGAGGGCGCGGCGGACGACCCGGGCGCAGTGCCGGGGCACGGGGCCGCGCGCGCGGGCCCGCGAACTCCCTGGCCGCGCGATCGAACCCGCCGCGCCGGCCTTCACCGCCCGAACTCCCGCAGCACGATCGGCCCCGCCAGCGCCAGCCAGCCGAACACCGCGACGGCCGCGAGCGACAGCAGGGCCTTGCCGGTGGCGTGCAGCCGCCCCGCGCGACCGGCGCGCACGCAGGCCGCCAGGGCGACCACGAACGTCATGGTGCCGACCACGATCGCCGGCACGATGCCGAGTACCGCGTACCAGAGCACGTCGCCGCCCGAGGGCTTTCCGCGCGCCAGCCACCACGCGTAGACCACGCCCAGCAGCACGGCCGGCAGCAGCGCGCCGCCGAGCGCCCACCAGGGCGCGCGGGTCGGGCGGATGGCCGGCGCTCTCGGCATGCTCATCGTCAGAACGGCGGCGCGTCGGCCGGGACGAGCGCGAACCAGGTGCGTTCCCACCAGGCGAACACCCGGCCATCGTTGGTGCGCAGAAGCGCACTGCCCGGGCCGCGCCAGGGCTGGCCCTCGCACTGCACGGTGATCATCGTGACCGGGGCGTCGGCAGCAGCACCCACGCGCTCCAGGCCGAACCCGAACTCGGCCGCAAAGGCGGCGGGATCCAGTTCGCGCGTCTGGTACACCGGGCCCGTGCAGCGGTGGAGCCCGACGTAGGCGTAGCCGGCCTCGAACCCCGCGGTCGCACCGGCCCAGGCGGCGGCTGACGCGGCGTCGAGCGCGCAATCGCCGGGACAGGTCGCCTTGCCGACGAAATACCCGCCGAAGAACGGCAGGTGCAGTTCCGGAGCGCCGGGCGTGCCGGCGTCCGCATCGGCGGCGAGGGCCGCGTCGCTGGCCTCCTCGGCCGGGAGGGGCGGTGAACCGCACAGGCACAGGGCGGCGGCGAGGGCAGGCAGGACAGGCGGGAACGGGCGGGGCACGGGCATCTCCCGGGACGGGCGCGCCGGGGGTGTACCGGCGCACGGGGTGGACCAGCAAGTGGACGGTGGAGACCTGATTGTAGAGGAGCGCCGCCGACCCCGGCACCCGTGGACGACCGCCCGGCGCGAGGGTAGCGTGTGGAGGTCCGACCCCACCCGAGCGGAGAACCCCCGTGCAGCCGACCGCTGACCATGACCGCAGGGCGACGGGCGGCGGCGTCGATGCGGGCGGGGCCTGGCCGGGCGCTGCGATGGCCGCGACCGGCAGCGCCGTTCCGGCGGCGGCCCGGCGCACTCCCGGGGCCGGGACCGGAATCCCGTGGCTTCCGTCGGGCGCCGTCCTGCGCGGGCGCGGGCCCGAGCCCGCGAGCGCCCCCGGCGCTTCCCTGACCGAACGACTCGGGTCCCCGCCATGCTGATGTCCGCCGCCGACTACCGCGAATCCCTGCGCCGCCTGGGACCACGCGTCTTCGTCAACGGGCGCCAGGTCGACTCCGTCGCCGACGAACCGCTGCTCGCGCCGGGCGTGAACGGCATCGGCATGACCTACGACCTCGCGCTGCGCGAGGAACTCGCGCCGCTCATGCGGGCGACGAGCGCGGGGCACGCGGGCGTCAACCGCATGCTCGCCGTCCCTGCCGGCGCGCAGGATCTCCTGAACAAGCTCGAGGCGGTGCGCATTGCCTGCCAGGAGACCGGCTGCGCGCAGCGCTACCTCGGCGGCGATGCGCTCGCGGCTCTCAAGCAGGCCACCGCCCGCACCGATGCCGACTGCGGCACCGACTACGGCCAGCGCTTCGACGCGTACCTCGCGCACGTCTACGCGAACGATCTCGCCCTCGGGGTCGCCATGACCGACGGCAAGGGCGACCGCCGCCTGCGCCCCCATGCGCAGGACCACCCGGACAGCTACGTCCGGATCGCCGAGCGCCGCCGGGACGGCCTCGTCCTGCGCGGCGTGAAGGCCATCGTCACCGGCGCGCCCTACCTGCACGAACTGCTGGTCATGCCCAGCCGCAACATGACCGAGCTCGACCGGGACTACGCCGTGGCCTGCGCGGTGCCAATCGATGCGGCCGGCCTCACCATCGTCGCGCGCCCGGCCGGCCGCCCCGGCGAACCGGCGGCGAAGTTCAGCGGCAGGTACGGCCAGTCGACCGGAGTGTGCATCTTCGACGACGTCCTTGTGCCCTGGGACCGGGTGTTCCTGGCCGGCGAATGGCAGCACTCGGGCGGCCTCACCTACGCCTACGCCAACCACCACCGGCACACCTGCATCGCCGCGCGCGCGGGCTTCGGCGACCTGCTCATCGGCGCCGGCGCGCTCATGACCGAGGCCAACGGCATCGATCTCGATCGCGCCGACAACCTGCGCGGCGCGATGGTCGACCTCATCAGGATCGTCGAGGGTTTCTACGCCTGCGGCGTGGCGTCCTCCGTCTACTGCACGCAGGACGCAACGGGCGTCGCGGAGCCCGATGCCGTGTTCGCCAACATCGGCAAGCTGCTGCTCGCCACGCAGATCTACGACATGCACC
>CAYOJP010000178.1:0-7525 GCA_964404305.1 uncultured Gammaproteobacteria bacterium
CCTGAGCTGCTTGACGATGTCGGTGACCCAGCCGGCCCCGAAACTCTCCCAGGCAAGCACGTCGACGCCACGGGCACCCAGCAGCGACCACAGCGCCATCTCGACGGCGCCGGTGTCCGAGCCAGGAACGATTGCGAGCAGGTAATCGTCCGGCAGCCCGAGTACGCGACGCGTGCGGGCGAGGGCGTCGTCGATCCTGGCCTTGCCGGCCCTGGATCGGTGCGAGCGGCCGACCAGCGCGCGCTCGAGCGCGGCCGGAGTCCACCCCGGGCGCTTGGCGCAGGGTCCGGAAGAAAAGAACGGCCGCGAGGGCCGGACTGCGGGCTTCATATCAGGGCATCTCCGTCAATGATGAAGCGCGCGCGTCGGGCGACGCACGGGGCGCCATTCTAGTGCGGTGCAGCAGCAAGTCAACGCCCGCGCGGGCGGGCGCTGCTCAGCTCGTGCAGGGTGATCTCGATCAGCAGCTCGTTGGCGATGGCGTCGAACTTCGCCAGCAGGTCATCGACGTCCAGGGCGGGGGGAGCCGACAGCACGGCCCGGGCGTGGAAGATCTTCTCCGCCGACCAGGGCGCGCTTTCGCACCGGGTCTCCATCTCCTCGATCGACACGCCCATCTCCACGAGCGCGCGCGCGACCTCGCGGACGATCCCGGGGCGGTCCTGTCCCATCAGTTCCAGCCGCACGGTTCGCGCAGGCGCCGCCTGCGCCGGTTTGCCGACGGCATCGATGTTGACCCGCAGGCCCTGGGACCGCAGGTCCCCCAGGTCGTGCTCCAGCGCCACGACCTTCTCGTAGGGCACGCTCACCAGCAGGATCCCGGCGAACTGGTTGCCGAGGCACGACATGCGGCTTTCCATCCAGTTGGCGCCGTGCTCGGACAGGGTGCGGGAGAGCGCCTCCACCAGCCCCGGTCGATCGGGCCCCATGACGGTCAGGATCAACGTGGACGGCATGCGGGTCTCCAGGCGGTGGCCGGTGTGAGGAGCCGGCGGGGGCGCGGTCAGTGTGCCCAGTCCTCCATGGGCGGGCAAGAGCACACCAGCGTGCGGTCCCCGTGCACGTTGTCCACCCGCGCGACCGGCGGCCAGTACTTGTCCGGCCCTGTCTCGCCGAGGGGAAAGAATGCCAGGGCCCGGGTATAGCACCGGTCCCAGTCGCCCAGCAGCAGGTCGTGGGTGTGCGGCGCGTGCCGCAGCACGCTGTCCTGCGCCGGCACCCGACCCTGCACGACCTCCTCGATCTCCGCCCGGATCGCGATCATGGCCGCGCAGAACCGGTCGAGTTCCATCCGCGACTCGCTCTCGGTCGGCTCGATCATGAGCGTGTCCGCCACCGGAAAGGACATCGTCGGGGCGTGGAAGCCGTAGTCGACCAGCCGCTTCGCCACGTCCTCCACGGTCACGCCGTGGGCCTTGAAATGCCGCAGGTCGATGATGCACTCGTGCGCCACCCAGCCGCCCCTGCCGGTATAGAGCACCGGGTAGTGGGGCGCCAGCCGGCGCGCGACGTAGTTCGCGTTCAGGATGGCCACCAGAGAGGCGCATCGCAGGCCGTCGGCGCCCATCAGCCGCAGGTAGGCCCACGCGATGGGGAGAATCGAAGCCGAGCCCCAGGGCGCCGCCGAGACGGTCCCGACCGTCCCGGTCGGACCGGCGGCCGGGTTCACGCCCTCCACCACCGGATGATCCGGCAGGAACGGGGCGAGGTGCGCCAGCACGCCGATGGGTCCCATGCCCGGCCCGCCGCCCCCGTGCGGGATGCAGAAGGTCTTGTGCAGGTTCAGGTGCGCGACGTCGGCGCCGATCCGGCCCGGCCGCGCGAGCCCCACGAGCGCGTTCAGATTGGCCCCGTCCATGTACACCTGCCCACCGTGCGCATGGACCACCGCGCAGATGTCCGGAAAGGCGTCCTCGAAGACCCCGTGGGTCGACGGGTAGGTGATCATCAGCGCTGCCAGCCGCGCGGCGTGGTGCGCCGCCTTGGCGCGCAGGTCGTCCAGATCGACGTTGCCGTGGTCGTCGCAGGCCACGACCACGACCGCAAGGCCCGCGAGCGCGGCGCTCGCCGGGTTGGTGCCGTGCGCCGAGGCCGGGATGAGGCAGACGTCCCGTCCCGCTTCTCCGCGGCTCTCATGGTACTTGCGGATCACGAGCAGCCCGGTGTATTCACCCTGCGAGCCGGCGTTCGGCTGCAGCGAGAAAGCCTGGAATCCCGTGACCTCGCACAGCAGCGCCTCGAGCTCGTCGAACAGCTGCCGGTAGCCCTGCGCCTGATCGAGCGGCGCGAAGGGGTGCATCTGCCCGAAAGCTCGCCACGTGACCGGGAGCATCTGCGTCGTCGCGTTCAGCTTCATCGTGCAGGAGCCGAGCGGGATCATCGCCCGGTCGAGCGCGAGATCGCGGCCGGCCAGCCGGCGCAGGTAGCGCAGCATCCCGGTCTCGCTGTGATGCATGTTGAAGAGCGGGTGCGCGAGGTATGGCGTCGTCCGCCGCAGCGCGGCGGGCAGGCATTCGGCGAGCGTCGCATCGACAGACGCGAGGTCCGGCAGCCGCTGCGACTGGCCGGCGAACACCCGCCAGAGCGTCTCGACCTGCGCGCGCCCGGTGGTCTCGTCGCAGGCGATGCCGAGCCGGTCGGCGTCGATCACCCGCAGGTTGATGCCCGCCTCCCGTGCCCGCGCGGCCAGCGGGCGCGCACGGTTCGGCACGCGCACGACCAGGGTATCGAAGTAGGCCCGCGTCTCGATCACGTGCCCGAGGTCGGTCAGGCCCGCGGCGAGCAGCCGCGCCAGCCGGTGCACCCGGCGCGCGATCCGCGCGATGCCGGCCGGCCCGTGGTACATCGCATAGAACGCCGCGATGACCGCCAGCAGCACCTGGGATGTGCAGATGTTGGAGGTCGCCTTTTCTCGCCGGATGTGCTGCTCGCGCGTCTGCAGCGCCATGCGCAGCGCCGGCCGCCCGCGCGCGTCCACTGACACGCCGATGAGGCGGCCGGGCAGCTGCCGCTTGTGCACATCGCGCGTGGCGAAGTAGGCCGCGTGCGGTCCGCCATAGCCCATCGGCACCCCGAAGCGCTGCGCCGAGCCAAGCACCACGTCCGCGCCCATTGCTCCCGGCGGCTCGACCAGCGCCAGCGCCAGCAGATCCGCCGCCACCGCGGCCAGCGCGCCCTGCGCGTGCAGCGAGCCGATCGGCCCGCGCAGGTCCGCCACGCGGCCCCAGGTGTCGGGGTACTGGAGCTGACCGCCGAAGACGTCGTCCAGCGCGCACCCGGCGTGCGGATCGCCCGTGACTACTTCGATGCCGAGCGGCCGTGCCCGCGTGCGCACCACTGCGAGCGTCTGCGGATGGCAGGCGGCGTCGACGAAGTAGCGCATGGACTTCGAGCGCGACACTCGTCGCGCCAGCGTCATGGCCTCCGCGGCCGCGGTCGCTTCGTCGAGGAGCGACGCGTTGGCGATGTCCATCCCGGTCATGTCCGTCACGACCTGCTGGAAAGCCAGCAGCGCCTCTAGGCGGCCCTGCGAGATCTCCGCCTGGTAAGGCGTGTACGCCGTGTACCAGGCCGGGTTCTCGAGCACGTTGCGGCGGATCACCGCCGGCAGCTCGGTATCGTGATACCCCATCCCCTGCATCGACACGAACGGCCGGTTGCGCTCGCCCATCGCCCGCAGCAGCGCCAGCGCCTCGCGCTCGCCCACCGGCGGCGGCAGTGCCGGCGGCGCGGCGTCGAGGATCGCCGGCGGCACCACTGCGGTCGCGAGCGCCTCGAGCGAGGGCAGGCCCAGCTCGGCCAGCATGGCCGCTATCGACGTGGTGTCCGGGCCTATGTGGCGCGGCACGAACTCGCCGTCGCGCTCGAGCGCCGCCAGGGTCTCCGTCGTCATCGCGGCGCGCTCACGCCTGTTGCGCGAGAAACACGGCGTACTGCGCCGCGCTCATGAGCCCCTGCAGTTCGCCTGCATCGCGCAGCCGCAGCTTCAGGAACCAGCCCTCGGCCTCCGGCGCGGCATTGACCAGTTCCGGCGCGTCGCCAAGGCGGGTGTTGACCGCGATCACCGTGCCGCTCACGGGAACCTTCACGTCCGCCGCGGCCTTCACCGATTCGACCACGCAGGCCTCCTCCCCGGCGGCCAGTTCGCGCCCGGCCTCGGGCAGCTCCACGTAGACCACATCGCCGAGCTGCTGCTGGGCGTAGTCGGTGATCCCGACCGTCGCCGTGCCATCCCCTTCGGCACGGATCCATTCATGGTCGGTCGAGTACTTCAGTTCGCTCATGGTTGCCATCCTCCGGTCAGGCCCTGTTGCCACCGCCGCGGGTCGCGGCCGCGTGGTTCACCTCGTCGCCGGCCGGCCGCGATGATAGCGGTGCGGCACGAACGGCAGCGCGACGACCTCGAGCGGGCGGGGCTGTCCGCGCACCTCGGCAAGGAGCACGGTGCCGGGCGGCGACTGCGCAAGCGGCACGAACCCCATCGCCACCGGCCGCCCCAGCGTCGGCGCGAATGTGCCGCTGGTGACGCGCCCGGCGGGCGCGCCGGCCGGCGTTCGCAGCGGCGTGCCGTCGCGTACCGGCGCCTTCCCCTCGGGGAGCAGGCCGACGCGGACCTGAGCCGGCCCCTCGCGCAGCTCCGCGAGGATGCGCTCCGCGCCGGGAAAGCCCCCCGCCCGCGCCCCTCCTTCGCGCCGGCTGCGACCGACGACGAAGGCGATGCCCGCCTCGACGGGAGACGTGGCGGCATCGAGCTCGTGTCCGTACAGGCACAGGCCGGCTTCGAGCCGCAACGAATCGCGTGCGCCCAGCCCGACGGGCGCGACCTCGGCCTCCGACAGCAGCCGGCGCGCCAGCGTCTCCGCCGCCGCGGCCGGCACGGAAATCTCGAAACCGTCCTCGCCCGTGTAGCCGGTGCGCGATACCCGGCAGGGCTGGCCCAGCAGTTCGAGCGTCGCCGCGGACATGAAACCCAGAGCGGCGCAGCCGGGCGCGAGGCGGGCCAGTACGGACTGCGCCGCCGGTCCCTGCAGTGCGAGCAGCGCGCGATCATCCAGTTCGCGAACGTCGATGCTGCCGGGCAGCCGCGCGCGCAGGTGCGCGAGATCCGCCGCGCGCATGGCGGCGTTGACCACGAGGTACAGCGCGTCCGCGCCGGCGCCGACGATGAGGTCGTCCAGCACGCCGCCGGCGTCGCTGGTGAGCACGGTGTAACGCAGGGCGCCGGTTGCCAGGCCGACGATGTCCGACGGCACCAGCGCTTCGAGCGCTGCGGCGACGTCCGGTCCTGCCAGCTGCACCTGTCCCATGTGCGAGACGTCGAACAGGCCCGCGGCCGCCCGCACGTGCGCGTGCTCGCGCAGTATGCCGTTCACATAGTGTAGAGGAAGCTCCCAGCCGGCGAACTCCACCAGTCGCGCCCCGAGCGCGACGTGGAGGGCGTGCAGCGGCGTGCGCCGGGGCCGCGAGACAGTCACCGGCCCGACTGCACGCCCGGCTCGGCTGGCCGCAGGCCGGCCGGCCACGCCCGAAGGCGCGCTTCCACCATCATGCTGGCGGTTCCTCCCTGGTCGAAGGGGGCCATTGTAGTGGTGAGTGTCGCGTCGTCAACGCGCGCCGTGCCGCGCATCGCCGCGGCCTGGCCCGGCGCCCGGGGCGCCGCGGCTGTCGCGCATGGCCCGGACGGGCGTCGCTCAGCCGTACTTGGCGAGAATCTTGGCGACGTGCGCGCCGGCGGCCTTGGCGGCCCGCGTATCCGGCGCGGATTCGATTTCCACTTCCATCGTGCAGGCGAGCAGCTCGTAGAAGGCACGGTCGAGTGCCCGGCGGGCCGCGGCCACCTGCTGGGCGACCGCCTCGCAACTGGTGTCGGATTCGATCATGCCCTGAATGCCGCGAATCTGACCCTCGATCCGCCGCAGGCGGGCGATCATGCTGCGCTTGTGCTCGTCTCGGCTGTCCATGGATTCCGCCTTTCCCGCCGCGCAGGATACCCCGCGTCCGCAGCTAGAACCATCCCGACGGCGCGGCGGGTAGCTGCCGTTCACGGCTGCAGGGCCTCCTGCTCCATCTGCAGGTAGACGTTGAAGGCGTTGCCTTGATTGGCGGCGTCGAACGTCGGCATGGCGGCGAAGCGACTCCAGTCAATGCGCGCGTACGCCTCCGCGAACGGCACGAACTCGGCGACCGCCCGGCCCATCTCGGCGCGCAGGAACTTCAGGTAGTCGTGCGTGAGCTGCAGGTCCTGCCGCGGGTGCAGGGATGCCGGGCCGTGTCCCGGCACCAGCACCCGCGCGGGCATGGCGAGCAGGCGCTCGATCGCCCCCAGCCAGGCACGCGTGTCGGCGTCGCCGACGTACGGCACGCGACCGGAATACACCGTGTCGCCGCTGAACAGCACGCCGTCCGGCTCCACCAGCAGCGCCAGATCCTCGGGCGCATGTCCCGGCCCGACATGGCGCAGCGAGAATCGCAGGCCACCCAGCTCGAACGTCTCGTCGGCGCCGAGCCAGCGATCGGGTTCCGGCAGCCGGAAGTCCGCACCGAGCCACGGAGCCAGCGTCACGCGCCGCTCCTCGTAGCGGCGCGCGGCCGCCTCGGAATGCAGGTACTCCCGGGCCCGTTCGTGGACCCAGATCTCCGCTCCCGCCGCCCGCAGCGCTGCGATGCCGTAAAAATGATCGGCGTGGTAATGACTGATGATGACGCGCCGCAGAGGCTGATCGGTATGCGCGCGTATGATTTCAACGAGCCGGTCCGCCAGCGCCGGCGATCCGAGCGCGTCGAAGACTACGACCCCGTCGCTCGTGACGACGAACCCCGCATTCGACATGAAGCCCTGGTTCTCGCGCGTCGCGTCTTCCAGCCGGCCCTCGACGTACCAGCAGTGCGGCCCCACCTGGACGACCGGCATCGGAACCGTCGCCCGCTCCGTGGCCGCCGTGCCTGCCGCGACCGCGAGTCCGAGCAGGAGCAGGCACGCGGGGGCGGCGTGCACGGTCAGGCGATGCCCGGGTTGTCTTCGACGCCGACGAGCCGCGGCAGGTTGAGCGCAGGGGGTGCGAGCTGGCGGTGCGCGCGCAGGTACTCGGCGACGACGTCCCACACGGCCGGACCCTGCACGCCCTCCGCGACCGACGCCCAGCCGGCCACCTTGTACTTGCGGGCCGGGTCTAGCGGCTCGCCACGCAGCCGCAGATCGCCGATGCGCGCACCGGCCGCGGCGCCGGGCTCGCAGGAATAGGTGAGTCCGCCGACCCGCACCATGTCACCACCCTGCTGGTAGTAGGGGTCGGCGTTGAAGAGGTTGTCGCAGACGTCCTCGAGGATGGCCTTGACCTGCTCGCCGCTGAACTCGTTCACCGTGACCGCCGGATATGTCATGGCGGTCTGGTCCATCAGGCGCTCCATCGTGATCGTTTCGCCCGGCAGCAGGGTCGTGCCCCAGCGAAAGCCGGGTGAGAACGCGATCTCGGCGTCCTGCACGTCCATCAGCGCGTCGAGGATCACCTGATCGAAGCTGCCGTTG
>CAYOJP010000179.1:0-2722 GCA_964404305.1 uncultured Gammaproteobacteria bacterium
CCGGCGCCGGCCGGAGTAATCGACATTTACACTCTGCTATCTTGGCGCCGATGGATCCCGTCCAACTCTCCGTGACTGCGCTGGCGCAAGGCCTGCGGCGCGGCGCGTACTCCTCCGGCGAGCTGGTCGCCGCCTTCCTTGCGCGCATTGCGCGCCACGACGGGGCGGGCGCAGCAATCAACGCGCTGCGCGAGGTGAGCGCGCGGGCTGCGGACGCCGCCGCCGCGCTCGACCGCGAACGCGCCCGCGGCGAGGTGCGCGGACCGCTGCACGGCATCCCGATCGTCGTGAAGGACAATATGGCCACCGCCGACGGCATGCGGACCTGCGTCGGCGCGCTCGCGTTCGCCGGCCACGTCGCACCCCGCGACGCACACGTCGTCGCGCGGCTGCGCCGGGCTGGGGCAATCGTCATCGGCAAGGCGAACCTCACGGAGTTCGCCGACCTGGTCTCCGACGTCATGCCGTCGGAGTTCAGTGCCGCCGGAGGGCGCGTCCGCAACCCGTACGGCTTCGAGTACGGCCGCGGCGGCGGCTCGAGCGTCGGCACGGCGGCCGCGGTGGCCGCCGGCTTCTGCGCCGCGGGGCTGGGCTCGGAAACGGTGAACTCGATCCAGGCGCCGGCTGCCGCGACGTCGCTCGTGGGCCTGAAGCCGACCGTTGCACTCGTCAGCCGCGCCGGCATAGCGCCCGGCTGCCCGAGCCAGGACGTCGCCGGGCCGCTCACCCGCACGGTGGCCGACGCGGCGCTGCTGCTGCAGGCAATCGCCGGCGTCGACTTCGACGATCCCACGACCCTCGCGGCCGCGGGTCGCGTGCACCCGGACTATGCGGACGGACTGCGCGACGGTGCGCTCGCGGGCGCGCGGATCGGCGTGGCGCGCGACGTGTACTTCGACGGCCTGGAGGAGGACGAGGCGCAGGTCATAGAGGCTGCGCTGCGCGCGTTGCGCGAGGCGGGGTGCGAGGTGCTCGATCCGGTCGACATCCCGACCGCCCGCACGGTGCGCGACCTGCGCTCCTGCGTCATGCGCACCGAGTTCCGCGCCGGGATCGACGCCTGGCTGCGCTCGCTCGGCCCCTCCGCCCCGGTCGCGGACCTCGCAGGCCTGATGGAGTTCAACCTGCGCGCGCCCGCGGTACGCATCCCCTACGGCCAGCGACTGTTCGAGGAAGCGGCGGCGATGCCGGGCCCGGATGCGGCCGGCTACCACGCCGACCGGCTGCGCGACCTCGTGCTGACGCGCGACGCCGGGCTCGACGCCGCGATGGACGGCTGGCGGGTCGATGCGCTGGTGGTCCCGCAGGCCAGGGCGGCGAAGGTCACCGGCAAGGCAGGCTACCCGGCGCTGACGCTCCCGGCCGGTTACCGGCGCGACGGCCGGCCGGTCGCAATCACCCTGCTCGGCCGCGCGTGGTCGGAAGCAACGCTCCTGCGGCTCGGTCACGGGCTCGAAGCCGCGCTGGACGCGCGGCATGCTCCCGTGCTCGCCTGACCGCCCGCCCTCAGCGCATGAACTGCGCCCAATCCTCCAGGGCATCCTCCTGCCCCGGGACGACCTGGATCGCGACCTGCGTGTAGCCGGCCGCCTCCAGCGCCCGGAACTGGTCGCGCAGCTCCGCCGGGGTACCAGTGAGGCTCGTGGCGCGGATGAGGTCGCCGTTCACGAAGCCGGCTTCGTCGTCTCGCATCGCGATGAGATGCCCGCGATGCAGGCACAGGTAGCGCTCGTCGGGCGGATAGCCCTCGTAGACCTTGCGGTAGGCGTCGATCACGGGCCGCAACGGCTCGGGCACGTCGGCCGGCTCGCCCTCCACCAGCCAGTGCAGCGCGACGGCAGCGACCGGGCCGGCCTGGGCGCGGGCGCGCGGACCGTTGGCGTCCTCGCCGTCGCCCAGCACGCAGCCCAGGGCGAAGCACACCATCGGAAACCCGGCCGGATCGCGCCCGGCGGCGCGCACCGCGTCGCGAACCTTCCCGGCATGCCCGAGCACCGACGGACCGAGCCAGAAATCGAGGAATCCCTGCGCCGACTCGCCGACCAGCGCCTGTGCCTTCGGCCCGAACGCGGACACGTACATCGGGATCGGGGCGCGAATGTCGATGCGGCCGGCGTCCGGATCGAGGAAGCGGATCCGGCGGCGCTTGCCCTCGAAGTCCCATTCGGGCGTCTCGCCGGCCAGCAGCGCGCGCAGCAGGCGCAGGTACTCGCGCAGCTCGCCGACGCGCATCGCGGGGAGGCCCATCGTGCGCCGCGCGGTGAAGCCCGTGCCCAGCCCGCAGACGATGCGCCCGGGGGCCAGCTGGTTCAGCGACGCGAGCGCGCAGGCCGCCGAGGGCGCAATCCGGTTCGACGGGATCAGTACGCCCGGCCCCAGCTTGATGCGCGTGGTGTTGACGGCGGCGGCGGCCAGCGCGACGAACACGTCTGCGCACAGGAGCTGGGTGTCGTAGAACCAGGCGTGCGTGTAGCCGAGGCGCTCGGCGCGCTGCACCGTCTTCCAGGAATCGGCGCCGGGCGCCAGGGCGATAGCGAATTCCATGTCAGGTCTCCCGTGGATCGTTCGTGGTTCCCGCGGCGCGCGTCGGCGCCACGCTCAGGTGCAGGCAGCCTGCTCGCGCAGGGCGCTCGCGATGCGGGACAGCAGCGCGCCGTCGGCGCCGACATCGAAGCGCGGCGCCCGGCTCCAGTCGTAGCTCCATACTGGCGCGCGGCGGGCC
>CAYOJP010000179.1:2732-7507 GCA_964404305.1 uncultured Gammaproteobacteria bacterium
CGCGACCGGGTCGAACTGCGGCGCCGCGTTCCAGTCGTAGAACCACACCGGCTTCGTCCTCAGCTCGACCGGCTCGTCCGCGAACCGCGGAAACACGTGGGCGTGCAGTGCCGGCTCCAGGTTGCCCAGCATCTCGTAGTTGATGCGCACCGCGCCGGTGGCCCGCAGGACCGCGTCGCCCAGCAGCGCCATCTCGGCCAGGAACAGGGCGCGAGCGGCGCCGTCGAGCGCGTTCAGGTGCGGTACGACCGGATCGGGAAGCAGGAGGCATTAGCCGGGCAGCACCTGCGGATCGCCCATCACGGCCCAGCCCGAGCGCAGGCGCGCGATGACGGTCGGATCCAGCCCGGCGCGGGCCTGCTCGACTCGGCGATGGATGGCGGTCAACGGCTCGGCCTGCGCGCGGGGCGGGGCCGACAGTGTAGCGAAAGCGCGGGCAGGTACGCAGATCGGGACGGCGCTGCGCGCCTCCCGGGCAGGAAAGGGTGCCGGCCAACCGCACCCGGCAGACTCCGGGATACGGGTGGCCGGCGAATCGCATCAGTCGAAGTTGTAGCGGACGTTCGCGCCCCACCAGCGCGGCCGGCCGAGCGTCTCCTCGTTGCAGCCGCACAGGGTCGACAGCTCGAAGCCGATGATCTGGTAGCGCTCGTCGGCGAAGTTGGTCACGAAGGCGCCGACTTCCCAGTCCTCGTTCGGGCTGTACCACGTCAGGCGCGCGTTGCCGACGACGTAGGCCGGCATCTTGTGCGTGGCGAAGTTGTTGATGTTGTGGTAGGCGTTCGACTTGTAGTTCGCGTCGATCTGGAACGCCACGTCGCCGCCGAAGGCCAGGGCCGGCCAGTTGTAGCGGGCGAGGCCTGACAGCTGCACCGAGGGCGTGAAGGTCGGGTGCACGTCGCGAACGACCGCGGCGGCACCGCCCACCGGGCCGGACACCGCGATGTCCTTCACCGTCGCGTCGATGAGGCCGACGCCGAAGGCGAAGTCCATGTTCTCCAGCGGGTTCGCCTGCAGCTCCAGCTCCATGCCGTAGTACTCGGCATCGGCGTTGAAGACCGCACCGGAGGTGCCGATGAACTGGAAGGCCTGGTAGTCGCTGTAGTCGTAGTAGTAGATCGCGCCGTTCAGCCGCGCCTTGCCGTCCCAGAACGTCGACTTGAAGCCGCCCTCGTAGGACAGCAGGATCTCCTCGTCATAGCGCATCTGGTCGGGCGTCAGGTCGGTCAGCAGCGGGGCGTTGTAGCTGCCCGCCTTCACGCCGCGATTGACGCCGGCGTACAGCAGCAGGTCGTCGCTCCACTTGTAGTTGAGCTGCGCCTTGCCCGACCACAGCCATGCGCCGGATTCGTCGGAGAACGCCTGTCCGGGCAGGCTGGGGTTGAAGAAGATCTGTGGCGCGATGGCCTGCCCGGGATGGAACATCCCGGAATCGACCGTGTTGTCGTTCACGTTGTCGTAGAGATCGATCCGGAAGGTGTAGTCCTTCTCCTCGCGGATGGCGCGCAGGCCCAGGGTCAGGATCCACTGGTCGGTCAGGTCGTAGTCGAGCTGCCCGAAGATCGAGTAGGAGGTGGTGTCGAGCTCGGAATTCAGATCGCTTTCGAGCGACTGCAGCGGTGTCCTGCCGGCCGCCGGCCCGAAGATTCCCCCGAGCGCGCCCCCGAACAGCGTGCTGAAGACGTTCAGCCCGCCGAGGCTGTCGGCGAGACCCTGCGCGTAGTCGGTCTTGCTGTTCAGGTAATAGAAGCCGGTGATCCAGCGATACCGCTCCTGTTCGCCTTCGAGGCGCAGTTCCTGCGTGAACCAGTCGGTCGAGGACTGGTTCATGACGATCAGCTGCGGCGCGGGACCGGAATCCACGTCCAGCGACTGCTGCTTGTCGAGTTCGTGGTAGGCGGTCACGGAAATCAGCTTGGCGAAGCCCACGTTCCAGTCGAGCTTGGCCGAGAAGCCGAAAGTGTCGACCTCGTCGTAGTCGTCGGACACGTGGTCGGTGTTGGCCTCCAGATCGCGGGTATCCGGCTCGGTGTACCCGAACAGGTCACTCGTCGTGCTGGGGCGGAAGTTGTCGCCGAAATCGAGGTCGAGCGCGAGACCGCCCGGAACGCAGCCTCCCAGCGTCGACAGGGCCTCGCAGTTCGACCCGGACTTCTTGGTGAATACGGAGTTCACGACCTGACCCGCCGGGTTGATCACGGCGGTCGTCGACTCGTGCTGGTACTGGCCGGAGGTCACCTGCTGGTTCGCGTACTCGCCCTTCACCAGCAGTTCCGCGTCCTCGTTCAGGTTGACGAGGAACTGGCCGCGAACGGCGAGCTGGTCGTCCTTCCACAGGTCGTCGGCCCCGGCGGCCGAGCCCTGCAGCGTGCGGAAGCCGAGCGGATCGGCCGGCAGCGAGGCAGGCGTGAACACGTTCTCGATCACGGGGTCGTGCCGGTTGTACATCACCGCGACGCGGCCCTTGAGGTTCTCCATCAGCGGCCCGCTGACCGCGGCTTCGGTGCGCACCTGGTCGAAGCGGCCATAGGTCACGTCGGCGAAGGCCTCGACGGTATCGGTCGGCTTGCGCGTGACGTAGTGCACCAGGCCGCCCGTCGCGTTGCGACCGAACAGGGTGCCCTGCGGGCCCTTGAGGATCTCGACGCGCTCGGTGTCGAAGTTCGCGAACAGCTGCGCCTGGCCGGGCGCCATGTACGCCTCGTCGACGTACACCGCGTTCGGGCCTTCGGCGATGTCGGCGAAGTCGTTCTGCGTGGAGCCGCGGATGGTGAACTGCAGCGTGCTCCCGCCGTTGTTGCCGGAGATGTTCACGCCCGGCGTCATCGCCGCGACGTCCGTGCTGTTGGTGAGGCCGAGCGCCTCCATCTGGTCGCCGGTGAACGCCGTGATCGCGATGCCGACGTCCTGCACCGACTCCTCGCGCTTCTGGGCGGTGACGATCACCTCCTCCAGTACCTGCGCGCCCACCGGTCCGGCGGCAATCGCGATCATGATCGCGCCCGCCAGCGGCCGCACCCGCCAAGGACTGCTGTTTCCACCTGCCATGTTCATCCCCCTGTTGAACGGAGCCCTCGGGCTCACCTTGTTGCGAAAAACCCAGCGCTCTCCCCAACGTGTTCTACTTAAGCTGCGAAATTTTACACGCTGGATATCATCTATTGACGTGTAATGCAACACTACCGTTGCGCCCGGGTGTCAGCCGGGGATCGGACCGGAACGGCGGAAAACGCCCGCCAGAAGGGCCGCCACACTGCCGAGCGTCAGCAGCGCGCCAGCACCGGCAATGGCCCTCGGAATCGCAATGCCGAGCGCACCGATTTGAAGATGGATGCCCAGCGGGTAGAGCACGGCGCCGGCGATGAGGCCGGCGGCAACCACCTGCCGGCCGCGCCGGCCCCACCCCGTGAGCGGCAGCACGAGGCCGGCGAGCAGCAGCAGGACCCCCAGATTTCCGAGGTGCGCGTGCACGCTCACCGCGCGACCGACGGCGACCTGCCGGGCCTGCCCCCGCGCCAGCAGGGCCTGCGCGCTGGCGACGTCGCCACGCGCCGCAGCCAGGAACGCCGGCGCATACTGCTCCCGCAGGACGAGGCGGGTCTCATCGCCATGGGCGCGGCCGTGGATCGCGCCGTACAGGCTCGCACCGAGCATGCAGGCGAGGGCCGCCAGCACGAGCCAGCGTTCCGCACCGCTCATGCGGATTCCCCCTGCCGGGCCGCCCGGACGTCGGCGACCCCGGTATGGCGAATCACGCCGGCCAGCATCGCGCCCATGGCGACGAGCACCACGGCGCCGGACACATCGGCGCCGGCGGCGGAGCGCAACCCGAAGAGCGTGGCGTTGAAGATGAAGATCGGCAGCGCGAAGGCACCGGCGAGATAGGCCCAGGCCCAGCGCCTGCGCCACGCTTCCGTCCACAGCACGCAGCGCTGCACGCAGGCGAGCAGCACGGCGATGAACCCCATCTCGACCGCGTGCGAATGGGCGGCGGTGAGAATCGCCATCTTCGACTGCAGCGTGCGGTAGTCCTGGACCAGCGCCTTCGCCGCCCCCGGGTCTGCGGGCGCGCCGGCCAGCACCTGACCGATCAGGTCGAACTGCGCCGGCTCCAGCCGGTACAGCAGCGTGGCGGCGAACCCGAGCCCGAACACCATGCCGAGGAGGATCAGCAGTCCGCCTCCGCGCAGCAGCAGGCGCCCGCTGCCGGTATCGACGAGGGGCGCCGGTGCCGTGGCTGTCACCGGGCCGCGCACCAGCCCGGCGCCGAGGCCGATGAGCGCGCCGATCGTGAGCGCCGCGCCGAGATCCGCCACCCGGTGCGCCCAGTCGCCGGTGTACGCGCTCGTGAATACCGCGAGCGGCTGGAGCAGCGCACCCGCGACCAGCGTCCAGGCCAGCACGAGCCGCGTCCGCGGCCCCCACGCGAGCCGGTCCTGCACCAGGGCGAGGCCGAGCGCGAGGAGCCCGAACGCGCCCAGGTGCGAATGGGTGTTCATGATGCGGCCGCGCCGCTCGAGCAGGACGTCGATCCGCTCGAAGGCGGCGGTCGCGGCCTGCGCGTCGGCGGCGGCGACGGCGTCGACGACGTCGTTCCAGCGCAGGCGGATCTCGCCGTTCGCCACGTGCGAGATGAAGATCGCGAAGACCTCGCCGAACAGCATGCCCGTGGCCAGCAGCGCGATGCCGCCGAACACCAGCACGCGCGCGGCGCCGGTGAAGTCGATCGCGTTGCCGGCGGGTGTCACGGACATCGCGCGCCCGCACGATTGAGC
>CAYOJP010000180.1:0-7435 GCA_964404305.1 uncultured Gammaproteobacteria bacterium
TCCGGCGCGGGGCGGCCCACCATAGCGCAGTCGTCGCGCGGTCGATCAGCCGGCCCCGGGCGCTGCCGGCGGTGCGCGCTTGCGCAGCCGGTAGGCCACCTGGCCGTAACTGAGTCCCAGGCTGCGCCCGGCCGCCGAGAGATTGCCACCCGCGCGTTCCACCGCGCGCGCGATGAGATCGTCTTCCAGGCCGCGCACGATGTCGGCGAGCGTGCGCCCGTCGGCGAGCGCCTCGGCCACGAGCTGCGCGCGGGGATCCGGGACGACCGAGCCCGGCAGCGCGTCGCGGACGCTCGCGGTGAGCGCGCCGGCGGCGCTGAGCGACAGCGAGGCCGGCTCGATCTGCTCGCCGCCGGCGAACAGGTGCGGTGCGTCGATCGGCTCGCCGTCGGGCACGAGGATCGCGGCGCGCTCGAGCATGTTCTCCAGCTCGCGCACGTTGCCGGGCCAGGCGTAGCCGAGCAGTCCGTCGATCGCCCGCGTCGTGAAGCCCGGGATCGTCTTCGACAGCCGGGCGCGCAGGCGCTGCAGGAAGGTCTCGGTGAGCAGCGGGATGTCGGCACGCCGCTCGCGCAGCGGTGGCACGCGCACCGGAAACACGTTCAGGCGGTAGAACAGGTCGGCGCGGAAGCGGCCGGCGGCGACCGCCTGCCGCAGGTCCTGGTTGGTGGCGGCCACGAGGCGCACGTCGACGTGACGGGCGCGCGTGGCGCCCAGCGGCTCGATCTCCAGGTCCTGCAGGGCGCGCAGCAGTTTGCCCTGCGCCGCGTAGGACAGAGTGCCGATCTCGTCGAGGAACAGCGTTCCGCGGTCGGCGCGCTCGAAGCGGCCGGGGCGCGACTCGGTCGCGCCGGTGTAGGCGCCCATCTCCACGCCGAACAGTTCCGCCTCCACGAGCTCGGCGGGGATCGCCGCGCAGTTGACCGCGACGAAGGGCTTGCCGGCGCGCCCGCTCATGGCGTGCAGCGCGCGCGCGAAGACCTCCTTGCCCACCCCGCTCTCGCCGAGGAACAGCACGGTGCTGTCGGTGGGCGCGACCTTGCGCACGAGGTGCATCGCCGCGTTGAAACCGCCGGAGGCGCCGACGACCTCGCCGGCGGCGACCGCGCGCTGCGCGCCGCTGCGGCCGAACGGGACAGCCGCCGCGCGGCCGCGCGCGCGCCGCCCGGGCCGCCGGCCGAGGCGGTTCATGAACGGCTCGACCTGCAGGAAGCGCAGGTCCTCCTCGACGTCGTCCCATTCCTCCAGCGGCCGGCCGACGCCGCGGCAGCGCGCATGGCCGGCGGCTCGGCATTCGATCTCGCGGAACAGCACCGGCCGGCCCATGAATGCGCTGAAGTAGCCGGACGCCTTGCCGACTTCCCACCAGCAGGCGGTGGTCGCACCGACGCCGTAGTGTTCGATCTGCGCCTCCGAGGACACCGTCTGGTGCCAGATGAGATCGGCGTGGCAGGCGCCGCGGCCGACGTCGAACTCCAGCGTCAGCGGCTCGATGCCGGCGTAGCCCTTCAACTGGTGCAGCTGCGGGCCGAGGGCCAGCGCATCGGCCGGGTCCTCGCGCGTGAGGATGCGGCGGCCGAGCTCGGCCTCGGTCATGCCTTCGTACCAGCCCAGGCGCGTGAACATCTCGCGCGCGCGGTCGAGACCGAGGGACTCGATGACCTCGCGCCGCTGTTCGGCGAACGCGGTCACGTGCATGAGGATCAGGCGCTGGTCGAACAACCAGATGCCGCCCGCGGTGGGCTCGAAGCGCAGGTTGCGCACGATGTCGCCGACGTCGGGGAAGCGCGTGAACACGCCGCGCGCGGGGGCAGGGCCGGAGGGGCCCGCGACGCGCGGGCGCGAGCGACGCGGCGGGCGGTGTCGGGCGGGCATCGGCGTGACTCCGGGCCTGGAATGAAAATGAATCGCTATCGCCCAGCGGGCGCGGCGCGACGACTGGGGCCGATTATGCAAAATAGTTTCTATTCCGTCTCGCCAAGGTCGCGATCTCCGCCCGCATTCGAAAGCAATCGCCAGCCACCGCCGGCCGCGTCTCATGCTGCTTTGCGCAAGCACCGGTGCGGGTTGCGCCTTTCCACACCCGATCAGCGAGTTGGCGCCGCCATCCGCGCTCTGGCGCGGGAGTTGCTCGCGGTCCCCCCGAACGACCCACGCGGCGCGCGTGACCCGGGGGCTCGGCTGCGGACCGCCCGGCACGGCGACCGACCGCAGGCGAGGCCCCCCCCCGCACGAACGGGCGTGGGCGTTATGCTGGTGTCGGCGACGCGCCCGCCAGCGCCGCAGCAAGGAGATCCGCCGCCGCAGTCGAGGGCGAGCGGACGGGCCGGTCCGGACGGGGAACTGCAGCAGGTGTCGATACTTCGCGCGCGGCGCAGGTCGCCGCCCGCCGCCCTGCCTCCCGCCGTGAACGGCAGCCGGGCCCGCCCCCCCCGAGGAGCGGTGCCCGTTTCATCCGACCAGGGAGACGACCCGATGAAAGTCTCGATGTTCCATCTGATGCCCTACCGCGACCTGCCCGACGACTTCGAGAAGAAGCACAAGTCGGCGTGGTTCACCTTCCCCTACAAGGGCAACGCGGATCCGCGGAAGGTGTCGGCTTACTACAACCAGACGCTCGACGAACTCGCCTACGGCGCCCAGATGGGCTTCGACGGCGTGTGCACCAACGAGCACCACCAGAACGCCTACGGGTTCATGGTCAACCCGAACATGATGGGGTCGATCCTGGCGCGCCTGACGCGCGGCACCAAGACCGCGATCATCCAGCTCGGCGAGACCGCGGTGTTCCTCGACCCGCCGATCCGCGTCGCCGAGGAGTACGCGATGCTCGACCACATCAGCGAGGGGCGCATGATCGCGGGTTTCCCGGTGGGTCTGGGCGGGGACTTCGCCTACAGCTACGGCGGCGCGCCGATGGAGCACCGCGCGCGCTACCGCGAGGCGGTGGCGCTCATCAAGCGGGCGTGGACCGCGAACGAGCCCTTCCCGTGGAACGGCAAGTACTACCAGCTCCCGAACGTCAACATCTGGCCGATGCCGCGCCAGGATCCGCACCCGCCGATGTGGGTGCCCGGCAATGCCAGCCCCAGCACCTGGGACTACGTGGTCGAGAACGACTGCGCCTACTGCTACCTCACCTACTTCGGCGCCAAGGGCGCCGGCACGATCGTCAACGGCTACTGGAAGAAGGTCGAGGAGGCGGGCAAGGATCGCAACCCGTACCGCATGTGCTACCTCATCCCGGTGGGCGTGTCGGAGACCGACGAGGCGGCCGAGCGCGAGTACGGCAGGCACCTGGAGTACTTCTACCACAAGCTGCTGCACGTGCCCGAAACGCTGTTCCTGCCGCCCGGGCACATGACGCACACGAGCACGAAGTTCCTGCTCACCAAGCGGCCGTTCCCGCCGCTCGAATCGCTCAAGGAGCGCAGCTTCCGGGACTTCGACCGCGACGAGTACGCGGTCGTCGGCAGCGCCGCGACGGTGCGCGAGCGGCTCACCGACATCGTCAAGCGCCTGCGCGTGGGCAATCTCATGCTCCTGCCGCAGTTCGGCTCGATGCCGCACGAGCAGGCGATGCAGAACATCGAGCGCATCGCCAAGGGCGTGCTGCCCGCGCTGAAGCCCATCTGGGACGACGAGGGCTGGGTCAACCACTGGTGGCCCAAGGCCTGCCAGGACGATGCGGCCAGGGCCGCGGCCGCCTGATCACCGCATGACGATATCGGGGAAGCGCAAGCCATGACGACGAAAGTCGAGACACGCAAGATCAAGGTACTGAACGGCAAGCTCGAGATGTTCGTGCAGGTGGCGGGCAGGGGCGAGCCGCTGGTATTCCTGCACGCGGCGGCGGGCCTGATGTGGGACGAGTTCCTCGACGAGCTCGCCACCCGCTACACCGTGTACGCGCCGGTGTTCCCCGGCTGCTACCCGGACGTGCCCGAGGCGATCGACAACATCGACGACATCTGGGACGCGGTGCTCGCCTATGACGATCTCCTCGACGGGCTGGGCCTGGAGTCGGCTTTCCTGATGGGGCATTCCTTCGGCGGCATGCTCGCCGCCGAGCTCGCCGCGCAGCGCCGCAACCGGGTGCGCAAGCTCGTGCTCATCTCCCCGATCGGGCTGTGGAAGGAGAGCCATCCGTACACGGTGATGACCTGGTGCGGCGTGAGCCCGCAGGAACTGCCGGCGGTGCTGTTCCACCGGCTCGACCCGGCGCCGGTGCAGCGCATGCTGACGCCGCCGGCCGACCAGGCGCAGGCCGACGAGGCCACGCTCAACTTCGTCTGGGCGCTGGGCTGCACCGGCAAGATCGTGTGGCCGATCCCGGACAAGGGCCTGAAGAAGCGCATCCACCGCATCAGCGCGCCGACGCTCATCGCCTGGGGCGAGCACGACAGGCTCATCTCCTCGGCGTATGCCGGGGATTTCGGCAAGGCGATCGGCGGGTCCGAGGTCTTCATGATCCCGGACTGCGGCCACGAGCCGCCGCTCGAGCAGCTCGAAATGCTCAGCGCGAAGGTGCACAGCTTCCTGGCCGCCTGAGCCGGCGGACAAGCGGGCCGCGACCGGCGTATCCTGCCGGTGGCGGCCCGCAGCTTTCGCCCCGAGCCCCGGGGCGGCGCCGGCACGCCCGCAACCGTCAGGAGCCGACCACATGAGCAAGGGCCAGGACCGGAAGAAGGAAGGCAAGAAGAAGCCGCTGCTGTCGATGAAGGAGAAGAAGGCGGCCAAGAAGGCCAAGAAGGAGACTCGCAGCCTGATGGGCCAGTAAGCCGCCGCGGGATTGCCTGAGATCAAGGCGGCCGCGAGGGAGCGGTGGCAGGCTGGCTTGGCGGCTTGAGCGGCGGGCCGGCCGCCGGACCGCGACAGGAGGCCCCGCCATGACCGCGAACACCCCCCCGGCGCGCTACGGCTCGCTGTCCATCGCGCTGCACTGGCTGATGCTGGTGCTGATCGTCGCCGCTTACGCCTGCATCGAGCTGCGCGAGTTCTTCCCCAAGGGCAGCGCGCCCCGCGAGGGGCTGAAGGCCTGGCATTTCATGCTCGGGCTGACGGTCTTCGCGCTGCTGTGGATGCGGCTGGTCGCGCGGGTGCTCGGGCCGGTGCCGCCGATCACGCCGGCCCCGGCGCGGCTGCAGGCCGCCGCCGGCCATGCCATGCACCTGGCCCTGTACCTGTTCATGCTGGCGATGCCGCTCGCCGGCTGGCTGATCCTCGGTGCCGAGGGCAAGCCGGTGCCGTTCTGGGGCCTGGAACTGCCGCCGCTGGTCGGCAGGGACGAGGACCTGGCGAAGACCGTGGAGGAGCTCCACGAACTGGGCGGGACGCTCGGCTACTGGCTGGTCGGGCTGCACGCCGCGGCAGCGCTGTGGCACCACTACCTGCGCCGCGACGACACGCTCACGCGCATCCTGCCCTGGCGCGCCCGACGCTGAACTCCGCGGGACAGGCCGCGGCGCCGCCGGGCTGGCGGTCACGCCAGGCTGCTCGCGGGAGCGGCCGCCCGCCCGGGAACGTCCCGCGGGTCGGGGCCGGCCCGGCCTGCGGACTCAGGCCCGCTGCCGCGGCCCCCACCCGGTCACTCGATCGCTCTCACCGCGGCTCGCAGATCCCGGGCGCTCAGCGCCAGTGGCCCCGGCCACGCCGCGGGTCGGGCGCATCGGGGTGGCGCTTGATGAACCGGTACCAGAACAGGGCCGCCGCGCCACCGAGCCCCAGCGCCATCAGCAGGAGGTTGCCGAGCGGTGCCGCCTCGCGCTGCAGCACCGCCTCGGAGGGGCGCAACGGGTTGACGTACGCCGTGACGGTCGCGCCCGCCGGGTAGCGGGCCAGCACGGTCTCCACGGACGGACGCGACCACACGCCGGCGTCGAGATCGTCCGATACGTAGGCGACGCCCCGCACCTCGTAGCGGTAGCGGATGCGCGGGTAGTAGCCGCTGCGGCCGCCGCCGGCTTTCCGGGACTCGAGCACCGCGGCCGGGACTGCCTGCCAGCCGCTGACGGTCAGGCTCTTCTCCAGCTTGCCCGCCGACACCACGCCCAGCCAGGCCAGCGCGAGCATCACGATGATCGTGTTGGTACGCATCCCGGGGGCCCAGTCGTCGGCCAGTCGGGTGGCAGTGGAACTGCTCATGGGTGGTACCTCATGCGGCGGGGCCGATGCTTCCTTAGCGGTCGCGGCCGGCCGGACTTGAACCGCCCGCCGCTCATGCGTGGGCGCGGCGACGCGCGGGGGCGCAGGGCAAGCATCGGTCGCCGTCGGGGGTGCCACGGTTTTCCGATGTCAGGTGCAGCACGATTCCGCTGCGCTATCTAGAATGCTCGCAGGCGCCGGCAGGCGGCGCCGCCAGCGAGGGGGAGCGGGGAGACCATGAGCGACCATCCGTACTACAACCAGGCCGTGCACGGCCCCTACGAACTGTACGACCTCGGCGACTTCGCGCTCGAGGAGGGAGGCACGATCCGCGGCTGCAAGCTCGCCTACGCCACGCACGGCACCCTCAACGCGAAGAAGGACAACGCGATCCTCGTGCCGACCTGGTTCTCGGGCACCAGCAAGATCTTCGAGGTCGCCTACATCGGCAAGGGCCGCGCCCTGGACCCGGACAAGTGGTTCATCATCGTCGTCAACCAGATTGGCAACGGGCTGTCGAGTTCGCCCTCGAACACCCCGCCGCCGTTCGACCGCGCGCGCTTTCCGCGCGTGCGCATCGGCGACGACGTGCGCGCGCAGCACAGGCTGGTCACGGAGAAGTTCGGCATCACGCGCCTCGCCCTCGTCACCGGCGGCTCGATGGGCGCGCAGCAGACCTGGGAATGGGCGGTGCGCTACCCCGACATGGTCGCGCGCGCCGCGCCCATCGCCGGCACCGCGCGCAACACCGATCACGACTTCCTCTACACCGCCACGCTGAACGATGCCATCACCTCCGATCCGGCGTGGAACGGCGGCTGGTACGCGCAGTCATCGGACGTGCACATCGGCCTGCGCCGCCACGCCAAGCTGTGGTCGGTGATGGGCTTCTCGACGGAGTTCTACCAGCAGGGCGTCTGGCGCGGGTTCGGCTTCACCTCGGTCGAGGACTTCATGACCGGCTTCCTCGAAGCCTACTTCCTGCCGATGGACGCCAACGACCTGCTGTGCATGGGCTGGAAGTGGCAGCACGGCGACGTCAGCCGCCACACCGGCGGCGATCTGGCCGCCGCGCTCGGCCGCATCAAGGCCAGGACCTTCGTCATGCCCATCGACGAGGACATGTTCTTCCCGCCCCGCGACTGCGAGGCGGAGTGCAGGCTCACCCCGAATGCCGAACTGCGCGTGCTGAAGACCCCCTGCGGGCACCTGGTGCTGAACGGCCTGGACCCGGCGTGGATGGCGCAGGTCGACAAGCACCTGGGCGAACTGCTGGCGCTGCCGGCGTAGC
>CAYOJP010000181.1:0-7386 GCA_964404305.1 uncultured Gammaproteobacteria bacterium
GCAGGCCCGCATCCTGCGGTGCGAGCGCCAGCATCGGCCGCAGCGTGACGATGGCGGCCGCCGCGTCGCCCTTGCGCAGCTGCGCGTTCGCCAGCATCTTGCTCGCGCCGAGGTGGCGCGGGTAGAGCTGCAGGTAGCGACGCAACCGCGTGGCAGCGAGTTCGGCGTTGCCGCGGGACAGCTCGATCGCGCCCGACACCAGCAGCGCCGGGCCGTTGTCGCGCAACGCGTCGGGCGACAGCCGGGCGACGATGATTTCCGCACCGAGGATTGCCTTGCGTGCGCCCTCGACGTCCCCCAACCGCTGCAGCGTCATCGCTTTCAGCAGCGCCGTCTCCAGCGACTCGGGCTCGTCCGCGGTCACCCGGTCGAGGTCCGCCAGCGCTTCCGGCGCGCGCCCCAGATCCACCAGCAGCGCGGCCCTGCCGAGGCGCGCCGGGACGTGCCCGGGGGCCAGTTCCAACGCCCTCGAATAGCTCTCCAGCGCCTCCACCAGCGCACGCTTCGCCTGCTGGATCTGCCCCAGCACGTACCACGATTCGGCGTCGGTCTCCGCAAGCGCCAGCGCCCGGCGCGCGGCGTCTTCGGCCGCCGGGAGCAGGCCCTGGCGCAGGGCGACCGCGGCCTGGCCGAGGAGCGGCGCCGGCGAGTCGGGCGCCAGTTCGGCCGCGGCGATGAACTCCGCGTCGGCGTCCGCGAGCCGGTTGGTTTCGACCAGGGCCTTGCCGCGGAGCACGAGCAATTCCGCCCGCCGCCCGCCGGTCATGCGGGGATCGGGCCGGAGTTCGTCCGCCAGCGCGCGGAACTTGCCCTGCTTCAGATACGCCTCCGCCAGCGGCACGAGCACGAGTTCGGCGTCGGCGCCGAACTCGCGGGCGCGCTTCAACTCGGTTTCCGCGGCGGCCCCGTTGCCCTGCGCGAGATAGGCCCTGCCGAGGTCGAGGCGGCCCGGCAGGTTGTCCGGATCGGCCTGCACGCAGTTGCGGAATTCGATGATGGCACTGGGGATGTCCCCGCCCGCGAGATGGCGGCGCGCCGCCTCGCAACGGGCCTCGCCGGCCGGCTCGCCCGCGACCGCGACGAACCCCGCCGGCAGCCACAGCAAGGCGGTCATGAGCACCGCTCGCCAAGGGCTGCGATCCGCCGCCCGTGCGACCCGCGCGGGACAGACACTCATGGAATCCTCATTTCACCTGCCGGGATGGCCCGCGGCGCCGCATGGTAGCACCTGCCTCCGCCCCGGCGCCGCGCCGACCGGGCGTCATGGGCGCGGGTGCGCGCGGTTACCCGGAAACGACTGCGCCCCCTTGCGGGGGCGCGGCCGGCCATGCAGCAACCTCGGTGCGGACTCAGGTGCGACTGCGACGCAGTCTCCGGCGCAGCGGCCCGGCCAGCCCGGCGAGTACCATCAGTGCCAGCGGCGCCGGCGTGGGGATGTCCGGGGGCGGCGGGGGCGCGACGTGACCGCTCAGCGACACGAGCTTGATGAAGTCGTTGTCGTTGGTCCAGCCCGGGTTCGTGCTGTTGACGCGCGAGTTGTACGCGCCCACCAGCCAGTAGCTCGACGAGATGACCGTCGCCGAATTGCCGCTCCAGCCGTTGCCCAGCGAGTTGTCGCCCGTGTTCACGCGGGCCGCGTCGTTCTGCGTCGCGCTGCAGCCCGAGGCCGCCCCGTCGAAGGTGTCGCAGTCGTGCAGGTTGCTGTAATGACCGACGAACGTCCAGCCGTTGTTCACGAGGCTGTCGGCGTTGCCCGCGCTGTAGCTGTTCTGCGTCAGGTCGGGCGTGCCGGCGCCGGTCCAGGCCAGCAGCGAGATGTCGGAATCGTAGCTGTACCAGCCGATGCCGACCTCCTTCAGCACCACGTCGTTCGAGAACGAGAACAGCAGGAATTCCTCGGGGTAGTAGTTGTCCCCGTCGGGCGTGACCTCGTTCGAGCAGTCGGTGACGTTGGACTTGCAGTTGTCCATCGCGTGGTGCGGCGATGCCGAGTTCTCCAGGCCGCCGCCCGGCGACTTCCACTGCACGCCGAGGCCGTCCCAGCGGAAGGCGTTCCCCTGGTACAGCTTCTTGTTGGGGTCACTGCCCGCGCCGGTATCGGCCCATGCTGAGACCGTCACATTGGTGGCGGGATCGCTGCCCGAGATGACCTGGCCGTTGAACTGCTGCGTCGGCAAAACCTGCTGGCCGCTACCCGTGAACGTCCACTTGAGATCGGCGAACGCCGCCGGGGACAGCGTCAGCGCCGCGCCCGCAGCTGCCATCCAAGCGATTGATTTAATTATTTTCTTGCCCACTGGCACACCTCATTGGGTTCCTCTGCCGGCACCGGGACCAGGCAGATGTGACACCGATTTCATCGGGCTCACGCTGACTGCCTTCGTTAGTAGCAAGTGTGGTGCCATCCGTCTCACATTCATGATTATCAATGAGTTGGAGATCGTGGCCCAAGGCACTCCGTCGTCATTTCCCGAAAAGTGTAAAGGCCCCGAACACCCTGGGTCGCATCCCTGCGGCCTCGGGCCTGTCGTGCCGGGCGGCTCCCGAAACCCTCGCAGCCCAGATTTCCCGGCCAGCCGGGCAATTCCCGTTCGTCGCTGCCGCCGGGCAGCGGGTGTGGCGCGGGCGGCACGACTGTAAAAAGTACGGACATCGGTCAGTTCGCGAGCTTCCGCTGCAGCGCCCGGGCTTCCTCGACCCCCTCGAACTCCGTTTCGACCGCCAGCAGCGCTTCGATCTCCTTGCGGGCTTCGTCGGGTCGGCCGAGGGCGTCCAGTGCCTGGGCGATGTGCAGGCGGATGGAATACGACTGGGCGTTGCGGGCGCGGGCATCGCGCAGGTGCCGCAGGCCTTCCTGCGCCTTGCCGCGCCGCACCAGGATCCAGCCCAGCGTGTCCTGGACGTCACCGTCGTTACCGGCCAGGGCATGGGCCCGGCGGGCGATTTCCTCGGAGCGGGGGTCGCCGGCCGATTCGTACAGCCACGCGAGGTTGTTCAGCGCACGCACGTCCTTCGGCGTTTGCTCGACGATGATCTCGTACTCCAGCCGCGCACCGTCCCGGTTGCCGTTCGCAGCCAGGCTCTCGGCCAGCGCATGGCGGACCGCGAGGTCGTCGGGGTGGCTGCCGGTCCAGGTCCGCAGTTCGTCCACCGCCGCCTCGGCGCGACCCGCCGCCACCAGTGCCCGGGCGAGGCGCACGATGGCGGAGGTGGAGCGGTCGCCGGCGAAGGCCTCGCGGTAATGTTCCACCGCCCGCGCGGTGTCGCCACGCTGCAGGGCGAGGTCGCCGGCCAGGCGTGGCCCGACGGCCGAGTCGGGCCAGTGCTCGCGGATGTGGGCGACGGCCTTCGCCGCCTCTTCCAGTTCACCGTCCCGCAGGTACAGTTCGGTGCGAGCGATCCGGGCCGGCAGGAACTCGGGGTCGCCCTGAATCGCCTTGTCGAGCGTGTAGCGCGCATCGCCAATCGCCCCGACACGGAACAGCAGTTCCGCTGCGCGCTGCAGCCAGCGCGGCTCGAACGCCGCCACGTCGGCCATGCGCCGGGCCGTAACCCGAGCGAGTTCCTTGTCCCCGCGCGTGATCTGCACCCGCGCCAGCATCTCGAGCGCGGTGAGATCCTCGGGGGCGCGCGAACTCGCCTCCTCGGCCGCCCGCAGCGCGCGCTCGAGTTCGTTCGCCTGCAGCAGCAGATCGACCAGCAGCAGGCGTGACGGAATGGCCTGCGTGTCGGCGACCCGCGCCTTCTCCAGCCATTCGATGGCCGCGCGCAGGTTGCCGGCCCTCTGCTCCACGCGCGCGAGTTCGATGAAGGCCTGCTGATCGGTCGGATTGTCCTTCAGCACCGCCTGCAGCCGCTCGCGCGCGCCGTCGTAGTTGCGTTCCTGCAGGTCGAGCTTGGCGAGGTTGATGCGCGCGGGCGCGAACTGCGGGTCCTTCTCGAGCACCGCGGCATAGCCCCGCCGCGCCAGGTCGCGTTCGCCCTTGCCGGCCTGCGCGGTCGCCACCAGGTTCAGCAGCGTGAGATTGTCAGGATCCTGCGCCAGCAGCCCCCTGGCGACCGCCATCGCCTCGTCGTAGTTGCGCCGCCGCAGTTGCACGGTGGCCAGCAGCATGGCCGCGTTCTCCGACCGCGGATCCCGCTCCAGGACCTCGTCGAGCACCTGCAGAGCGCCTTCGACGTCGCCGCGGGTGAGGCGGCTGTGGGCGAGCTGCGTGCGTACCTGCGCATCCGCGCCGGGCAGCTTCGCCGCCTCCTCCAGCAGCGTGGCCGCCTTGTCGTGGCGGCCCTTGGCCATCCACGCACCGGCCAGCAGCGACAGGAGCTGGGGGTCCTGCGGCGCGCTCGCCTGCGCCGGGATGAGGACGTTAAGCGCCTTGTCGATTTCCTTGCGCGCCACGAGTATCGCGCCGAGGAGCTTGCGCGCGCCGACCCCGGACGGGAACCGCTGGACGTAGCGCTCCAGGTACTCGGCCGCGGCCTGGAACTGGCCCAGGCTGTAGTTGACCACGCCGGCCAGCATCAGGAGCTGCTGGTTGCCGTTCATCAGTGTCGCGCGGTAGGAATCGAGCTCGACCGCCGCCTCGGCGAGGTGCGAACGGGCTCCCGCGGCATCGCCCGCGCGCGTAAGCTTCATCGCGCGCAGGTAGGCCGCGCGCGGGTCGTTGGGATAGCGATCGGCGAGGTACACGAGATCCTGCGTCGTCTCCCGATCACGCCCCAGGTCGAGCAGCAGCCCGACCCGGGCGATCCGCGCTTCGCGGTGCGCGGGCTCGATCTCCAGCACCTGGGCGTAGGTCGCGAGCGCGTCCTCCAGCCGCCCCTGCACGTGCAGGACCGACGCCTTCACGTTCAACGCTTCCGCAGCCTTCGCATCGAGCGCGATGGCGCCGTCGATGAGCGTCATGGCGGCTTCGAGATCGCCGCGCCGCATGGCTGCCATCGCCCGCCCGATGATCGGTCGCGGGTTGTCGGGCAGCAGCGCGGCGGCCTCGATGAACGTCTGGTCGGCGCGCTCCAGTTCCCCGAACTCGAGATGCGCCTGGGCGCGGTTGAGCAGCACCTCCGTCCTCGCGTCGGGCGGCAGGCCGTCGGCCTTCAGCTCCTGCAGCAGCTCCACGTACTTGAACTGCTGCAGGTACGCCTGCGCCAGCAGCGGCACGACCAGCGCCCGGTCGGCGCCGTGCTCCTGCGCCAGGCGCAGTTCGTACTCGGCCGTGATGCCGTTGCCCTGCCGGATGTAGGCCTCTGCCAGCAGCACGTGCGCCGAGACCAGGGTGGGATCCTCGGCGGTGGCGTTCTTGAGCTGGATGATCGCGGTCTCGAGGTCGTCCTGATCGAACAGGCTGCGACCTTGCTCGTAGTAACGGGCCGCCGCGGCAGGATCGCTATCCGCCGCGGCCACCGCGCCGCAGCCGAGGAACGCGGCGAGCACCGCCGCGGCGAGCGGCCCGGCGCCGGCGTACCGATGACGGCTGGTGTCTGCGGCGGGTAGGCGACGATTCATGACACGGATTCTACCAGCGCCACGACCGGCCTCCGTTACAATGTGCGGCGGCTGCGACTGCCGCACGGATCCCACTGCGCCGAATCGACATGGCCGACCTCCTGCATCACCTGCTGTTCGACAGCGCCGCCCGCGTTCCGGGCCACCCCGCCATCGTTCACGACGGCCAGGGCAGCCTCGATTACCGGACCCTGGCCGCACTGACCCGCCGGGCCGCCGCCGGGTTCCGGGCCCTGGGCGCCGGCCGTCATGACCGTATCGGCATCTGGCTGCCGAAGCAGCAGGAAACCGTGGTCGCGATGCTCGCGGCGAGCGTCGCCGACGCCGTGTTCGTACCGATCAACAGCCTGTTGAAGCCGGACCAGGTACGCCATATCGTCCGGGACTGCGACGTCAAGGTCATCGTCACGAGCCTGGAACGGGCGCAGCTGCTGCACGACGTGCTGGCCGACTGCCCGAGCATCTCCCAGGTCGTCGTGACCGGCCGGCTCCCGCCCGGGACCGAGCTGCCGCCGCGCTGGTGCGCGTGGGACACCCTGCTCGCCCACCACGGCGAGGCTGGCGTGCCGCCCGGCCCGACGGTGGACCACGACATGGTCGCCATCCTCTACACGTCCGGCAGCACCGGGCGGCCGAAGGGGGTGATCATCTCGCACCGGAACATCGTGACCGGCGCGCGCAGCGTCTCCGAGTACCTCGGGATCGGCGGCGACGACCGGCTGCTTGCGGTCCTGCCCTTCAGCTTCGACTACGGACTGAACCAGCTCACCTCGTCGCTCCTCCACGGCGCCACGTGCGTGCTGATGGACTACCTGCTGCCGCGCGACGTCGTGCGCGCGGTGGCCAGGCACCGCATCACGGGCCTCGGCGCGGTGCCGCCCCTGTGGGCGCAGCTCGCGCCCCTCGACTGGCCGCCCGCTGCGGTCGCATCCCTGCGCTACATCACCAACTCCGGCGGGCACATGCCGGAGAACACGCTGCGGACCCTGCGCGAGAAACTCCCGGGCACCCGCCCGTTCCTCATGTACGGACTGACCGAAGCGTTTCGCTCGACCTACCTGCCGCCCGAGAAGATCGACGAGCGGCAGGGGTCCATCGGCAGGGCGATCCCGAACGCCGAGATCCTGGTCGTGAATGCCCAGGGACAGCCGTGCGGACCGAACGAACCCGGCGAGCTCGTGCACCGGGGCGCACTGGTGACGCTCGGCTACTGGAATGATCCGGAGCGCACCGCCGAGCGCTTCCGGCCCGTGCCGAACCCGCTCGCCGGCATCCCGACGACCGAACTCGCGGTCTGGTCCGGCGACACCGTGCGCATGGACGAGGACGGCTACCTGTACTTCGTCGGACGCACGGACGGCATGCTCAAGACCTCCGGCTACCGCGTGAGTCCGGAGGAGGTCGAGGAAGCGCTCTACGGGACCGGGCTCGTCACCGAGGCTGCCGCCGTCGGCGTCGCGCACGAAACGCTCGGACAGAGCATCGTGGCCGTCGTCTCGCCGCTGGCGGGCGTCGATCTCGACGTCGACCGGCTTCTCGAAGCCTGCCGCCAGCACCTGCCCAATTACATGGTCCCCGCGACCGTGCTCGTGCGCGACCACCTGCCCCATACGCCGAACGGCAAGATCGATCGCAAGCTGCTGGCGGCGGAACTGGCGGAGTTGCAGGCGTGACGGCGATCGGCGCACCGACGCTCGAACAGAACCGCGATAGCGCCGGCTGCCGCCCGGGAAAAGGCCATCGCGGGCAAGCCCGCTCCTACAGGAACGTTCGTTCGACGCCTGAGCAGCACTCCTGCAGGAGCGGCTTCAGCCGCGACAGGGCTGGCGCCAACCTCGGGGAGGGCCATCGCGGGCAAGCCCGCTCCTACAGGAACGTTC
>CAYOJP010000182.1:0-2593 GCA_964404305.1 uncultured Gammaproteobacteria bacterium
CGCGCGCTCCATCACGTGGCGCAGTTCCCGCACGTTGCCGGGCCAGTGGTAGCCCAGCAGCGCGGCGCGCGCGCCGGCATCGAGATCGGGGCTGGGCAGACTATAGCGCCGGGCCGTCTGGGCGGCAAAATGCGCGGCGAGCAGCAGCACGTCCGCGCCGCGCTCCCGCAGCGGCGGCATCGACAGCGTCAGCACGTTCAGGCGGAAGTACAGGTCCGAGCGCAGCCGCCCCTCGGCGACCATCGCCTGCACGTCGCGGTTCGTCGCGGCGATGAACCACGCCGCGGTCGCCCGCTCCTGCGAGCTGCCGACGCGGCGCAGCATGCGGCGCTCGAGCACCGCGAGCAGCTTGGTCTGCAGTTCGGAGGGCAGCTCGGCGATCTCGTCGAGGAACACCGTGCCATCCTCCGCCGCCTCGATGAGTCCTGTGCGTTCGGCCACGGCGTTCGTGAACGCGCCCTTCTCGTGACCGAACAGCTCGGCCTCGATGAGGTCCTTGGGCAACGCGGCGCAGTCGACGTGCACGAACGGCCGGTCGCGGCGGGCGCTGGCGCGGTGCAGCATGCGGGCCGCGAGATCCTTGCCGGTCCCGGTCTCCCCGAGGATCAGCACGGTCGGCGGAATCACGTCCGGGTTCTGCAGCAGCGCACCGATGCGGGTCGCCTGCCCGCGCACCTCCCGCACGCCGGGGTCGTCGCCGAGGAAGACGATCTCGTCCCCGCTCGCGCGCTCGCGCGTGCGCGAATAGGCCAGCTTGCGCTGCACCCCCGCCGAGGCGAGCACCTTGTCGACGTTCAGCAGCAGTTCGTCGAGGTCGATCGGCTTCTTCAGGTAATCGGAGGCGGCAAGCTTCATGGCCGTGACCGCGTCCTCCAGCTCGCCGTAGGCGGTGAGCACGATGACCGGCACCGCGGGCGCGGGTCCGCTGCGCAGCCCGGCGAGGAAGTCGAGGCCCGACCCGTCGGGCAGGCGCATGTCGAGGAGGATCAGGTCCGGTGCCGCCTGGTCGCAGGCCGCGCGCGCGGCCGCGAGGTTCGCGGCGTGCTCGCAGCGGTAGCCGGCGCGCTCCAGGCGCTTGCACACCGCCTTGGCGAACAGCGGTTCGTCCTCCACCACCAGCAGCCGGGGGGCCGCCCGGGGGGCCGGCGCCGCCGCGCCGAGGATGCGCTCGTCCGCAGCGGTCATGGCGCGACCGGGGCGGAGATGACGACCCGGGTGCCGCCGTCCGGCCCGGGCAGGAACTCCAGCTGCCAGCCGTGGGCGCGACAGACCTTGTAGGCCACCGGGATGCCGAGGCCGGTCCCGAAGCGCTTAGTGCTCGGTCCCGGGGAGAGTTCGCGCGGATCGGGCTGGAACGGCATGCCCGGACCGGCGTCGACGATTGCGAGCGTCACGGCATTGCCAGCGGCAGCGATCTCCACGCGCAGCGTCGCGCCGTCGGGCGAGGCGTCGACTGCGTTCGACAGCAGTCCGTAGACCGCCTGCTCCATCAGATCGGCATCCGCCATGACCTCGCCCGCATCAGCAGCATACGCGCGCTCGACCCGCACAGTCTTGTCCGCGAGCCGGGGCGCCAGCAAACGCAGGGCCGCCTCGGCGATCGCCTCGGGGCGCACGCGCACCGGGTGCGGCTTCAGCGGATGCAGGTAGGATACCAGCGCCGTGACCCAGCGCCCGAGCCGGTCGACGGTCTCGATGATGTCGCGACGGCTCTCGGCCAGGTCTTCGCCGGTCGCCGACGCGTCGATCAGCTGCGCGCTCGCGCGGATGGCCGCGAGCGGATTGCGGATGTTGTGGGCCACCACCGGCACCAGCGAGCCGAGCGCCGCCTGCTTCTCCTTGTCCACGAGCGCCTCCTGGCTGGCGGCGAGTTCGGCGGCCATCGTGTTCATGGTCCGCGCCAGCTCGGCGACCTCGGCGACGCCGTCCTCGGCGAGGCGGGCGCCCGGCCCCCCGCTGCTCAGGCGCGACGCGCCGGCCACCAGCCCGGCCATCGGCGCGACGAAGCCGCGCTGGACGCTGCGGCGGGAGACCGCCAGCAGGACGATGGCGAGCAGGATCGGCAGCGGGATGGCCACCGGCGCGATGCGCGTCCAGCGCGCCAGTTCGACCTCCAGCTCGCGGCTGCGGCCGGTGACGAGAGCCTCGAAGCGCCGGTGGACCTCCTCGTAGGCAGCCACGAAGTTCTTCTCCTGCGCCGGCTCGAGGATGCGCACCCGGGCCACCCGATCGATGAGGTAGGGATCGGCGAAGGCCTTGTTCATGTCCTGCTGCATCACGCGGTAGGCCTGCTGCATGGCCTGCACCGCCTCGGCCTCGTCGCGCGAGCGGGTGTTGCGTCGCAGATCGTTGAAGTGGTCGTCGATCCGGCGCGAGTAGTCCGTGTAGGTCCGCAGCGCGGTCGACTCCTCGAGCAGGCGCGCGAGGTAGACGTCCTTGATCTGGCGGAACAGGTCGCCCCGGATCTGCTGCGCGGCGTGGTACAGCCGGTTGATTCGCAGCGACTCGGCACTGGAGCGCTGCCAGACATAGGCCCAGGTGCCCCCCAGCGCGCCCGTCACCACGACCAGCAGCAGGAAGGCGAGTTCGTAGA
>CAYOJP010000182.1:2693-7345 GCA_964404305.1 uncultured Gammaproteobacteria bacterium
GTGCCCCCCAGCGCGCCCGTCACCACGACCAGCAGCAGGAAGGCGAGTTCGTAGAACAGCAGCAGGCTGCGCAGGGAGGTGGGGCGGGGCCCCCGGGAAGCCGGGCGCGCGGGCTGAACCGGAAGCTCGGGGTCGCGCGCCTGCGGCTCATGCCGCACGGTTCACTTCCCGAACGGCCACATCCGCTGCGCGACACTGTCCCCGGGCGTCAGCAGGTGCTTGAGCGCGCCGAGCACGTGCGCCGAGATGGCGACGCACAGCGCGACCGCGCCGAGCACGTGCAGTTCGGTGAAGAACTCGTTGAGCGGCGGATCGTGGGCGCCCCAGTCGGGCAACGGGATGCCGTAGAAACTGGTCGAGTAGCCGCTGAACGACGACGACAGGTAGCCGCACAGGGGATGCACGAGCAGGAGCACGTAGAACAGCAGGTGGGTCGCGCCCGCGGCGCTGCGCTGCCAGCGGGCCATGCCCGGCGGCAGCGGCGGCGGCGGATGGGTCAGGCGCCAGGCGATGCGGGCGAGCATCAGCACGAACACGGTGATGCCGAGCGACTTGTGCAGGGCGAAGGCCGCACCCCGCTCCGGTCCGCGCGGAATGTCCACCATGTACCAGCCCCATCCGAGCAGGAAAGCGACCAGCAGCGCGATGCTCCAGTGGAGGGCGATGGCGACGGCGGTATAGCGCTCTGTGGACGGCTGCATGAGGCGTGCGCGGCGAGGGCGGAATCTCTGGTCGGGGCGGTGCGCGAGCGACTAGAATGATGCGTCGAAGCTTAACACAGGGCTCTCGCCCGGATGGGCGCGGGCCCCGCCACAGGAGAGACCTGCCCCCGCGCCCGGGCGCGGGCATCGACCATGCCGGAAAGCGTGCGGACCGCCCGCGCCCGAAGCGCCCTGCTCGTCGCCTGTCTCGCCGTTGCGCTCGGCGCCGGCCCTGCTCCCGCCGCCGCCGGCTGGGAACTGGAGGTCAGCAAGTCCCGGCGCGAACTGCTGGTCAAGAACGGCCCCAAGGTCGAGCGCCGCTACAAGATCGCCACCGGACGCGGCGGCCGGGGCGACAAGCAGTCGACCGGCGACAACCGCACGCCCACCGGCCGCTATCGCATCGTGCGGTTCAACGACGGCAGCCGCTTCGCATTCTTCATGCACCTGAACTACCCGAACCTCAAGGACGCGTTCTACGGGCTGAAGAACGAGGTCATTACCCGCGCGGACTTCGACCGCATCATCACGGCGCTGCGGACCGGGCGCGTGCCGCCCCAGAACACGCGGCTGGGCGGCCTCATCGGCATCCACGGGCTGGGCGACGCGACCGCGGAGCAGCGGCGCCTGCACGACAAGGTCGACTGGACCGAGGGCTGCATCGCCCTCGACAACGACGACATCGAGGACCTGCGCCGCTACGTCACGGTCGGCACCGTGGTGGTGATCGCCGAATGAGCCGGGCGCCAGCCACGCGTGCCGCCTGGCCGTGGCTGCCCGCCCTGCTCGCCCTGCTCGCCCTGCTCGCCCTGCTCGCCCTGCTCGCCCCGTACGTCCCGGCAGCGGCGGACGGCGCCGACCCGGGCTACTACGTGCGCCGGTCGCCCGGGGCGTTCGCCGACGTGGTGTTCGACCTGAAGTTCGCGATCACCGAGCGCAACTTCCGGATCACCGGCGAGAACTCGATCGGCAAGGGCCTGCGCGAGCGCGGCTACGAGGACTTCCCCGAGGTCGAGGTGATTCACTTCTGCAGCCTCGAGCGCGCCCGCACCGTGCTGCTGCTCGACCTGGCGTACGTGGCGCAGATGCCCTGCCGGATCGCCGTCCACCAGGACGGCGCGGACACCGTGGTCACCGCGGTCCTGCTGCCCGGAACCCATCCCGATCCGCGGGTGGTGGAGTTCGCACTGGAAATGAACGCGCTGCTGCGGGAAATCGTCGATTTCGCGGTCGACGGGCAATGACCCGCCGGGCGTTGACGGCCCTCGCGGCGGCCTCTATAAGCAGACGATGACGACCCGCCGTCGACAGGCCGACCGGCGCGCGGCACAGGTGGCGGCGGCGCTACTCCTTGCCGGCGGCCCGGCCGGGGCTGCCGCGGTCAGCGCCGTCACCGATCTGGCGGTCGTGCGCTGCCTGCAGCCGGCCGCCGAGCGCCTGTCGTGCAGTTACCGGGTGCGCGGTCCCGCGGACCTCGATGCGATCGAGGCGCAGCTCGGCAACACCCCCCTGCCCGTCACGCGCACCGGGACGACGACCGGCGCGGTGGCACTCCTGCTGGTCGACACGAGCGACCCGGGGCGGCAGGATGTGGTCACCGCGAACGCCAGTCAAATCGGACGCCTCGCCGACGCAGCCGGCCCGGACCTGCGGCTCGGCCTCGCGCGGTTCGACACCAACCCCCACGTGCTCGCGGTGCCCGGCAGTCCCGCCGACGCGATCCGCGCCGCCGCCGACGGCCTGCGGGCCGTCGGCATGACCACCGAGCTGTACCGCAACACGCTCGAGGCGGTGCGGCTGCTGGCGGCCGATCCGGCGCCGCTGCGGGCGCTGTACGTGTTCTCCGACGGGCAGGCCGAGGACTTCGCCTATCGCCACGAGGACGCGGTCGAGGCCGCCCTCGAGCACGACGTCGTGATCGTCGGCCTGGGGTACGCGCGCGACGTCGCGCGCTCGGTGGCCCTGCAGACGCTGCGCCGCCTGGCCGAAGACACCGGCGGCCGCTATGTCGAGGCTGCGGCCGACCATTCGCTGCCCGAGGAGTTCCTGGCCGCGCCGTTCGCCGGCATCGGGCTGGGCGGCCGCTTCGAGGTCGATCTGCAGGGGGCCATCGATGGCGGCCGCACGGGCGCCCGCCAGGCCGTCCTCACGCTGCGCGGGCCGGCCGGGACGGCGTCCGTGGAGATGCCCGTCAGCCTGCCGACGGCACCGCTGGCGCCGGTGATGGTGGTTCAGGCCGCCGCGCCCGTGCAGGCCCCGGTGGCGCGCGGTCCGGTATCCCCGCCGCCGCGCAGCACCATCGATACCTGGCTGTGGTACGGCACGCCGGCCGCCTTCCTGCTGCTGGTGCTGATCGCGCTGGCCATCTTCGGGCGCATGTGGCGCCGGCAGGCCACTGCGTCGGCGCCTCCACCGGCCATCGTCAGCGGCAAGCCGTTCGCCTACCTCGTCCGCAAGGACGATCCGGCGGGCCGCATGCCGATCCTCGCATCGCCCTGGCGCATCGGCCGCGGCCGCAACAACGATCTCGTCGTCGACGACCATTCGATCTCGCGCCAGCACGCCGAGATCCACCGCCGCCACGACGGCACCTTCTCGATCGTCGACCTCGACTCGCTGAACGGGGTGTTCGTGAACGACAAGAAGGTGAAGCAGGCCGACATCCACGAGGGCGATCTGGTCGATGTCGGCGACGTCGGCATGAAGTTCACGCTCTACGACGACGATCCGGCGGCGCAGGAACCGACCGTGATGGTGCATACGCGCGCGCCGACGGAACGCTGAGGACCGTCGGCGCCGGCGTCACTCGATGACGCCGAGCCGCCCGTTGTGGCTGCCCATGTACCACAGGCGCCCGCTCGCATCGACGACCATCTTGCGGATCCCGGCGCCGCCCGAGGCGAGTGGCACCACCTGCATCCGCCCGGTCCGCGGCTCGAAGCGCACCACCGTGTCGGTCTCGATCTCGTTGACGAAGACGATGTCCGCGCCGTCCACGGTGACCGCGTAGGCACCGGCGTTGCCGGCGGGCAGCGGCCAGGTCTTCACGACCCGCATCGCCACCGGATCGATCTTCGCCAGCCGGCCGGTGCCGAACAGGGTCACCCACAGCATGCCCTCGCCATCGACCGCCATGCGCCGCGGACGTGATCCGGGGCCCGTAGCGACTTCTCCCAGCGTTCCCGTGCGCGGGTCGAGCCTGCCCATCCGGTCGTCCCCCATGCGGCAGAACCAGACGTTGCCGGCACGGTCGAGCCCGATGCCGTAGGGTCCTCCCGAGGTCGGGTACTCGGTGATCCGCCCGCTCTGCGTGTCGAGGCTCGCGATCCTGTTCCCGGTCTGCAGGGTGAACCAGAGGGTGCGCTGATCGTCGCTGATGACCAGCGTGTGCGGCCCACCGCCGCCCGACGGGGTCCGGAACTCGGTGACCTCGCCGGTGGCGGGGTCGAGGCGACCGATCGTGCCGTTGCCGTTGCCGGTGGTCCAGACCTTGCCGGCACGATCCACCAGCAACCCGTGCGGATGGTGGCCGGCCGGCAGGTCCCATTCCCGGAACGTCTCCGTCTCCGGATCGAAGCGCGCGACCCGGTTGCCCTGCATCACCGCTACGTAGACGCTGCCGTCGGGGGCGATCGCCGGATCGCGGGCGAACTTCGGAGTGGGCACCGCCCATTCGCGCGCGTTGCCGGCGAACTGCGCGAGCGTGCCCGGCGCGATGCCGTAGTTCGACCCGCCGGCATGTGCGGCCGCAGCGGGCCACAGGCCGAGCAACAGCGCGATGAGCCGGGGCATGGGCATCCTCCTTCCGAGCCTGGTTGCCACCCGGCGCATGCCGGGCGGGTCCTGAACCGGCGGCCGCCGCAGCCGGGCGCGAACGTGGCGACCGCAGGCACCGCGCCGGCTCACGGAACAGCCGGGTGCATGCCAGTCGCTCCGGCCGGCGGCGGGGCC
>CAYOJP010000183.1:0-7338 GCA_964404305.1 uncultured Gammaproteobacteria bacterium
TTCGCGATCTGGTTGCAGCACGTCATGGTCCATGCCGTGCCGGCGCTGTGGCGGCTGCACCGCATGCACCACGCCGATCCCGATTACGACGTGACCACCGGCGCACGGTTCCATCCGCTCGAGATCGTGCTGTCGATGCTGATCAAGTTCGCCACCATCGTGGTCCTCGGTCCGCCCGTGGTGGCGGTGGTGATCTTCGAGGTGCTGCTCAACGCGACGGCGATGTTCAATCACGGCAACATTCGCCTGCCGACCGGAGCCGACCACGGCTTGCGCTGGTTCCTGGTCACGCCCGACATGCACCGGCTCCACCATTCGGTCGAGGACGACGAGACCAATTCCAATTTCGGCTTCAGCCTGCCGTGGTGGGACCGGTTGTTCGGCACTTATCGCGACCAGCCCCGCGCAGGCCACGCAGCGATGACGATCGGCATCCGCGGCCATGCCGATCCGGCCGAGGTGGCGCGCCTGGCCGGCATGCTGATGCTGCCCTTCCGGGGCGAGGGGGATGGCTACGCCATCAATCGCCGCCGCTGGCCCGACGAGCATCCGGCGTCATGAACCCGACCGTCCTGCGCCGGGCGGTGGGTGTGGCGCTGGCGCTCGGCGTCGCGCTTGCGGTGGCATGGCGCGACCGCATCGACGTGACCGCGCTGCAGGCCTGGATCGAGGGCGCCGGAATGGCGGGGCCGATCGTCTTCGTCGCGCTGTACGCCGCAGCCGCGGTCCTGTTCCTGCCGGGGTCGGTGATCACGCTGGCCGGCGGCGCACTGTTCGGCCCCCTGTGGGGAACGCTGTGGAACCTGAGCGGCGCGACGCTGGGTGCCGCACTGGCCTTCCTGATTGCCCGCTACCTGGGGGCGGACTGGGTGAGCCGCCGGGCAGGACCGCGTCTGCGGCAGTTGAACGACGGCGTAGCCAGCGAGGGCTGGCGCTTCGTCGCTTTCGTGCGGCTGGTGCCGCTGTTCCCCTTCAACCTGCTGAACTACGCGCTCGGGCTCACACGCATCCGGTTCGCGACCTATGCCGTGGCCAGCGCGGCGTTCATGCTGCCCGGGGCGGCGGCCTACACCTGGCTGGGCCACGCCGGTCGCCAGGCGCTGGGCGGCGACGAGGGCATGGTCCGCCACCTGCTGATCGCGCTCGCGCTGGTGTCGGCCATGGCGGTCCTGCCGCGCTGGGTGCGCAAGCTGAGAGCGCCGCCGATGCTGGAGTTGGACACGCTGAAGGAGCAACTGGACCGGGGCGAGGAGCTGTTGGTAGTCGACGTGCGCGGCGCCCCGGAATTCACGGGCGAGGGCGGACACATCGCCAGCGCCAGCAACGTGCCATTCGAGGAATTGCCGGACCGCCTCGAAGAACTTCAGGCCTGGAAGCAGCGTCCGGTCCGCTTGGTCTGCCGCACCGATCGGCGCTCGGCGCAAGCCGCGTGCCTGCTCGCGGACGCCGGTTTCGCCGACGTTCGTGTCATACGCGGCGGCATGACGGCCTGGCACGCCAGGGGCTGGCCGGTCACCCCTGCCTGACACCACGCCCGCGTCGCGTCCTGCGCGATGTCGACCGCCTCCAGACCCTGTTCCCGGCTCGCACTTTCCAGCCAGCGGGAACTAGTCGCCAGATTCCATCCGCCAATCAACGACATCGGCACCGATACCGGCAACGCACCGGTGCTCCGGGACATGCCGAATCCCACCGGCCACCCCGGCGCGAGGGTCGCGGAACTGCAGCGCTCCGCGTATCCGGGCCTCGGGCCATTGCAGCTGGGGATGACGCCGCCGCCGGCGTTCGATCAGGCCCTGGCCGTGGCGCGCGCAGGGGTGGGAAAGCGTCGCCAGCGTACGGGAGGAAGGCGGCATCGAAGCCACCGCGAGCAGCCGTCTCGGCGGCTTCCTGCCCGCGACGCGGCACCATCGACGACGAGTGCCCCGGTCTACCTCGATGCGGGCCTCGGCGCCGCGGTTGCGGGCCTGGCATTCAATGGCCATCCGGACCAGCGGCTGCCGAACACGCTGCACGGATCGTTTCCGGGCGTGAGCGGGCGCGCGCTGCTGGCCGCGGCGGCCGAAGGCATGGCAGCAGCCGTCGGCTCCGCCTGTCATTCGGAGCACGACGCCGTCAGTGGCGTGCTCGCAGCGATGGGCGTGGACGCAGCGCCCGCTGCCGGCGCGGTGCGCTTGTCCGTGGGGCGAATGACCACGGCAGACGAAATCGAGCGCGCGGCGACCGGCCTGGTGCCGCCTGGCGACGGTTGCGAGCGGGATGACACCCGAGCGTTGCGACGCGTGGTATGACACGCCACGCGGCCACTGGATCGGCGAGACGGAATACGGGCTCATCGCGCGGATGCTCGACGCTCACCCTGGCGTCTCCGTGCTCGACGTGGGTTGTGGCACCGGCTGGTTCACGCGGCGGCTGGCGACTGACGGCGCCGCGGTCGCCGGACTCGACCGCGACTCCGAGGCGCTGGCGTTCGCGCGGCGCCGACACGGCGGCTACGCGTGCTATGTGCGCGGGGACGCGAGGCACCTGCCCTTCGCCGACGCATCCTTCGATGTCGTGGTATCGATGACGGCGCTGGGTTTCGTCGCGGAGTGGCCGCGGGCTCTCGCCGAAATCGTTCGCGTCGCCCGCCGGCGGTTCGCGCTCGGGCTGCTCAATCGGCACAGCCTGCTGTCGCTCGACAAGGGCCGTGGTAGCGGACGCGGAGCCTATCGGGGCGCGCATTGGCACACCCGTGCCGAGCTCGATGCCGCGCTGCGCGATCTGCCGGTGCTCAATCTCGGGTTCCGTTATGGTGTGTTTCTGCCGTCCGGGTCCGGCATCGCCAGGCGCGTGGAGGGCTGGATGCCGTCGCGGCTGCCGCTGGGAGCGTTCCTCGCGGTAGCTGGCGACGTCGTCCGCCGATCGGGCAGGTGATGACGGGGGCTGCGCCGTGCTCGAGGCCCGCCCTGGCGCGCAGGATCCGGACCGGCGGCCCGCGACGGGTCGGCCCCGGGCACGGACGAACGCCTGTACGGTCCGCCGGGCCAGGGGCTGGCCGTCTACCTCGGGCCGCTGCGCAAATCCCTCACCCGTACCGCCTTGCCCTCGTAGCGCGGCAGCGAACCCGGCGCGCGCACCTCGACGCGGCAGCTCACGCCGACCATGGTCCTGACGGTGTGGGCGACCTCGCCGGCGATCGCGGCGCAGCTGCGTTCGCAGCGCTCGACCCCGGGCAGGGTCTCGACCTCGACCGTCAGCGCGTCGAGCGCGCCGTCGCGCGAGATGACGAGCTGGTAGTGCGGCGCAATGCCGGGCCGTCCGAGCAGCGCCGCCTCGATCTGGGACGGATAGACGTTCACGCCGCGGATGATGAGCATGTCGTCGTTGCGCCCGGCCACGCGCCGGATGCGCACGTGCGTGCGGCCGCAGTCGCACGCGCAGGGTCCGCGGGTGAGGCGGGTGATGTCGCGGGTGCGGTAGCGCACTAGCGGCAGCGCCTGCTTGGTGAGCGTGGTGATGACCAGCTCGCCGGTCGCGCCCTCCGGCAGCGGCGCGCCGCTGTCCGGAGCGACGATTTCGAACAGGAAGTGATCCTCCCAGCCGTGCAGGCCGTCGCGCGCCACGGCGCACTCGATCGCCACGCCCGGGCCCATGATCTCGGACAGGCCGTAGGAATCGCAGGCGCGCAGCCCGAGCCGCGCATCCAGTTCGGCGCGCATCGCCTCGCTCCAGGGCTCGCCGCCGAAGATGCCGACGCGCAGGCCCGCGTCGCGGAGGTTCACTCCGAGCCGTTCTGCCGCCTCGGCGATGGCAAGCGCGTAGGATGGCGTCGCGCACAGCACGGCCGCCCCGAGGTCGTGCAGCAGCATCACCTGCCGCTCGGTGTTGCCACCGGATACCGGCACGACCGTGCAGCCGAGCCGCTGGGCACCGTCGTGTGCGCCGAGGCCACCGGTGAACAGGCCGTAGTTGTAGGCGTTGTGGACCATGTCGCCCGGCCGCGCGCCGGCGCAGGCGAGGGAACGGGCCATCAGGTCCGCCCACACGTCGAGATCCGCATCGGTGTAGCCGACCACGGTCGGCTTGCCGGTGGTGCCGGAGGAGGCGTGCAGGCGCACGATGCGGTTGCGCGGCACCGCGAACAGGCCGAACGGATAGCCGCGACGCAGGTCGTCCTTGACCGTGAACGGGTAGCGGGCGATGTCGGGCAGGTCGTGGAAGTCCGCGGGGTGCACGCCGGCGGCGTCGAAGGCCTCGCGATAATGGGGCACCCGTGCGTAGGCATGGGCAAGCGTGCGGGCGAGACGCGTGCGCTGCAGCCGCTCGAGCGCGGCGCCGGAGAGGGTCTCCAGTTCCGGGGCGAACATCGCGTTGCGCATGCTCAAGGCGGCGGCACCGGGCCGGCGCGGGGCGGCGTCCCGCTCGGGTCGTCGGCGAGCGCGGGCGGCGGAGGGCTCAACGCCCAGCCTGCAGTCGCCGCAGCGCCACGCGGGTGATATCCGCGCCCGAGCCGGTGCCGTCGGTGAGCGAGAGCAGCATCGGCGTGACGGTGTTGAGGCTCGGCTGGGCGAAGTCGCGCGCGACGGGCGTCGCCCAGTGGTCGAACTGGCCGAGCAGCAGCAGCGTGTCCGGCCGGATGCCCTGGCGCAGGGTGAGGCGACCGCGGGTCGCGGCGAGGGGGGATCGGATCTCGACGAGATCGCCCTCGCGGAGACCGAGCGCCGCCGCGCGGCCGCTGTTCATGATGAGTCCGGTGTGGCCGGCGACGTTGCCCGCCACCTCGCGGATCACCGGAATCGCGACGTTGGCGCCCCACGCGTACTGCATGCTGCGCGCCGTGAGCAGCCAGAACGGGTAGTCGCCGATGCTCACCCCGAAATGGTCGGCCAGCGCCCGCTCCCACACGCCCGGGTAGTCCTTCCAGCGCGGCAGCGGCTCGTAGTCGCCGAGTTGCGCGTCCCACCAGTGAAGGTCGCGCTCGTGCAGGCGCCGCCCGAGTTCGGTGCCGACGCGCATCAACCGCTCCTGGTAGGGCAGTTCGAAGCGCAGGCCCTGGTCGACCAGCGTCGGGTAGAGGTACCAGTCGAGGCGCGGGAAGGGCACGGTGCGGAAGCCGTGCTCGCGGAACCAGTCGAGCCCGTCCGTCGCGGCCCCGCCGGTCAGCTCCGCGCTCGCGGCGCGGCAGGCCGCGTCCCAGATCGCTTCGACCGGGTGCACCTGGTCCTCGGCGAGCGTGCAGTCCCACTGCGGCCCGGCCAGGGGAATGCCGGCCGCGCCCTTGTTGATCGCGCGGTTGTACTCCGCGAGCAGGCCCGTGCGCCGGGCAAGCTCGGTCGCGATCCAGGTGCAGTCGCGGGCCTCGCCGCGCGGCGCGATGGCGGGCTGGCGCAGCGCGAAGCCGTGGTGATCCCAGAACTGCTCGACGAACTTGGTCGCGCCGATGCGGATGAGCTGGGTGCCCTCCAGGTCGGTGCAGTCGGGCAGCAGGATGTCGGCGGCGTGGTTGGTCTCGTCGCGCGTGAACGCGAAGGCGACGACGAACGGGAAGCGCGCGATGGTCTCGCCGATCGCCGCGGTGTCCCAGAACGAGATCGCCGGGTTGGTGCGATAGACGAACCACACGTCCGGCGGCTCGGCCTTGGGCAGGCCCGCGGGCCCGCGCCCCTGCAGGTTCATCCATGCGAGATGCGTGGGGCCGAGCGCCTGGCTCCAGGACGAGTTGGCGACCAGCGGCACCAGCGTGCGATGCGCGTGCCGCGACTCGGGCTGCGCGAGCCAGTGTTCCGGATCGGTCGGGTTGAGGGGGTAGGCCATGAAGCCGTCGGGGCCGGGCTTCACGCTCGCGAGCCGCTCGTGCGCCGGACGGTTCAGGCGCACGGTCGTGCCGAGCGTGCCGCCGGGCACCTCCAGCGCGCCGACCAGCGCCGCGAGCACCGTGCGCGCCCAGCAGCAGTCGTAGCCGCCCCAGCCGTTGTTGACGGTCTTGCCGAGCGAGATCCCGACCGGCCGCAGGGGCAGCAAGCGGCCCTCGATTTCAATCGTCGCGCCGATGCGCGCGTGTTCGAGGTACTCGTGCGCGATGCGCCGGATCGTCGCCGCCGGCACGTCGCAGATCGCGCCCGCCCATTCCGGGCTGCAGCCGGCGACGTGCTCGACCAGCACGGCATGCGCCGGCCGCGCCTCGACCCCGGCACGCGCCCGCCGCTCGCCGTCGCGCAGGTGCTCGACGGCGGCGGCCACGCGATACGTGCCCTCCAGCGCCGGATCGACGTCGGGCGCGTCGAACGGCGCCGCCATGCCGGTGCGCAGATCGAGGACCAGCGGCCGCCCGTCCCGCGGGTCGCGCAGGTACCAGCCGTCCGGGCCCACGAGGTAGCCCGAGGCCGTGTACGCCTTCAGGAACGGCACGTCGAGGCGCGCCAGGCTGCATTCGCGCACCAGCACGTGGATCAGCGCCAGCATGAACGCCGCGTCGGTCTTCGGCCGGATCGGTACCCACTCCGACGCGCCGGCGCCGGTCACCGACAGGTGCGGCTCGATCTGGACGCGGCGCAGGCCGCGCGCCCGCGCGTCCGCGTGGCGACGCACGCCGCACACCCCGCCCGACGCGTCGACATTGGCGCCGAAGGACAGCACGTACTCCGACAGGGGCGTGTCGGGCGACACGGTGAAGGCGCGATGCCAGAACTCGCCGTACAGGTGCTCGGAGTGGTAGCACTTCACGCCCTGGCCGCTGCCGAGGCTCATGTCGACCGGGCCCCAGGCGGCGAGGAACGCCGGGAACGTGCCGAGGTAGGCCATCGGCGTGCCGCCGCCCCCGAAGCTCGCGGCGACGCGCGGATAGCCGCTCGTGTCGCGCAGGCCGGCGGCGCGCACCTCGCGCAGGCGCGCGGCGATCGTGTCGAGTGCCTCGTCCCAGGTGATCGGCACGAAGCCGGGGTCCTCCTGGCGGCCCTTGCGCGGATTGGTCCGCTTCATGGGCGTGAGGATGCGATCGGGATGGTAGGCCTTCTGGACGAGGCCGTAGGCCTTGACGCAGACCCGTCCGGCGCCGGGGTGGACGGTGGCGGCGACGGCATTGGGCTCGACGTGGAGCGCAACGCCGTCCCGGACCGCGACCCGCAGCAGATCGGGGCCGGCCACGCACTGGTAGCAGTTGGTGGCCACCGCGCGCGTGGTCGCGGCGGCGCCTGCCGCCGGCGGACCGTTCCCGCTTGCTGCCGTCTCCCGCATGCCTGAACGCTCCCGTGGGCGTCGCCCGCGCGTGGTTCCCGGGCAGGTTCGCGACATCACCCGCCGTCCGCTTTGATCCACGTCAACGCCGCGGGGGCCGATTCGGCAGGCAATGCACGCACG
>CAYOJP010000184.1:0-5714 GCA_964404305.1 uncultured Gammaproteobacteria bacterium
CCGGTCGCGCCCTTGCGCAGCACGCCGTGGCAGCCGGCGCAGCGCTCGAAGTAGACCTGCGTCGCGCGCTGGAATTCCTCCGGCGACAGCGCCGGCGCGCCCGGCGTGATGACCTGCTTGACGTCCGCCTGCGGCACGGGCGCGCCCTTGTAGCGCATCTCGCCGGGCGTCACGCCCGGGTGTTCGCCCTTCGGGGCGTCGGCCGCGTAGGCCCCGCCGGTCGCCAGCAGCAGCGCCAGCATCGAGGATCCGATTACGGATTTCATTGCCTGTCCCTCCTGCCCGTGCAGATATTGTCTGTTCAGGTCCCTGGTGCGGAGTAGAAGCGAATGTCCATGCGTCTTGCGTTGATATGCATCAACCCGGATCCGGGTTGGGAGCAACCGGCGCGGGCCGCCGCTCGCGACGGGTGCGCCGATCGACCAGCGGCGCGCACTTGCGGTCGTTCCAGTAGGTGACCTGGCAGTCGAGGCACCAGTGGCACTCGTTGGCGTCGATCTCGCCGGTCGGCCGGATCGCCCGCACCTCGCATTCGCTGGCGCAGGTCTGGCAGGGCCGCCCGCACTCCTTGCGCCGGCGCAGCCAGTCGAAGATGCGCAGGCGCCCGGGAAAGGTGAGCGCGGCACCGAGCGGGCAGAGGTACCGGCAGAACGCCTTGCGCGTGAACAGGCCGACGGCCAGCAGGGCCGCCGCCCAGCCGACGTAGGGCCACTCCCGGTCGAAGCGCAGCGTGATCGCGGTCTTGAACGGCTCGAGCTCGACCAGCGGCGCCGCCGCGCTCAGCGAGCCCAGCGACACGCCGAACAGGACGATCGCGGCGATGTACTTCAGGGCCAGCAGGCGCTCGTGCACGACCGCCGGCGGCTCCCACGCGCGCAGCCCGAGCCTCCGGGCGAGCTGGAACGACAGTTCCTGCAGGGCGCCGAACGGGCACAGCCAGCCGCAGTACACGCCGCGCCCCCAGAGCACGATCGTGACCGCCACGAAGCCCCACAGGATGAAGATGAGCGGCTCGACGAGGAACGTGTCCCAGCGGAACCCCTGCGCGAGCGAGTGCAGGAAGGTGATGACGTTGATGATCGACAGCTGCGCGAGGGCGTACCAGCCGATGAAGAACAGAGTGAAGACCAGGAACGCGTGCCGGGCGCGGACGAGCAGCCGCGGGTGCCGCGCGAGCCAGTCCTGGAACACGAGGATGGCGAGCAGCACCGCGAGCCCGACGCACAGCACGACGATCTCGACCCGCTTCTCCCGCCAGGCGTAGTGCCAGGTCGGATCGAGCAGCGGGTCGGCCTCGCCCGCGGGCGCGGCGTCCGCCGGCGCCGCATCGGCCAGGCGGGACTGCGCGACCATCTGGGCCGCGAGCATCAGCGAGCGGTTCAGGATCATGGTCGTGATGGTGGCGCCGGAGATCCCGTCCACGGTGACGTAGCCGGGCCGGTCGTCGCCGCCGATCTTGACCCGATCGGTGGCGTGCCGATCGCGGTACTGCCCGATGTAGCGCGCCAGGTCGGCATCGGTGACGCCGACGATGAGGATGGGTTCCTCGTGCGCGACGATACGCGCGCCCGCGATCCTGCCGTCGGCGGCCAGGCCCACCGCCATGCGCACCGGGTGCCCGGAATAGGCCGGGATCGGCGCGACCTCGTCGGTGTAGAACAGCCAGCCGAGCCGCTGTCCGCCGCCGCTGATCTCGGCCGCCGGCGGATCGCCGTCGGGTGCGGCGACGGCATCGGCCGCCGGGAAGAACTCGCGCGCCAGTTCGAGCGGCGCCGGGGCGGGCGCCGGGGCCGCGCGGGCGATCGTCGCCGTCGCGCACGCGAGCAGCAGCACGACCGTCACGCGCAGCAGGCTCATGCCCTCTCTCTCATTGTGGCGGTGGCCCGCGCCCTGCCGCGATCCCGGGGCGTCATCCGGGCTCACGACAGCCGCTGATGCAGGCGCGCGTCGTGCGATCCGAAGTGTACCGTGAACCAGTCGCAGAGCAGCTGCGCGAACTCCGCGTCGCCATAGCGCCCCTGCTCCTCCCAGCCGTCGATGATGCCGACGATGTCGTCCAGCAGCCGCTCGTGGTCCGCCTTGTGCGCGGCGTACTGGTCGTAGCCGCGGTCGCGCATCTGCTTCTCCTCCAGCGCGAAGTGCGCGGAGATGCGCGCGTAGACCTCCCCCAGGAAGGCCGCCACCGCCTCGCGCTCGCCGGCGTCCAGGCGCGCATGCAGGTCGTTGATGAGGCTCACGAGCTCGACGTGCTCGTGATCGATGGCGGCCACGCCCACCGAGAACTCCGGGCGCCACTCGATGTAGGGAGCTCCGGCCATCCTCATCCGCCCCCGTGCAGGAACTCGAAGCTGCCGCGACCCTTGTCGAAGCCGATGACCAGCAGTTGCATCGGCGCGAGCTCGACCTCCGCGGTCGTCTCGTAGTCGTAGCCCCCGGACCGGCGGCTGTCGCGCAGGCGGGCGGTGAGCACGTGCCGCCCGGGGGCGAGCGGCAGGCGTACGTAGGCCTGCGCCGGGCCGTCGTCGGCGATCCCGGTCGGTGGCAGGCCCGCCGCGTAGCGCGTGACACCGTCGATGTCCAGTTCCAGGCGCAGCGGCACGCGCGCCCGCTGGCAGTCGAGCGGGCGACGCATGTTCGGCGCGAGCGCGGCGAGTTCCTCCGGCGTGTAGCGCCGGCACTCCTGCACCCGTTGCCCGGCATGCTCGAGTGCGAGCTTCACCAAGGCGAGCGCCGGATCGTGGTGCTGGTAGGCGGGTGCCGACGACAGCCAGCCGACGACGCCGGCGGCCAGCGCGTAGACCAGCGCCTGGCCGGCGCTGCGCACGATGTCAGGCATCGGCGCGTTCCCCCACCGGCCGGCGTTCCGCGGATTCCGAAGCGAGCAGCCGCGCGCGGAAGTCCGCGACCTGCGCGGCGAGTCGGCCCGCGCCACCGGCGCCGGCCCAGCACGTCTCGATCCGCTCGCGCGGCACCCGGCCGCGCAGGGCCGGGTCGCGCGTGCCCGCCAGGCGGGCCAGCGTCCAGCGTGCTCCGAGGCGGTGCTGGCAGTCGCCGGGTCCGCAGCCGGCGAGCAGGATGCCGTCGGCGTGGCGGCGGGCGAGCAGGTAATCGAGGAAGGGCGGCGGCAGCGCGCCGACGCAGGGCAGGGACAGGCCGGCGATGCTTCCGTCGTCGAGCCCGGCGAGCGCCGGCCCGTGCTCGCAGCCGATCACCAGCACCCGGGCCGGCCCGGCGAGCCGCGCAGTGGTGGCGAGCGCCGTTTCGCGCAGCGCCGCCATCGGCAGTTCGGGCAGTTCGATGCCGGCCACCAGCGCCGAGTGGCGCCGGTACGGAGTGGCGGTGGGACAGGCTCCGCCGCACAGGCCGCAGGCGACGCAGAGGTCCGGGTCGACGCGCGCCTCCTGCTCGAACGGCCGCCCATCGGAGCGCGGCACCATGGTGATGGCGCTGTACGGGCAGTCGGCTTCGCAGCGGCCGCAGCCGTTGCAGTTGGCGAGGTCGACGCGCGCGGCCGGCAGTTCCCGGCGCCGCGGCAGCCAGGGCGCCAGCGCCAGCGCGGCGGCGCCGCCGAGCAGCAGCGCCCAGGCGCCGGGCAGCGGCAGGTGATCCAGCAGCGGGTAGAACGGCAGGTAGAACCAGTCGAGCCCGATGACCGCCGGCACCGTGGCGAGATCGGCAGCGCCCTGGCTGACCGCCGGCTTGACGAGCGACAGCGCGAGCAGCGCCGCCAGCGTGCCGGCCGCGAGCCCGCGCGGCGGGTTCACGCGCGCGTGCGCCAGTCGCTGGGTGTGGAGCCAGAGTATGAACAGCAGGAACAGCGGCACGGCGATGTGGATGAATACCATCAGCGTGAAGAACCGGCCGGACAGCATGGTCGGATGCAGGAAGTTGCGGGCGATCGGATCGCCGAAGATGCCCAGGGTATCGAGGAACTCCGTGGTGGCGATCGCGACGTACTGCGCCAGCCGGTCCCAGACCACCCAGTACCCGGTGATTCCGCTCGCGTACACGAACCAGATGATCGCCACGCCCGTGAGCCAGGCGAACCAGCGCACGCCGCGGTGGCGGTCCTTCACCCACTCGCGCGCCATGTGCAGCAGCATCACCGCGACCAGCGCGTCGGACGCGTAGCGGTGCAGGCTGCGCATGATGCCGGCGGCGTACCACTGCACGTGCGTCATGTACTCGACGGACGCGTAGGCTTCGGTCACCCCGCTGTCGTAGATGATGTAGACGTATACGCCGGTCGCGACGACGATCCAGTAGCAGAACCAGCCGAGCGCGCCCAGTTGCTTCAGCGGGTTGGCCTCGGCGCCGTACAGCGCGTCGAAACCGTGCTCGATCCGCTCGAGCGCGGCGCACGCGTGGCGACGCACGGGGTGCATGGCGCGAGACTGTGCCCCGGCGCCAGGCACCGGCACGGCCGGCCCGCGGTCCACGCTCAGCCGGCCCGCGGCGTGCCGCCGCGCCAGGCGTGGACCACGAAGGCCAGCGTGGCCGAGAGGCTCAGGATCCCGGCGAGGGCCATGGCGAGCACCGAGTAGTCGAAGCGGTAGCGGCCGGCGCGCGCGTCGTACACGGTGCAGAACAGCTTGATGCCGCGCAGCCAGCCGGAGAGCCCCGGCGCGGTGCCCGGCCGGTTCCAGACGAGTTCCTTCAGCGGTTCCACCAGCGCCGGCGGATCGAGTGCCTCGCCGTACACCTGCCGGTACACGCGGCCTTCGGCGTCGATCACCGTCGTCTGCGCCAGGTGGTCGTAGCCCTTGGCGGTCGGATAGAAGATGAAGCCGAGATCCGCGGCCAATGCGGCGACGGTCGCGGCATCGGCGCCGGCGAACGGCCAGCGCGCCGTGTCGATGCCGCGGCCGGCGGCGAAGCTGCGCAGCCGCTCCGGGGTATCGTGCTCGCTGTCGAAGCCCACGGTCAGCACCGCGAAGCTCTCCTCCCCGAGCGCCTCGCGGCCGGCGGCGACGGCCCGCGCGAGCGTGGTCGTGATGAGGGGGCACACGTGATGGCAACTCGTGTACACGAGGCTCACCACGAGCGGCCGGCCGCGAAGTGCCGCCAGCCGCAGCGGCCGCCCGTCCTGGTCCGTGAGCGCCGCATCGCGTACCACGCGGCCGATCGCCGCCTGGCTGTAGCGCAGCGCGGCGTCGGCGTCCCAGGCCTGGTCGGGGGCGTGCATGGCATGGGCGTTCGTCCCGTGCTGCGCGGGCGCGCCGGCAGCGTCCGGTTGCGGATGCCCGGCGACGACGGGCCCGGCCGCGAGCGCTGCCACCAGCATTCCGGCGAGGCGGCCCGGGCGACCCGGGCGACCCGGCAGCGGTGTGCCGACGCTTGCCATCGCCCGGCTCAGGCGAGCAGCCGGTCGGCGAGTGCCGCCACCAGCAGCAGGGTCAGTTGCCCGAGGGATGCCAGGAAGCAGCGGCGGGCCGTGGCCACGTCCGGGCTGCGCGCGAAGGCGATGCCGGTGCCGAGGAACCACGCGCCTCCGGCCAATGCTCCGGCGAGATAGACGCCGCCCAGTCCGTGCCAGTAGGGGACGACCGAGAGTGCGACGAGCACCACGATGTGAGCCAGCACCGCGTACGCCGCCGTGCGCGGCGCCACGACCGCCGGCAGCATCGGCACGCCCGCCTCGCGATACTCGTCCCGGCACAGGAACGCGAGGCTCCAGAAATGCGGCGGCGTCCACAGGAACAGCACCACCGCGA
>CAYOJP010000184.1:5724-7189 GCA_964404305.1 uncultured Gammaproteobacteria bacterium
GCGTGCTCCACAGGACGATGCGCGCGGCGCGCGCGGTTCCGACGACCACCGGCAGCATCGGAACGCCCGCAGCCGCGTATTCCTCGTGGTTGGCGATGGCGAGGCTCCAGAAATGCGGCGGCGTCCACAGGAACAGCACCACCGCGAGCAGCAGCGGCGCCGGCGGTATCGCCGGATCGACGGCCGCTGCCCCGGCCAGCACCGCGAAACTCCCCGCCAGGCCGCCGATGACGATGTTGAGCCACGTCCGGCGCTTCAGCCACACGGTGTAGACGACGCCGTAGGTGAAGGCCCCCAGGAACACGTACAGCGCCGCCCAGGCATTGGCGGCCAGTCCGGCGCCGACCACCGAGACGCCGAGCAGGGCGGCGATCAGGACCGGCCACCAGCCGCTCGCCCGCCACTCGCCGGTCACGAACGGCCGGCGGCGCGTGCGCGGCATGGCGGCATCCGTCGCCCGCTCCGCGTACTGGTTGTAGGCGCCGGCCGCCGCCGACGACAGCAGCACCGCCAGCGCCAGCGCCAGTACCCGCCACGGCTCCGGCGCCAGCCCCGGCGTGACCACCATGCCGGCCATGGCCGTGAGGGAGATCGCCACGCCGATGCGCAGCTTGAACACCGAGACGAAATTGCGCACGGCAGCCCCCATGTGCGTCCCCTCCCTCAGCGCAGCGGCCAGACTTCGGCGAGGTACTTCCAGTTGACGAAGTAGTACAGGATGAAGGTCGTGAAGAACACCGCGACCAGCATCACCGTGCCGGGAATGGCATGCACGCCGCCCGCGGCGCTGCCGTAGCGGCCGACCACGGCCGCCGGCGGCGGCACGCCGATCTCGATTTTCTCCTCGCCGATGCGACGGCCGAACAGCACCGAGCCGACGATGATCACCACGAACAGGCCGCCGCCGATCGCCGCGAGGATCGCCGCCATGCCGTTCAGGCCCATCATCAGGAATGCCGCGCCGGGCAGGTCCCACTGCAGGGTCGAGTCGGCGAAGGTCATGTCCCAGTGCCGGCGGGGCACCCCGAGCGTGCCGGCGCCCATCATGAACAGCGAGATGCCCGCGGCGCCGAGCGCGAACAGGTACGGCTGCGCCTTCGCCCAGCCCTTCATGATCAGCTCGCGGCGGAAGATGAGCGGCACGAGCAGGTAGGTGATGGCCATGAAGGCGAGCGTCGTGCCGGTCACGACCGTCGCGTGAAAGTGCCCCGGGACGTAGATCGTGTTGTGCATGATGATGTTGATCTGCTCGGTCCCCAGGACCACGCCCGAGATGCCGCCGAGGAACCCGAACAGCACCAGCGACATGAACATGCCGGAGAACGCCGGGTTGCCACATGGTGCCTTGCGCAGCCACTCGAACAGGCCGTTGGTGTAGCCGCGCTCGCGCTGCGCCGCTTCGATGGTTCCCGGCACCGTCATGCCGTGGATCATGCTGCCGAGCACCGCCAGGTACATCGCGTAG
>CAYOJP010000185.1:0-7185 GCA_964404305.1 uncultured Gammaproteobacteria bacterium
GCCAGGGGATGTCGAACACCTGCGTCGCAAGCAGCCAGCCGGCCGCCGCCGCGGCGAACGTGGCGACGCTGCCGCAGACCAGTCCCAGCGCGGCCAGTTCGGCGAGCAGTCCGGCTCGCACCGTGCGGTCGCGCGCCCCGAGCGCACGCAGCACCGCCGTTTCGCGCACCCGCTGGTCGTGGGTCGCGGCGAGCGCCGCGTACAGTACGACCAGCCCCGCGGCCACGGTGAAGGCGAACACGAACTCCACCGCGCGCGTGACCTGATCCATGATGCTGCGGACCTGGCCCATGAGGGCGGCGACGTCGATCACCGTCACGCTCGGGAAATCGCGCACGAGGTCCACCAGCAGCTCCGGGCCCGAGCCGCCCAGGTGGAAGGCAGTGATCCACGTCGCCGGCAGGCCGTCGAGCAGGCCTGGCGGGCCGAGCACGAAGAAGTTCACGTTGAAGGAATCCCACTCCACCGTGCGCAGGCTCGTGATGCGCGCGCTGACCGATTCACCCGCGACCGCGAACGTCAGCTCGTCGCCGAGCTTCCAGCCGAGCGACGCGGCGAAGTCCTGCTCGACCGACAGTTGCCGGGTGTCGCGCGCGCCGGGCAGCCACCACCGTCCGGCGATCACGCGGTTGTCGTCCGGCAGGTCGCGCGACTGCGACAGGTTGAACTCGCGATCGACGCGCCGGCGCGCGACCGGATCGGTGTAGTCCTCGACGCTCACGGCACGGCCGTTCACCTGCGTGAGTCGCGCCCGCACCATCGGGTACAGCGGCGGGCGGCCGCGACCGGCGTTGACGATGCGGGCCGCGATCGGCTCCACCTCGTCGGGCTGCACGTTGACGAGGAAATGATCCGGCGCTCCGGGCGGCAGGCTGGCCCGCCAGCCCTCGAGCAGATCCGCGCGCACGATGCCGAGCAGCAGCAGCACCGTGATCCCCAGGCCCAGGGCGACGATCTGCAGAACGCTGGTGCCCGGCCGGCGCGCGATGTTCGCCAGCCCGAAGCGCCAGGCGACGCCGACGCCGCCGCGCAGCCCGCCCAGTACCCGCACCAGCGCGCCGGCGGCCAGCGCCAGCACCAGCGCGGTGCCCGCGGCGGCCAGCAGCACGTAGCCCGCGACCTGCGGCTGGTCCAGCCGCCATGGCGCGAGCAGCAGCAGCAGCGCCCCGGCGCCGCCGTACCAGGCGATCGAGCCCGCGCGCGGCGGTTCCAGATCGCGGCGCAACACCCGCGCGGGCGGCACCTCCCGCAGGCGCAAGATCGGCGGCAGCGCGAACCCGGTGACGGCGATGAGCGCGGTGAGCGCGCCGACTGCCAGCGGTTGCAGCGACGCCGGCGGCAGCGGCACGCGGGTGAGGCTGGCGGCGAGCGAGGCGAGACCCTGCTGCGCGAACCAGCCGAGCGCGCCGCCGGCGATCGCGCCGGTCACGGCCACCGCGACGAGCGCGAACGCCTGCACGGCGACCACGTGCGCCTGCGTCGCGCCGAGGCAGCGCAGGATCGCGCAGGCGTCGTAGTGCCGCACGGCGTAGCGCGCCGAGGCGGTCGCCATGCCGATGCCCGCGACCACGACGGCGATGAGCGCGGCCAGGCCCAGGAACTGCTCGGCCCGTCGCAATGCGACCGTCAGTTCCGGGCGCGCGTCGCGCACGCCGCGCACGCGCATCTCCGGCAGCCGTTCGCGCTGCGCCCACGCGCGGTACTCGGCCACTGCGGCCGCGGCCCCGGCGACCGCGAGCCGGTGGCTCACGCGACTGCCCGGCACGACCAGCTTCGTGTCCGGCAGGTCGGCGAGGTTCATGAGGGCGCGCGGGGCGATGCTGAACAGGTCGCCGCCCCGGTCCGGCTCCAGCACCAGGACCGCGCCGACGCGCAGGCGGCTCGCCCCCACGCCGATCTCGTCGCCGAGGCCGACGCCGAGCGTCGTCAGCAGACGGGCCTCGACCCACAGCGTGCCGGGTGCCGGGCCGCCTGCGGCTTCCGCAGCCGCGGCGAAGGGCGCCGGGGCGACCAGCAACTGCCCGCGCAGCGGGTAGGCGCGATCCACCGCCTTCAGCTCGGCCATCTGCAGTCGGTCGCCCGCGGCGAGCACGCTGCGCATCGCCAGGCTGCGCGAAGTCGCGAGTCCCAGGGCGCTTGCGCGTGCGGCGTAGGCATCCGCGATCGGCACCGCCGCGTCCAGCGCCAGGTCGCCGCCCAGCAGGGCGCCGGCCTCGCTCTCGATCGCGCGCCGCACGCGGTCGGTGAAGAAATCCACGGCGGTGACTGCGCCCACGGCGATGATGACCGCGACCAGGATCAGCCTCAGCTCGCCCGCCCGCCAGTCGCGGCGCAGTCCGGTGACCGCGTGGTGGACGAGCCCGCGCGCGGCGTTCACGCGTAGCCCTGGGCGCTGCCCGTCGCGGTGCCGGGCACGAGGCCCGCGTCGCGGCCGCCGTCGAGCGTGAGCACGCGGTCGCAGTGCGAGGCGAGTTCGAGGCTGTGCGTGACCAGGATCAGCGTCGTACCGTACTCGGCGCGCAGGGCGAACAGGAGGTCGGCGACGCGGTCGGCGTTGCGACGGTCGAGGTTCCCGGTCGGCTCGTCGGCGAACAGCACGCGAGGGCTGGTGGCGAAGGCGCGCGCGATCGCCACGCGCTGCTGCTCGCCGCCGGACAGCTGGCTCGGGTAGTGGCCGTGGCGCGCGGCGAGGCCCACGCGCTCGAGCACCCCGCGCGCGGCGGCGGCGGCGTCCGCGCGCCCGGCCAGTTCGAGGGGCAGCAAGACGTTCTCCAGCGCGGTGAGGCTCGCCAGGAGGTGGAAGGACTGGAACACGAAGCCGGTGGTCGCCGCGCGCAACCGCGCGCGGCCGTCCTCGTCGAGCGTGCCGAGGTCGCTGCCGGCGAGCACGACGCGGCCGCGCGTCGGCCGGTCCAGGCCCGCGAGCAACCCGAGCAGGGTCGACTTGCCCGAGCCCGATTCCCCCACCACGGCAAACGCCTCGGCGGCGCGCACGGCGAAGCTGATATCATCGAGGATGACGAGCGGCCCCTCGGGACTCGTGACTTCCTTGCCCAGCCCCTCGACTTCGATGATCGGCGTATCCAGCGTGGCCTCCTCGCGTGTCCTGGTCAGCATCGCGCTGCTGGCGCTCGTACTGCCCGGCGCCAGCGCGGCGCCGGCCGCGGGCACGCTGCTCGTGGTCGGCGACAGCCTCAGTGCCGCGTATGGTATCAGCCCGGATCGGGGCTGGGTCGCCCTGCTGGAGCGGCGCCTGCGCGAGCGCGATCCGGGCTGGACGGTGGTCAACGCGGCGGTCAGCGGCGATACCACGCGTGGCGCCCTTGCCCGCCTGCCCGCCGCCCTGGAGCGTCACCGTCCGATCCTGGTAGTGATCGAGCTGGGGGGCAACGACGGCTTGCGCGGGATCGCGCTGGAGGAGGTCGAGGCCAATCTCGGCGCTCTCGCGCGCGCCGCGCAGGCGGCCGGCGCGCGGGTCGCGATAGTGCCCGTGCCGCTGCCACCCAACTACGGCCCGACCTACGTCGGCCGGTTCGCCGAGGTGTTCGCCCGGGTCGCCGCGGCCACCGGTGCGGCGCTGTCCGGCGACATCCTCGCGGGTGTCGCCGACGATCCCGCGCTGATGCAGGCCGACGGCATCCACCCGGTCGAGGCTGCGCAGCAGCGGATGCTCGACAACGTCTGGCCGTCGCTCCAGCCCCTGCTCGATTGACGGTTGCGCGGGCGCGCAGTACCCGTGTGGCATAATCGGCCGCGATGAAATTCTGCAGCCAGTGCGCCGCGCCGATCGCGCGGAGGGTGCCGCCCGGCGACAATCGCGAGCGCCACGTCTGCGATGCCTGCGGCACAGTTCACTACGAGAATCCGCGCATCGTCGCCGGCTGCGTGCCCGAGTGGGAAGGCAAGGTGCTGCTGTGCCGGCGCGCAATCGAGCCGCGCTACGGCAAGTGGACGCTCCCGGCGGGCTTCATGGAGAACGGCGAGACCACGCTCGAGGCGGCCGCCCGCGAGACGCTCGAGGAGGCCTGCGCCCGGGTCGAGGTGCTGGGCCTGTACGCGATCTTCAATCTCCCGCACATCAACCAGGTGTACGTGATGTTCCGCGGCCGCCTGCTCGATCTGGACTACGCGGTCGGCGCCGAATCGCTGGAGGTCGGGCTGTTCGAGCGCGACGCGATCCCCTGGAGCGAGCTCGCCTTCGCCACCGTCCACCACACGCTGAAGTTCTGGATCGACGATTTCACCAGCGGCAACTTCCCGATGCGCATGGGCGACATCGTGCCGCGCGACGGTCGCGCCGAGATCCTGATGCACGTCGCCAAAACCTGACGCCGGAGGGCCGCCATGGCCGACAGCCTGTTCCTGAAGATCATCAACCGCGAGATCCCGGCCGACATCGTCTACGAAGACGAGCACTGCATCGCCTTCCGCGACATCAATCCGCAGGCACCGGTGCACGTGCTGGTGGTGCCGCGTCGCGCGCTGGCCAAGGTCTCCGACGCGCGACCCGAGGATCAGGCGCTGCTCGGACACCTGCTGCTCGCGGCCAACCGCGTGGCCTCCGAGCAGGGCTACGGCGAATCGTTCCGGCTCGTGATCAACAACGGCGCCGACGCCGGCCAGTCGGTCTTCCACGTGCACGTGCACGTCCTCGCCGGTCGCCGCTTCGCCTGGCCACCGGGGTGAGGCCGGGGGAAGGTCCGGTGGACCTTTCCCCGGCCGAACGCCCGGACATGGAAGGCCGGGCCGGGACCTGACGAACGCGGTAACGCCGCGCCAGGGTCGGCAGCGCGAACGTCCGTCGGAACTTCGACCGGACGCCCGCCCCATGCAGGGCCGGGCCGGGGTATGGCAAGCGCAGTAATGTCACGCCGGGGATGGCAACGACGTTCCCCTCGAACCCGCGGCCGGACGCCCGCCCCATGGATGGCCGGGCTGGCGTTCAGCGAACGCTGATTGCCCCGGGTTGCCCCGGTGAACGGGTTCCGGACTCGCCGGCGGTGGCGGGCACGTCGATGAGGTTCCACCGCCACCCTCGGAAGCGGGCCGGGATGCGGGACGAATGCCGCCCCCCACCCCGAAGCCACCTGCCTAGGTCGCGTCCAGCCCCGCCTTCGCCCGCTGCTTGACGGCGAAGTCCTCTTCCGGCGAGTAGACGAGCTGAGAGCGCCCGTAGACCGCGAAGTACACGATCCCCGCCGCGTACCACAGCGCCACGCCGATCATTCCGCCGCGGTAGGCCGGGTCCTGGAACTGCATGTACAGCGTTACCACGGCGATGACGATCGTCACCCAGGCCCCGGTCTCCCCGAGCGGGCTGCGGTAGGGCCGGTCGATGTGCGGCAGGTTGCGGCGCAGGAGGATGAATGCGAGGGCCTGCAGCCCGTACGAGATCATCGCGCCGAACACCGCCATGTTGAGGAGCTGCGCGCCGATGAAGGCGCCGGCGTCCTCGCCCTTGACGAGATACACAGAGAGCATCACCGCGAAGCCGAGCAGCGAGCCGGTCACCAGCGCGACGTGCGGCACCTTGGTGCGGCCATGAGTCACCGACAGCACCTGCGGGAAGTAACCCGCGCGCGACAGCGAGTAAATCTGCCGGCCGAAGGCGAAGATGATGCTGTGGAAGCTCGCGATGAGACCGATGACCGCGCACAACGCGAGGACGTTCGCCGCCTCACGGCCATAGAGAGCGCGGAAGCCGTCCAGCAGCGGCTCGCCGGAACTGGCGAGGAAGTAGGCGCCGCTCGACGAGCCGTCCTCGGAGCTCACGCCGATGCTGGAGTTCAGCACCGCGGTCATGAACGCGGAGAACAGGAGCGTCGCGATGCCCAGCAGCAGCGCCTTCGGCATATCCTGCTTCGGGTCATGGGATTCCTCGGCCGCCAGCGGCAGCTGCTCGATGGCGAGGAACAGCCAGACCGCGAAGGGCAACGCCGCGGCGACGCCCATCCAGCCGTTCGGCAGCCAGGGGCCCGCCCCGCCGGCCAGTTCGACCGTGCCGTCCTCGCCCGCGCCGATGTTCAGCGCCCAGCGGCCGATGTTCACGTCGCCAATGACGAGGGCACTCGCCCAGAACACCGCGAGAACCGCGAGCGCGAGCACGGTGACGATCACCGAGACCCGGAACGACATCTCCACACCAATGAGGTTGAGCGTCACGAATACGACGTAGCCGAGCACCCACCAGACCGGCTGGAAGTTGTCGGGCGTGCCGAAGATGCCGCCGAGGTAGGCGCCGATGAAGAACACGATCACGGCCGGCGTCAGCACATACTCGATGTTCTCGGCGAGGCCCGTGACGAAGCCGCCCCAGGGCCCCATCGCGCTGCGCGCGAAGGAGTACGCGCCGCCCGTGTGCGGTAGCGCCGGCGACATCTCAGCCAGGCAGTAGCACAGGCACACGTACATCGCGCCGATGATGACCGCGGCGAGCAGCAGACCGCCGAAGCCGCCCGCGCCGAGGCCGAAGTTCCAGCCGGAGAAATGCCCCGAGATGACGGCGCCGACCCCCAGCGCCCACAGTGACCACACCCGCGCATGCTTGCGCAGCGCCCGCTTCGCGAAGTAGTCGTCGCCAGCCTCGTGATACTCGACGCTGCCGACCTTCTTTTTGCTGGTCATGGTTCCCCCTTAGGGAAGGTCTGAATAACCCCGACATCGTCAGTGCGAGCGGAGCGAAGCAATCCACGTATCCTCCATGGATCAACCGCTTCCTCGATTGCTTCTTCGCTACGCTCCTCGCAATGACTGGTTCTTCAGAGATTCCTTAGCCGATCCGTGAGATCCCCCCGAGTGGCTACCACGACCGCGCGCCTGCCGCGGCGCTGCGCGGACGCGCTTCGAGTATGGCCCAGCAGGCTGGCGACGACAACGGCGTCCGACGCGGGTGTTCGCAGGAGCGGGCGTGGGCCCGCGAACAGGCTGGCGCCCGCGCTCCGGTCCGCTTCGCCGCTCTTCGTGGGCGCGGAGGTGAACCCGCGAACGGGCCGACTACCAGCGTCCCGGCGGCCGCACCATCCCGGTGGTTCAGCCCGGATCGCCCGGGGTGCGCTCGATCGCGACGAGGCCGCTCTCGTCCTTCAGCCCGACCCCGGTGAGGCCCGATTGCAGGGCCGCGCGCAGCAGCCACGCCAGCCTGCGCGCCGCGGCCACGATGGCCAGCCCCTCGGGGCGGATGTTGGA
>CAYOJP010000186.1:0-7177 GCA_964404305.1 uncultured Gammaproteobacteria bacterium
AGTTCTTCCACGGCTACACCTACTCCGGCCACCCGCTCGGCGCCGCGGCGGGCATCGCCACGCTGGAGGTATACGAGAACGAAGGGCTGTTCGCCCGTGCCCGCGAGCTCGAGACCGTCCTCGAGGGCGCCGTGCATGCGCTGAAAGGCCTGCCGAACGTGGTCGACATCCGCTCCTGCGGCCTCGCCGCGGCGGTGGAACTCGCGCCGCGCGCCGGCAGCCCGGGCACGCGAGTCCTCGACGCGTTCCTGAAGGCCTACGCCGATGGCGTGCTGGTGCGCATGTCCGGCGAGTCGCTGGTGATGGCGCCGCCGTTCATCTGCAGCGACGACCAGGTGCGGAGCATGGTCGAGACGGTGCGCAAGGCGATCGCCGCGACGGCCTGACCCCCGCCTGCCAGCCCCGCGCCCGGTCGCGGCGCGCGGGGCCGGCGCATGTCCACTGCGACCCGGAGTTGCCCATGCCGAACATCGACCCGCTGCCGATCGATGCCGTCCCCGAGTTCGCCGAGCGCTTCGCCCATTACGCGCGTACGCGCGGCTTCGTGCCCAACAGCATCCGCACCATGCAGCGCCGGCCTGGCATCGCGCGCGCCTTCATGCAGCTGAACCAGGCCGTCCTCTACGAGGGCACCGTGCCCGAACAGTTGAAGATGCTGGTGAGCCTCATCGCCAGCCAGGCCGCCGGCTGCCGCTACTGCCAGGCGCACATGGCCAACCTGTCGCGGCGCTACGATGCGGCGGCCGACAAGATCGCCGCGGTGTGGGAGTTCGAGGCGAGCCCGCTGTTCTCCCCCGCCGAGCGCGCGGCGCTGCGTCTCGCGTTGCACGCGGCCATGGTGCCGAACGCGGTGACCGCGGACGATTTCGCCGAGGCCCGCCGGCATTTCAGCGCCGATGAGCTGGTCGAGATCGTCGCCACCGTGGCGCTGTTCGGCTACCTCAACCGCTGGAACGACACCCTGGCCACCGAACTGGAGGACGTGCCGGCGGACGTCGCCCGCCAGACGGTCGGGCGCAGCGGCTGGGACGCCGGCAAGCACGCGCCCGGCGGCGCGCCGGGCGGATCCTGAGCCGCCGTCCGGCGTGGCGAACCCCGCGTGAATCCCGATCTGACCGGCATCGCGCACGTCATCCAGCTCGCCGTGGCGCCGGTATTCCTGCTCGCCGGCATCGGCGGCTTCCTCGGGGTGCTGACCAGCCGGCTGGCGCGCGTGGTGGACCGCTTCCGGGCGCTGCAGGACGCCGCCGGTGCCACCGACGAGGCGCACGCGCCGGAACTGCGGACGCTGCTGCACCGGGCGCGCTGGATCCACCGGGCTATCAGCCTGTGCACCACGTCGGCACTGCTGGTGAGCATCGTCATCGCCGTGCTGTTCATCGGCTCGATCTCGGCGTTCGCCACCACCGGCGCCATCTCGGTGCTGTTCGTGCTGGCGATGCTGGCGCTGATACTCGGCCTGCTGTGCTTCCTGCGCGAGGTGTTCCTCGCCACGGGCGTCATCTCGCTGCGGCGGGACTGACTCCGGCACCCCAACGCACTGTCACGATTTTTTACATTCCTGCCGGTGCCGCCGACGGGGCCCCCGTGGCCTTCCATGCGGATCAGTCCGTTACCGGTCGGGGCACGGAATATGCTGCGTGAATGACGACCCGTCGGCCGGGTGGCTGACCGGGTACGGCGCCGCGGGCGCCCATGGCCCAGGCTGCCGACTCCGGCCCTCCACCGTCGCGGGCAGATCCGTGTCCCGCCTGAGGAGGACCGACCATGCGCCATCACAGTCACGGCTTGCGCTTCCCGGCGATCGCCACCGCGCTGTTGGTCACCGTCGCCGCGCCGCGTGCCATCGCGGTTCCCTGCATCTCCGACGTCAACAACCTGATCCCGGCCGGCTGCGTCTACGAGGGTGCCGGTCCGATCCAGTTCCAGGCCGGCGCAGCGACGGTCGTCCTGCGCGACCTGCGGCTCCGGGACATGAGCATCGGGCTGCCACCATCGCTCGATTCGTTCTTCGACGTGTTCGTCGAGGTGGAACTGCCGCCGCTGACGCATGGAGCGCTCGGCGGCCTCGGCAGCTTCACGTTCGCGCACCCGGGTGGCAGCCCGATCCTGCCATCCGACCCGCTGCCGCTCGTGCCGGCCGTGATCGACATCGAGATCCTGTCGCTGGAGCTGACCGCCGTCCCGTTCATGCTGCGCGAGAGCCCGACGCTGCCTTCGCTCGGGCAGGCCTGGGCCGAGGACCTCGGCGGCGGGCAGTTCCGCATCGACAGCTTCTTCGACATCTTCACCGAGCTGAGCCTGGACGGGGGCCAGAGCTGGCTGCCGTCCGCGGGTCCGACGCACATGCAGTTGCGCCAGGGGGTCCATATACCGGAGCCGGCCGGGATGCTCGTGCTGGCGCTCGGACTGCTCGCTGTTGGGGTATCGTTGCGGCGGCGCGCATAGGCCTGCGGGCGCGGTCCGCCGGGACGCGGAACGCGCGGGACGGAAGCGCTGCACGGATGTACTCGAGCGGGTCGCGGCAGTGCCGCCCGGCATCGCCGCCGGGGCGCAGTGATCGACATTTCCGCTCTTCTATATAGACTCGTTCGAGGGGCCGCCGACGGCGGTTCCGCACCAGCCCACGGGGAGGGAGCCATGGCGAAGAAATCCGGCAATGCCACGCCCGTCTATCGGGTGACGGAAATCATCGGCACCAGCGCGGTGTCATGGGAGGAGGCGGCGAAGAACGCCGTCGAGACGGCCGCGAAGTCGCTGCGCGACCTGCGCGTCGCCGAGGTGCAGAAGCTCGACCTCAAGGTCGAGAACGGGAAGGTCGTCGCCTACCGGGCGCGCGTGCAACTGTCGTTCAAGTACGAGGGCTGAACGGCCGGCCCCGGCGGACCGACGCCGGGGCCGATCCTCACCACCCCAGCAGCCGCTTCACCATGGCCTCCGCCTCGGCACGCTTGGGCGTCGTGAACCAGAGCTGGCGGTTGCGGTCCGGGTCGCCGGAGTAATAGCGCTCGTACAGCGCCTGCCGCGAGCCGAACTCGGTGGCGGTCGCGTCCCACACGAGCTTCATGAGCTGCAGTCGATGCCTGGCGTCGATGCCCGGGCCGACGATCAGGCGGTCGACCAGTCCCTGGAGGTCGGGCCCGAGGTAGTCGGCCTCGCTCATCGCCAGGCCGCCGGAGCCGGCGACGTCGCGCACCACCTCGATTGCCCGGCCGTTCACGTACGGGTAGAACACGTTCAGTGCCGCCAGCCCGAAGTAGGGCAGCGTGCCGGGCTCCCCGAGGCGCGCGGGCTCGATCGCCTCGCCCCGCTCGCCCGCCTCCAGCCGCTGCAGCGCGTTGAGGCAGGCGGCCTGGTGCATGCCCTCGGTGACGTGCATGTACGCCACCAGCTCGCCGATCGCGGTCTGGAACCGCGGGGTCTTGTCGCGACCGTTGGCCCGCGCCACGGTGGAAGCGAGCCCGGTGAGGAAGCGCAGCTTGGCGCTGGAGCGGACCATGGCCTGGATCCCGAGGTAGCCGGGCATCAGCGGCACGATGGCGTTGTAGGCGTCGACGTCGCCTCCGACCATCACGCGCTCGGCCGGCACGAACACGTCCTCGAAGACGATGATGGCATCGCCTTCGTCGAAGCGGCCCGACAGCGGACGGTCGAACAGGCCCTGCCCGCGGTGGTAGGTCTCGCGCGCCAGGATCTTCAGGCCCGGGGCATTGAGCGGCACCGAGAAGCACACCGCGTAGTCCTCTTCGCCGGCCTTGCGCGGGAAATACGGGCCGACATAGGACTCGTCCGCCACCGGCGCAAGCGTGGACAGCAGGCGCGCGCCACGCACGACGAGCCCGTCGGGACGGCGCTCCACGATGCGCACCGCCTCGGCCGGAGCGTCGACCTTCGAGCGATCCGACTGCGGGTCGATCAGCGCGTGAGTGATCTGCAGGTCGCGCTCGCGGCACCGATCGAGGTACCACTGCGTACGCGCGGCCGCCTCGTGCTTGCCGGCAAAGCGCAGGCTGGCCGCCTGGTCGAGCAGGAATGCCGACATGAAGTCGGTCAGCCGGCCCATGCAGCCGTACGTCAGATCGGTGCGGACGAAATCGCAGCGCAGGCGCTGGTGCATCTGCTCCAGCGTGCGCGCCGGCAGGTAGGTGGTGCTCACGCGCTCGCCCGACGCGGGCGAGACATAGGTCATCACGTCCCGGTACTCGTCGGAATGCTGGGCGTCGAACAGTGAGGCGAGCGTCGCGACGACGCCCTGGAACGGCGCGTAGTCGGCGACGTTGCGGACGAGTCTACCGTCGACATAGAGGTGCCGGCCGTCGTTCAGCCCGGCGATGAACTGCTGCCCGGTGCGGATCATGAAATCTCCCCGTGTGGTCCGGCGCGCGTCGCGGCAGAGGGTCCGGGCCGGTGGTTTTCTGGTGACTGCAGAGGCGGCGACGATATCAAGGTCCGTCCCATCGACGCACCTGCGCGAACGCCGCGCCGGACCCGGCCCGACCCGCGGGCGGGTCGGGCGCGGCATTTCCCGCACCTGGCGCCGGGCCTGGCGCCGGAGGAGGCAACTTGAGGGTGCCCGGCCGGGCCGGCCCATGGCATCGTCGACCCCAACAGGGCTACCCTTGCTCCGAAGAGGAGGATCGTCGCATGCCCCTGACGCAGTTCGATCACTACACCATCCGCGCCCGCGACCTGGAGGCCTCGACCCGCTTCTGGGTGGACGTCATGGGCCTGCGGGCAGAGAAGCTGGAGGCCTTCGCGTTCCCGATGGCGCTGCTCTACCTCGGCGACCAGGCCGTCGTGCACCTGCTCGGGGCCGGGCCGGCCCTCGACGAGTTCCTCGGCCGGCATGCGCCGTCGCACGCGAGCGGCGCCGCCCGCCGGACCGGCAACTTCGAACACGTCGCGTTCAACGGCACCGGCCTGTTCGCGTTCATCGAGCGGCTGCAGGCAGCGAAGGTCGATTTCGTCGAGCGCACCCTCGCCGACTACGGCGTGCACCAGCTCCTGTTCGACGACCCGGACGGCGTCGAGATCGAGGTCAATTTCCCGCTGGCGGAGAAGGCCGCGTGATGCCGCTGCCTGCCGGAGGGCGCCGGCGGTGAGCGGCGTCGACCTGGCCGGCCGGCGCATCCTCGTGACGCAGGCGGCGGACTTCATGGGGCCGGTGCTGTGCGAGGTCCTGGCCGGGTGTGGCGCGGAGGTGATCGCCGACGACCGCGTGCTCGCCGACCCGCCGCTCGCGGAGCGGGTCGTGCGGGCCGCCGGCCGCATCGACGCGCTGGTCGCCAACCTGGCGCTGAAGGCGCCCTCGACGCCCGCCCCGGAAGTCGGCGAGGACGAATGGCGGTCCGCGTTCGCGATCATGGTGGACCCGCTGCCGCGGCTGGCGCGCGCGGTGCTGCCGCAGATGATCGAGCGCCGCGCAGGCAAGATCCTGGTGATGGGCAGCGCGTCGGCTCTGCGCGGGATGAAGCTGCGGTCCACCTACGCCAGCGCCCGCGGCGCGCAGCTCGCGTGGGTGCAGGCCCTGGGCGTGGAATGCGCGCCGCTGGGCGTGCAGGTGAATGCCATCGCCCAGAACTTCGTCGAGAACCCGACCTACTACCCGCCCGAGGTACAGGCCCTGCCCGCCTTCCAGGAGCGGCTCGCGCGCGAGGTGCCCCTGGGCCGGCTCGTGACCGGGCACGAGGACGCGACCTTCGCGGCCTACCTGTGCAGCGCCGCGGCCGACTGCTTCGTCGGCCAGGTGTTCCCGCTGAGCGGGGGCTGGGCGGTGCGATGAACGCTCGGCGACCGGCGGGGCCCGGGCGCTCCTGCCCGCTCCAGCGCGAGGCCAGGCCGCACGCGGGTGCATGCTGGAGCGGGCGGAGGCCCGCGAACCGCCACCCCGGAACGGCGCCGCCCGCCCCATGAACTCGCTCGACGGCCGCTGGTACTTCGACGTCATCTCGCCCTACGCATACCTGTACGCGACTCAGCGGCACCGGCTGCACCCGCGCCTGCACCTGGCGCCGGTCCCGATCCTGTTCGCCGGCCTGCTCGGGCACTGGGGCCACAAGGGGCCGGCCGAGATCCCGTCCAAGCGCGTGCACACCTACCGCCACGTGGCGTGGCTCGCGGACCGGCTCGGCGTGCCGCTGCGATTGCCGCCGCGGCACCCGTTCAATCCGCTGCGCGCGCTGCGGCTGCTCACCGCGCTGGGCGCGCCGTGGCCCGCCGTGGAGCGCGCGCTCGCCTTCGTGTGGGCGGAGGGGCGCGACCCGGAGCAGGACTGGGCAGCGCTCGGGACGGCGCTGGGCGTCGACGATCCGGGCGCCGCGTGCGAATCCCCCGCGGTGAAGCTGCGCCTGCGCGAGGCGACCGACGCCGCGCTCGCCGCTGGCGTGTTCGGCGTGCCGACCGTGGCGGTCGCCGGGCAGATCTTCTGGGGCCTGGACACGCTCGACTGGCTCAACGACTGGCTCGCCGATCCGGCCATGCACGAGCGGGGGGAACTGGCCCGCGCGGCGACGATCGGCATCGGCACCGCGCGCCGGACCTGACCGGCGCCGGCCGTTCCGACGTCTTCGCGAACAAGTTCGCTCCCACAGGAGCTTCGCGCCGAGGCCGGGGCAGCACTCCCGCGGGAGCGGCTTCAGCCGCGATAGGCATCGGCACCGACCCCGGGGAGGGCCATCGCGGGCAAGCCCGCTCCTACAGGAACGTTCGCTCAGACGCTGGAGCAGCACTCCTGTAGGAGCGGCTTCAGCCGCGATAAGCGTTGGCGCCTACCTGGGGAAAAGCATCGCGGGCAAGCCCGCTCCTACAGGAACGTTCGCTCAAACGCTGGAGCAGCACTCCTGTAGGAGCGGCTTCAGCCGCGATAGAACTGGTGCCAACCCCGGGGAAAGCATCGCGGGCAAGCCCGCTCCTACAGGCGCTACGCTCAGACGCCGAAGCAGTGCTCCTGTAGGAGCGGCTTCAGCCGCGATAGGGTCGGCGCCGAACCGGGGGAAAGCATCGCGGGCAAGCCCGCTCCTGCAGGAACGTTCGCTCGACGCTGGAATTGGACTCCTGCAGGAACGGCTTCAGCCGCGATAAGGCGTTGGCGCCGACCTTGGGGAGGACCATCGCGGGCAAGCCCGGCCCGCACCTCGGGGTTCCTCCGTCACAGATCCCTCAGGTACGCCGGCCCGCC
>CAYOJP010000187.1:0-7166 GCA_964404305.1 uncultured Gammaproteobacteria bacterium
GACCGTGAGCGCGCAGGACGCGCGCGACCGAGCGATACATGGACGTACTCGAGCGGGTCGCCGCGGATTGCCCCGGCACCAGCGCTGACGGCAGCAGGACTAGGGGCGCAGCATTGCTGCCCCGGCCCGTTCAACCGCGCTCCGGCACCGCGTCGCCGGCTGGCCGCGCCGCCTCGCGCCGATCCACGACCCGGCGCACCAGCGTGTAGAACACCGGGGTGAACAGCAGGCCGAAGATCGTCACTCCGAGCATGCCCGAGACCATCGCGATGCCGATGGCCTGGCGGCTCTCGGCGCCGGCACCCTCCGCCAGGGCCAGCGGCAGCACGCCGAATATGAACGAGAACGACGTCATCAGGATGGGACGCAGGCGCAGGCGCGCGGCCTCGACCGCGGCGGCGCCGCGCTCCATGCCGCGTTCCTGCAGCACGCGCGCGAACTGCACGATCAGGATCGCATTCTTGCAGGCGAGGCCCACGAGCACGACGAAGCCGATCTGCGTGAGGATGTTGTTGTCCACGTGCGCGAACCACAGTCCCGCGATTGCCGACAGCAGGCACATCGGCACGATCAGGATGACCGACAGCGGCATGGACCAGCTCTCGTACTGGGCCGCCAGCGCCAGGAACACGAACAGCACGCACAGCGGAAACACGAACAGCGCGGTGTTGCCCGCCAGCACCTGCTGGTAGGACAGCTCGGTCCATTCGTGCCCGAAGCCCGGCGGCAGCACCGCGTCGGCGAGGGCGTCCATGGCCGCGATCGCCTCGCCGGTGCTGACCCCGGGCTTCGGGTTGCCGGTCAGCTCGGCGGCCGGGAACAGGTTGTAGCGCACGATGCGGTCCGGCCCGTTCACCTCGCGCACGTCGAGCAGGGCGCCGAGCGGCACCATCTGGCCCGCCGCATTGCGCGTCTTCAGGCGCAGGACGTCCTCGGGCTGCGCGCGGAACTCCGCGTCTGCCTGGGCCGTGACGCGGTAGACGCGCCCGAAGCGGTTGAAGTCGTTGACGTACAGGGAGCCGAGGTTCACCTGCAGCGTGCTGAAGATGTCGTCGAGCGGCACGCCCATCTGGCGGGCCTGTTCCCGGTCGATGTCCAGCCAGACCTGCGGTATCCCGGACCGGAACGAGGAGAACAGCCCGCCGACCTGCGGTTGCCGGTTGCCCTCGTCCACCAGCAGCTGGGTCGCCTCCTGCAGTGCGCTCGGGCCCCGATCGGCGCGGTCCTGCACCTGCAGCTTGAAGCCGCCGACGTTCGACAGCCCGCGGATCGGTGGCGGCGGGAACACGAGGATCACCGCCTCCTTCAGGGGCGCGAACTTGCCGCGCAGCTCGGCGATGATGTTGGCCGAGCTGCGATCCGTGCCCACGCGCTCGGCAAAGGGCAGCAGCCGCACGAACGCCGTGCCGACGTTGGACTGCGCCGCGCGGTTGATGGCCGAGAATCCCGCGTAGGCGACCACGTTGCGCACGCCCTCGGTGTTGCGGATGACCTGCGACATGTGCTGGACGACGGCATCGGTGCGTTCGAGCGAGGCTGCGTCCGGCAGCTGGACGAAGACGATGATGAAGCCCTGGTCCTCGTTCGGAATGAAGCCGGCGGGCACCTCCTCGAACCCCTTCCAGGTGAGCGCGAGCAGGCCGCCGTATACGAGCAGCATGATCGTCCCCTTGCGCACCAGGCGCCGGGACAGGCCCGCGTAACCGGAGCGGAAGGCCCCGAATCCGCGGTTGAAGCCGCGGAAGAACCAGCCGAACAGCGCGTCCAGGGCGCGCTGCAGGGGGTCGCGCGGCGCCCCGGGCGCCCTGAGCATGAGCGCCGCGAGCGCCGGCGAGAGCGTCAGCGAATTGAATGCCGAGATGACGGTGGAGGCTGCGATTGCCACCGCAAACTCGCGGTAGAACTGGCCGGGCATGCCCGAGATGAAGATCGTCGGCACGAACACCGCGGTCAGCACGAGCGCCGTGGCGACGACCGGGCTCGACACCTCGCTCATCGCCTTGCGGGTCGCCGAGCGCGGGTCGAGGCCCTCCTCGAGATTGCGCTCGACGTTCTCCACCACCACGATGGCATCGTCGACGACGATGCCGATGGCGAGGACCAGAGCCATCAGCGACAGGGTGTTGAGCGAGTGCCCGAGCGCCGCCATCACGGCGCAGGTGCCGATGAGCGAGACCGGGACCGCCAGCATCGGGATGAGCGTCGCCCGCCAGCTCTGCAGGAATATCAGCACGACCACGGTCACGACCAGCACCGCCTCGAGCAGGACCTTGACCACGGCCCGCAGGGACTCCTCGATGAAGACCGTGACGTCGTAGCCGAGCACGTAGTCCACCCCGGACGGGAAGTCCTTTGCCAGCTCCTCCATGGTGCGGGTGATCGCGTACTTGGTCTCCAGCGCGTTCGTGCCCGGCAGCTGGAAGACCGCCACGCCGACGGTGGGCGAGCTGTCCAGGTACAGCCGGGCCGCCTCGTTCGCCGCCCCGAGCTCCACGCGCGCGACATCGCGCACCCGCACGAGCTGCCCGGCTTCCCCCCGGCGCACGATGATGGCGCCGAATTCCTCGGCATCGAACAGCCGGCCCTGGGTGCGAACGGTGAGCTGCAGGGCGATGTCGCCACGCGTCGGCGGCTGGCCGACCGTGCCGGCGGCCACCTGCACGTTCTGGTTGCGGATCGCCGCCACCACGTCCGCCGCCGTGAGGTTGCGCGATGCCAGCAGCTCGGGGTTCAGCCACGCGCGCATCGAGTAGTCGCGAGGGCCGAACAGCACCACGTCGCCGGCGCCGGGCAGGCGTGTCAGGCGGTCGCGCACCGCGATGAGCGCGTAGTTGCTCAGGTAGACGATGTCGCGACTCTGGTCGGGCGAGACGATGTTGATGATGAGAGTGAGGTCGGGCGAGCTCTTGCGCACGGTGATGCCCTGGCGGCGCACCTCCTCGGGCAGGCTCGGCTCGGCCAGCGCGACCCGGTTCTGGACCTGCACCTGCGCGATGTCGAGGTCGGTGCCGAGCTGGAAGGTCACCGTGATCTGCATCTGGCCGTCGTTGGTCGACTGCGACGACATGTACAGCATGTTCTCGACGCCGTTCACCTGCTGCTCGATCGGCGTCGCCACCGTCTCGGCGACGATGCGGGCGTCGGCGCCGGGGTAGTTCGCGGTGACGATGATTGTCGGCGGCGCGATTTGCGGATGGCGCTCCAGGGGCAGGTTGTACGCCGCCAGGCCCCCGATCACGACGGTGACGATCGACAGCACGGCCGCGAACACCGGCCGGTCGATGAAGAAATGCGCGAAGTTCATCGCTCCGCCCCGGCGGGCGGCGCCAGGGTCACGCCGGGCATGACGGGGGGCACGCTGGACGGGCCCTGGTCATCGGGCATCGGGACCTCCTGCGGCTCGACGCGGGCCCCGGGGCGCACGCGCTGCAGGCCGTTGACGACCACGCGTTCGCCCGCGGCGAGACCGCTGCGCACGACACGCAGCCCGTCGATGCGCGGTCCCAGCTCGACGAAGCGCTGCTCGGCCGCGTCGTCGGCCCCGAGCACCCAGACGTAGCGGCGCCCCTGGTCGAACTGCAGCGCGCGCTCCGAGACCAGCGTGGCGTCGTAGGGCGAGCTGCCTGGCACCTGGACCCGCGCGAAGAAGCCGGGGGACAGCTGATCGTCCTCGTTCGGCAGCACGGCGCGCACGCTGACCGTGCCGCTGCCGGGATCGAGGCGCGGTTCGGCGTAGTCGACCTCCCCGGCGATCGGGAACCCTTCGTCGCTGATCAGGCCCACCCGCGCCGGCAGGCGGCCGTAACGCGCGCTCGGGCGCTTGCCCTCGCGCGCGAGCCGGCGGTACTTGAGCACGGAGCGCTCGTCGACGTCGTAGTACACGTACAGCGGATCGATGGACAGCAGGATCGCCAGCAGGGTGCCGGCGTCCTTGGCGCCCTCGATGAAGTTGCCGGGCGTGACATAGGCGCGGCTGATCCGCCCTCGGATCGGGGCGCGGATGTCGGTGAACGACAGCTCCAGGCGGGCCTGCTCCACGCGCGCACGCGCGGCCTGCACCTCGGCCTCGCCGGCGTTCGCCTCGGCCTGGCGACGCTCGTATTCCTCCTCGGCGATGTTGCGGGCGCCCAGCAGGCGCGCGGCGCGCTTCTCCTCGCTCCTGGCCAGCGCCAGCCGCGCCTGCGCGCGCGCCAGCTCGACCTCGGCGACCGCGAGCGTCGCGGCGTACGGTCGCGGATCGAGCGCGAACAGCGGCGCGCCGGCCTCGACGATCGCGCCCTCCTCGAAGGCCACGCGCTCGAGCATGCCGCTCACGCGCGCGCGCACCTCGACGGTCTCCTTCGCCTCGGTGCGCCCGGTGAACTCGTCCCACTCCATCACGGTGCGCGCCACGACCGCGGCGACGTCGACCTTGGCGGGCGGCGGCGGCGGCGCAACGGCCGCGTCCCGCTCCCCCGCGCAGCCGGCGAGGAGCGCGAGGAGGCAGGCGAGCGCCGGAACGCGCGCGCGCCGGCTCACGATCCGGCCCCCGTGCGGCGGCGACGCCCGAACCAGCCCTTGCGGCGGAAGTACAGGAGCATGCCGATGCTCGTGACCGCCATCAGCCCGAGGGCGAACGGATAGCCGTAGCGCCAGCCCAGCTCCGGCATGTTCAGCGGCGACGCGGCGGTGTCGAAGTTCATGCCGTAGACCCCCACGATCACCGACAGCGGGATGAAGATCGTCGAGATCATGGTCAGCACCTGCATCACCTCGTTCAGGCGGTTGCTGACGCTGGCCAGGTGCAGCTCCATCAGCCCGGAGGTCAGTTCGCGGTAGGTTTCGATCATGTCCATGAGTTGCACGCAGTGGTCATAGGCATCCCGCAGGTACACGCGTGTCGGCTCGGTCAGGTACGGCAGCGGGTCGCGGATGAGCGCGTTGAGCATCTCGCGCAGCGGCCATACCGCGCGGCGCAGGTGCAGCAGGTCGTGCTTGACCTGGTGGATCCGCGCGATGATCTGCGGATCGTGCTCGGCGATCACCTCCTCCTCGAGCTGCTCGAGCGTCTCGCCGAGGCGCTCGAGCAGGGGAAAGTAACCGTCGATCACCGTATCGAGGATCGTGTACGCGAGATGGTCGGCGCCGGCGCGCCGCAGCGGGCTGACCGCCCGGCGCAGGCGCTCGCGGACGTGGTCGAGGTTCCAGCCGCCCGCATCGTGGAAGCTGAGCAGGTAGCCGTCGCCCAGGAACAGCGTCACCTGCTCGGTCGTCACCGCCTCCACGCCGCTCACGCCGCGCATGACGAGGAACAGGTGATGGACGTAGTCCTCCGCCTTGGCGCGCTGGTGCGCGTTGACGACGTCCTCGAGCGCCAGGTCGTGGAGCCGGAAGGTCGCCGCCAGGGACCGGATCACGTCGAGATCGCCCAGTCCGTCGACGTCGACCCAGACGACCGGCCAGCGGCCGAGGAAGTCGCTCAGGCCGGCGACCGCCTCCAGCGTGCGCTCCTCGCAGCCGTTCGGCCCGTAGGCGGTGACCCGGATCCGCGGTGGCTGGGCCTGGGGATCGACGACGAGCGTGCCGGGGGGCGCACCCGGGGGAGTACGCCGCTTCGGCCGGTAGACGCGGAACCTGTGCCGGGCCGTACGCATGCTCAGTCGATGACGGCGTCGGCCTCGATCTCGATGAGGAAGTCGGGGACGGCGAGCGACTGCACGCCGAGCAGCGTATTCGCGGGCGCCGGATGTGCGCCGAAGAACTCGGCGATGGCGCCGGTCACGGGCGCGACGTGCTCGGGACGGTATCCCGCGACGTACGTGCGCAGGCGCACGACGTGCTGCGGGCCGGCGCCGGCCGCCGCGAGTGCCAGCCCGAGGTTGGCGAGCGCGGCGCGCGCCTGGGCGCCGAGGTCGGCGCCGCCGACGAGGTGCAGCTCGCGATCCCACGCGGTCTGTCCGGCGACGTGGACGGTGCGCCGGCCCTGGCTCACCACCACCTGCGTGAAGCCGAACGGCTTGCTGTCGAACAGGGTCTCGGGGGCGAGATGCTGGATGGGCATGGGACAATCTCCTCCAACGGGGAACATTCGTGGACGCCTAGGGTAGCAGGCCGGGCACGCGGCCGGGACCGACCGACCCGCGAGCGGCAACGCGCGCGCGGCCCAGCGCGGTCCTCGCCCGGAGCGATTCGGCGGCGGTCCGATTATCCGCGATCCGGCGCGGCGGCAGCCATCGGGGCGCCGCCGTAGTGCGCGCGCACGGCGCACACCCGGCCGTCGGCGCCGATCTCCATCGTCTCGGCGGCCGGCAGCCCGTTGACGCTCGTGTAGCGCACCACGAGGCTGTCGACGCCGACATAGATCTCGTGCAGGTCGAAATGCAGCATCGGGAACCGGCCCAGCGCCCGGGCGAAGTAGTCCCGCAGCCGGGCCCGGCCGCGCAGGCAGCCGGAGGGATCGCCGGTCAGCGCCACCACGAACGGTGAACGGAACTCCACGTCGTCCGCGTAGTGGGCGAGGATGCGGTCCAGATCGCGGGCGTTCCAGGCCTCGATCCACGCGTGCGCGAGCCTGCGCGCTTCGTCCGCCGTCATGCGTGCCGCCTCCGCGCGTGATCGGGGATTCACCCCCCGCGCACCAGCAACGATAGCGCACCGGCAATCGCGGTCGCCACGACCACGGCCCGCAGCCTGCCGCGATCGAGGCGGCGTGCGAGCGGCCCGGCCAGCAGGTAGCCGCACAGGAAGCCCGGCATCAGCAGCACCCCCGCCAGCGCCTCCAGCGGCCCGAAGCGCCCGGCGCCGGCCAGCGCCGCGAGCATCACGAGCGACGACAGCAGGTACAGGGCCGCGAGCGTGGCCCGCAGGCGCGGGCCGGTCTGGTCCTGGTACACGAGGGCGAGCACCGGCCCGCCGACGCCGGCCGCAGTGCCCATCGCGGCCGACACGACCCCGGCCACCAGCAGCGGCGCGGGCCGCAGGGACACGCGCCGCCCCGCCAGGCTCGCGGCGGTCGCCAGGAGCAGCATGACCCCGAACAGGCGCGGCAGCCCGGCGGCCGGCAACCACGGCAGGATCGCGGCGGTCGCGAGCGCGCCGGCGGTCAGCCCCGCCAGCAGCCAGCCGAACGCTTCCCGGACGATGTCGGCGCGGCCGTGCCAGCTCATCAGCATCGACAGTGGCAGGGA
>CAYOJP010000188.1:0-7118 GCA_964404305.1 uncultured Gammaproteobacteria bacterium
CATCTGCGGCAACAGCATCTGCCAGGACCGGCGCTTCCTGTATCGCTACATGCCGGCGCTGGAACGCTGGTTCCACTATCGCAACCTCGACGTCAGCACGGTGAAGGAACTGGTGCGGCGCTGGGCGCCTGGTGCCGCGGCGCCGGAGAAGAACTCAACGCACCTCGCGCTCGACGACATCCGCGAGTCGATCGCCGAGCTGCGCTGGTACCGCGCGAACGTGTTCCGGATCTGACGGCCGCCCGATGGCGCCGCCCACATTGCAGCTGCCGCGCGCCCTCTACCGCAGCGCCGACGTGCGTGACCTGGACCGCGCCGCGATCGATCGGCACGGCATCGCCGGCGCCGAACTGATGGAACGCGCGGGTGCCGCCGCTTTCGGGCTGCTGCAGCGGCTGTGGCCGGCCGCGCGGCGCCTGCTCGTGATCTGTGGCACGGGCAACAACGGCGGGGATGGCTGGGTCGTGGCGCGGCTCGCGCGCGCCGGCGGCTACACCGTCGACGTCGCGCTCGTCGGCGAGCCTGCGCGCATCGGCGGCGACGCCGCGACGCATGCGGCGCGCGCGCGGGCGGCCGGGATCGAGCCGGTGGAACTCGCATCGCTGGTGTCCGGTGGCCACGACGTCATCGTCGATGCATTGCTGGGAATCGGTCTCGGGCGGCCGGTCGGCGGCGCCTGGCTCGCCGCGATCGAGCGGATGAACGGCGCCGGCGTCCCGGTACTCGCGCTGGACGTACCCTCGGGTCTCGATGCCGACACCGGCGCGGTACTCGGCGCCGCCGTGCGCGCCGCCGCGACAGTGACGTTCATCGGCGTGAAGCGCGGACTGCTCACTGGCGCCGCCGCAGATCATCGCGGGCTGCTGTGGTTTGCCGATCTCGACGTTCCGGAGCCGATCTACGCGGCTGCCCCGCGGGCCGCCGAACTCCTCGTCGGCACGGGGCTCGCGCCGCGCGCCCGCACGAGCCACAAGGGCGACCACGGGCACGTGCTGGTGGTCGGCGGCGATCATGGTTATGCCGGTGCCGCACGGATGGCGGCGGAGGCGGCTCTGCGCTGCGGCGCGGGACTCGTAAGCCTGGCGACCCGGGGCGAGCATGCCGCGACGATCGCCGCGGCACGCCCCGAGGTGATGGCGCACGGTGTCGGGCCTGCCGGCGACCTGGCACCCCTGCTCGGGCGCGCGACGGTGGTGGCGGCCGGCCCGGGGCTCGGCCGCTCGGCGTGGGCGAGGGCGCTGCTCGCCCGCGTGCTCGACTGCGGCCTGCCGCTCGTCCTCGACGCGGACGCGCTGGGCCTGCTCGGAGCCGGTGACGCCAGTCGCGGCGGTCTCGTGCTGACGCCGCACCCGGGGGAGGCGGCGCGCCTGCTCGACTGTGACACCGCGACCGTGCAGCGCGATCGCTACGCGGCGGCGCGGGCGATCGCCGGCCGCTACGGCGCGGTGTGCGTCCTCAAGGGCGCGGGCACGATCGTGGACGATGGGGACGGTGTGCCGGCGGTATGCGCGGCCGGCAATCCGGGCATGGCGAGCGGCGGCATGGGCGACGTGCTGACCGGCATCATCGCGGCGCTGGTCGCGCAGGGGCTTGCGCCACTCGCCGCGGCAAGAGCCGGTGTGGGCCTGCACGCGGCGGCGGGCGATGCCGCCGCGCTCCTCGACGGCGAGCGCGGCCTGCTCGCGACGGATCTCCTCCCGCAACTGCGCCGGCTCGTCAACGGGCGGTGAGCGCGCGACTCGGGTTCCGGGTTCCGGACGCCGGAGCCATGGAGGCGCTGGGCGGCAGGATTGCGCTGGCCGGGACCGCGCTCGTCATTTATCTGCGCGGCGGCCTGGGCGCCGGCAAAACCACCCTGGTGAGGGGGTTTCTGCGTGCCCGTGGCCATGCCGGTCCCGTCCGCAGCCCCACCTACACCCTGGTCGAGCCCTACCCGGCGGCCGGCGGGGCCTGTCACTTCGACCTGTACCGCCTGGATGATCCTTACGAACTGGAACTGATCGGCGCCCGCGACCATTTCGACGGGACCACCACCTGCCTGGTGGAATGGCCGGACCGGGGCGGTGCCCGGCTGCCGGTTCCGGATCTCGCCATCGGCATCGTGCTGGCGCCCGATGGCAGCCGGCTGGTGACGCTCGATGCCGGGACGGCCGCGGGAGAGGGGGTGCTCGCGGCGCTGGACAAGGACCCGGACGCCCTCCCGGACGCCGGGCGCTGAATGGAATAAATATCTCTCAAATACATATAGATATACATCCTTTATCGAATTCTCTTGAAATAACTGATGCAACCGGCACAAAATGAAGCGACTGGGGATGAACTCAATCGACTATGCGGGCATTCGCGCTCATCGCGGCGACGCTGTTTGCCTCTGCTTCCATGGCCCTGGAAGTGGAGAGCCTGCGGTTGTGGCCGGCGCCCGATAACACGCGCATCGTCCTCGACTTGAGCGGACCGGTCCGCTACCACGTCTTCCGCATGACGGCGCCCGATCGGGTGGTCGTCGATCTGCAGGGTGCCGCGGCGCCACGACGACTCCCGCCGGCACCCTCCGCGAGCCAGCAGGTCGCCGGGATCCGCGGGGCCCGGCGCAACTCGCACGACTACCGGGTGGTCTTCGATCTCAAGCGCGCCGTCGAGGTGCGCGACTCGCTGCTGCCGCCGAACGGGGAGTACGGCCATCGGCTCGTGATCGACCTGGTCGACAAGGGCCGCCCGGCCCCGTCGCCCTCGTCGCGGTCCTCGCCGGGCGCGCTGCCCGAGCCAGCGACGCTGGTTGACCTGCCCGCGCCGCCGCTGGCGCCCGAGCGCGCCGTGCCACCTGACGACGACACGCGTCCGATCGTCGTGGCGATCGATCCCGGCCACGGCGGCGAGGACCCCGGCGCCCTGGGGCGGCGCGGCACGCGCGAGAAGGACGTCGTACTGCAGATGGCGCGCCGGCTGGCCAAGCTCATCAATGCCGAGCGCGGCATGCGCGCCGTGCTGACCCGTGATGGCGACTACTACGTCGGGCTGCGCGAGCGCATGCGCAAGGCTCGCGCCCACAAGGCCGACCTGTTCGTTTCGATCCACGCCGACGCTTTCCGCAATGCCTCGGTGAAGGGGTCGTCGGTGTACGTGCTGTCGCAGCGCGGCGCGAGCAGCGAGGCCGCCCGCTGGCTCGCCGAGCGGGAGAACGCCGCCGACCTCGTGGGCGGCGTGACCCTGGACGACAAGGACGACGTGCTGAAATCGGTGCTGCTCGACCTGTCGCAGACCGCCGCGATGGAGGCGAGCATCAACGTCGCCGATCGCGTGCTGCGCGAGTTGCGCGGCGTCGGCCAGGTGCACCGCAAGTCGGTGCAGTACGCCGGCTTCATGGTGCTCAAGTCGCCGGACGTGCCGTCGATCCTCGTCGAGACGGCGTTCATCTCGAACCCGAACGAGGAGCAGCGGCTGCGCAACGAGCAGTACCAGAACCGCATCGCGCGCGCGGTGCTCGCCGGGATCCGGTCTTACTTCCGCGAGTATCCGCCGCCGGGGACGGTCCTCGCCGCACGTACGCACGAAATCGCCGCCGGCGAGACGCTCGGCGCGATCGCGAGTCGCTACTCGGTATCGGCCGAGCAATTGCGCCTCGCGAACGACCTGCACGACGACCGGGTCCGGGCCGGGGCCACGCTGACCATTCCCTGAGCCCCGCCTGGGCGCACGGCGCGCTACGATAGCGCGCCCATGCCCGCTCCGTACCGCCGCATCCTCCGCCTGCCGCCGGCGCTCGTCAGCCAGATCGCCGCTGGCGAGGTCATCGAGCGTCCCGCGTCCGTGGTGAAGGAACTGCTCGAGAACAGCCTCGATGCCGGCGCGACCTCGGTGCGGATCGACCTCGACGGCGACGGTACGACGCTCGTGCGGGTCGCCGACGATGGCGCGGGCATCCCCCGGGAGGACCTCCTGCTCGCCGTCGAGCGCCACGCCACCAGCAAGATCACCGCGGCGGCCGACCTCGAGCGCATCGCGTCGATGGGCTTTCGCGGCGAGGCGCTCGCGGCCATCGCGTCGGTGTCGCAGTTCACCCTCATCTCGGCGCGGCCGGGGGCGGCCAGTGGCTGGGTGGTGCGGCTCGCGGAGGGCGGGACGCCAATCGGGCCGGAGCCGGCGGCCGGCGCCGCGGGCACCACCGTGGAGGTGCGCGACCTGTTCGCCGCCATTCCGGCCCGGCGCAGGTTCCTGCGCAGCGCCCGGACCGAGACCGCACACGTGACCGATACCGTCCGTCGCCTCGCCCTGTGCCATCCCGCCGTCTCGTTCCGGCTGGTGCTTGACGGGCGGCAGGCGCTGGTGCTGCGGGCGGCCCCGGGGCCGGACGGCGCGGCACGGCGGGTGGCCGACGTCTGCGGCGACAGCTTCCTCGCGCGTGCCGCGCACGTGAACCGCGAGGCCGGCGAGATGCGGATCGCGGGCTGGGTGGCGCCAGTGGCGGCGGCCCGCAACCAGGCCGACGTGCAGTATCTGTCGCTGAACGGCCGACCGATCCGCGACCCGGTACTGCAGCGCGCCATCCGCCGTGCTCACGACGACGCGTTGCCGGAAGGCCGGCATCCGGCCTACGTGCTCGCGCTGACCCTGGCACCCGCCGCATTCGACGTGAACGTGCATCCGGCCAAGCTCGAGGTCCGGTTTCGCGAGCCGCGTGCCGTGCACGATTTCGTCGTTCAGGCCGTCCGCGCCGCCCTTGCGCCGGGGACCGTGCCGCCGGCCCTGCCGCCCGTGCAGGAGGCCGGTCCAGGCTACCGCACTGGCGCGCCTGCGCCCGGTACGTCCCTGGTGGCGGGGCCGGTGCCGAACGTTTCACGCTTCGGCGCGTCGCTTGCAGTCGTCGCCGGCCGCTACGTGCTGACCACCCTGGGCGGGGCGCCGGTCGTCGTGGATGTCCAGACGGCGCGCGAAACCCTCCTGACGCAGCGACTCGCGACTGCCGGTACCGCGGGGCGGCTGCGAGCACGGCCGCTCCTCGTGCCCACCGCAGTGGAGGGCGAGGCGCCGGCTGCCGCCCTTGCCGCGCTCGCCCGGCTCGGCTTCGAACTCGCCCCGGTCGGGCCGCGCATGCTGCTGCTGCGTCAGGTGCCGACAGTCCTCGACAGCGTCGAGCCCGCGACGCTGGTGCCCGTGCTGCTGGCACAGGCGGCCGGTTGGCCGGCGGCCGGTCCGGATGTCGAGTCCGAGGGGCGGCTGCTCGCCGCGGTGGCCCGGCAGGTCGCCGGAGTGCCGCTCGTTCCGGCCGCGGCGAACGACCGGCTGCGCGAGGTCGAGCGTGCGCTCGCGGAGGGCGAACTGGCGCCGGCCGCCTGCCTGCGCGGCCTCGATGCCGCCGCGCTCGCCCGCTTGTTCGGCGCGCGTCCGTGACCTCCGTGCCGCGTCCTGCGGTCGTGCTCCTGATGGGGCCGACCGGTGCCGGCAAGACCGATCTCGCCGTCGCGCTGGTCGATCGCGGGCCGTTCGCGATCGTCAGCGTCGATTCGGCGCTCGTCTACCGCGGCATGGACATCGGGACCGCCAAGCCCGGTCCCGACGTTCTCGCCCGCGCGCCGCACCGCCTGATCGACATCCGCGACCCGGCCCAGGCGTACTCGGCGGCCGAGTTCGCCGCCGACGCGGGCCGGGAGATCGAAGCCATCCTCGCCAGCGGGCGCATTCCGCTGCTCGTTGGTGGCACCGGCCTGTATTTCCGGGCCCTGGCCCGCGGACTGGCGCGGCTGCCGCCCGCTGACCCGGCCGTGCGCGCCCGCTTGCAGGCGCGGATCGACAACGAAGGGCTGGCGGCGATGCACCAGGAACTGCGCGCGGTCGATCCGGTGGCAGCGATGCGGATCCATCCGCACGATTCCCAGCGCATCCAGCGGGCGCTCGAAGTCCACGAACTGACCGGCCGGCCGTTGAGCGAACTCCTCGCGGCCGGCGCGGTGCAGGCCCCGTGGCGGCTCCTGCGGCTGGTCCTGGCCCCGGCGGATCGCACCGCGCTGCACGTCCGCCTCGCGGACCGCTTTGCCGGCATGCTCGCCTGCGGATTTCTCGACGAGGTCCGGCAGCTGCGCGCGCGCCCGGATCTGCGACCGGACCTGCCGTCGATGCGGGTCGTCGGTTACCGCCAGGCGTGGGAGTACCTCGCCGGAACCGGCGACCTGGAAGCCATGACGGCGCGGGCCGTCGCCGCCACCCGCCAGCTCGCCAAGCGCCAGTACACGTGGCTGCGGTCCGAGCCGGACTGTGCGTGGCTGGAGGCCTGGACCGTGGACCTGCCGCGGCGCGCCGAAACGGCGCTGAGGCGCGCGGGACTCTTTTGAACAGGCGGTGTATATAATGTGAGCCGCGACGGATGGTAACGCGCGGCGTCGGGGCCATGGGGGCCGGCGCGGCGTGCCGAGAACAAGAAAGGAACGGTCATGAGCAAAGGGCAGTCGCTGCAGGAGCCATTCCTTAACGCGCTGCGAAAGGAACACGTTCCGGTGTCGATCTACCTCGTGAACGGCATCAAGTTGCAGGGGCAGATCGAATCCTTCGACCAGTTCGTCATCCTGCTGAAGAACTCGGTGAGCCAGATGGTCTACAAGCACGCGGTCTCGACCGTCGTGCCGGCCCGCAACGTCAAGCTGCCGCGCGCCGAGGACGAGGCCGAATAGGCTTGTACGATCGTCCGGCACCCGGCAGTACCGCGGTACTCGTCAACCTCGCGATCGATGGCGAACCCGTCGCCGATGCTCTCGCGGAGTTCCGGGAACTCGCGACGTCGGCCGGCGCGCGAATCCTGGCGGTCGTCACCGGCAGCAGGCGCACTCCCGATCCCCGCTTCTACGTCGGCAGCGGCAAGGCCGACGAGATCAGGGAAGCGGTCGCCGCGACCGGGGCCGAGGTGGTCCTCGTCAACCACCCGCTGGCACCGTCCCAGGAGCGCAACCTGGAGCGTCACGTCGCCTGCCGGGTGGTGGACCGGGCGGGCCTCATCCTCGATATCTTCGCGCAGCGCGCGGAGAGCTTCGAAGGCAAGCTGCAGGTGGAACTCGCCCAGCTTCGCCACCTCGCCTCGCGCCTGGTGCGCGGCTGGACGCACCTCGAGCGCCAGAAGGGCGGCATTGGAC
>CAYOJP010000189.1:0-7092 GCA_964404305.1 uncultured Gammaproteobacteria bacterium
CCGGCATGCCGCTGGACGGCATCCCCTTCCACCCGTACTACACGGTGAAGGACGTGTTCGGCGTCGGCGTGTTCCTGATCCTGTTCTGCGCGGTCATGTTCTTCGCGCCCGAGATGAAGGGCTATTTCCTGGAGTACAACAACTTCATCCCGGCCGACCCGATGCGCACCCCGCTGCACATCGCGCCCGTGTGGTACTTCACGCCCTTCTATTCCATCCTGCGCGCGAACACCGTCAATTTCCTCTGGATCGACGCCAAGCTCTGGGGCGTGATCTTCATGGGCCTTGGGGTCGCGGTGTTCGCGCTGCTGCCGTGGCTGGATCGCAGTCCGGTCAAGTCGATGCGCTACAAGGGCACCGCCAGCCGGGTGGCGCTCGCGATCTTCGTCGTGAGCTTCCTGGTGCTGGGCGTGCTCGGCGTGCTGCCGGTGACCGATGGTCGCACCCTGGCCGCGCAGATTTTCTCCATCCTGTATTTCGCGTTCTTCCTCTTCATGCCGATCTACACGAGCAGGGAAAGCACGCGTCCGGTCCCGGAGAGGGTGACATGAGCCCGATGAAGCGCATGCTCGCGGCCGTCCTGCTCGCGGCGGTCGCCGCGGCGGCCGCCGCGTCCGAGGACATCCCGCTGATGAAAGCGCCGGTCGATCTTGGCGACCGGCAGTCGCTGCAGCGCGGCGCGCGCACGTTCGTGAACTACTGCGTGAGCTGTCACTCGGCGTCCTTCATGCGCTTCAGCCGGCTCGGCGAGGACCTCGGCCTCACTGCGGAGCAGGTCGAGGACAACCTCATCCTCACCGGCGGCAAGATCGGCGACCTGATGACCGTCGCCATGCGTCCCGAGGACGGTGCCGCATGGCTGGGCGTGCCGCCGCCGGACCTGTCGGTCGTGGCGCGCGCCCGCGGCGCCGACTGGCTGTACACGTTCCTGCTGACGTTCTACCTGGATCCCGCCAAGCCGACCGGCGTGAACAACCTCGCGTTCAAGGACACGGCCATGCCGCACGTCCTGTGGGAACTGCAGGGCCTGCAGCGCCCGGTGTACCGCACGGAGCAGGGCCCCGACGGCCACGAGCACGAGGTCATCGACGGCTTCGAGATCCAGACCCCGGGCCGCGAGACCGAGGCCGGGTACCGGCGCACGGTCCGCGACCTGGTGAACTTCCTGGTCTATCTCGGGGAGCCGGCCAAGCTCGTCCGCTACAGGCTTGGTGCCTGGGTGATCGCGTTCCTGTGCGTGTTCACCGTGCTGGCGTGGCTCATGAAGCGCGAATACTGGTCGGACGTCCACTGAGCGGGCCCGGGTCCGCCCGTCAGGGGCGGTCTCCGGCCGGCAGGCGAACGCCGTGAAGCACTGGGCTGACTACATGGGTTCCGCCGCAACGCGCCGATCGGTGATGACCCTGTATTCCGATCCCGTCGCGCCGGTCGGGCACGCGGTGCGGATCGTCGTCGCCGAGAAGGACATCAACGTCGAGGTCACGATCGTCGACGACGAACACAAGCCCGAGGATCTGCACGACCTCAACCCCTACGAGGACGTGCTCACGCTCATCGATCGTGACCTGGTGCTCTACGATGCCCAGATCATGATGGAGTACCTCGACGAGCGCTATCCGCACCCGCCGCTCATGCCCGTCGATCCGGTCTCCCGCGCCAACAACCGCCAGCTTCGTTACCGGATCATGCGCGACCTGTATTCGCTGGTTCCGCTCATGGCCGGCGACGCCGCCGGCGCCGCCAACGCCCGCAAGGCGATGCGCGACAACCTGACCGCGATCGCTCCGGCTTTCGGACAGAAGACCTATTTCCTGTCCGACGACTACTCGCTCGTCGACTGCTGCCTGGTCCCGCTGCTGTGGCGTCTCGAGCACTACGCGATCAAGCTGCCGCCGCAAGCCAAGGCGCTGCTCGTGTATGCGGACCGCATGTTCGCCAGGGAAGCGTTCCGGGCCAGTCTCACGCCGGCCGAGCGGGCGCTGCGGGGACGCTGAACCAACGGCAGGTCCCAGCGGTCGAAGCCGACGTGAATTCGCCCCGTCCGTACCTGCTGCGAGCGTTCTACGAGTGGATCGTGGACAACGGCCTCACGCCGCACGTCCTCATCGAACCGGGGGACGGCCTCGGCGTGCCGGCGCACTTCGTCGTCGACGGCAAGCTGGTGCTGAACGTCGGCCCGTCGGCCGTCCGCGACCTGCTCATGGCGGGTGACCGCCTCGTGTGCAGCGCGCGCTTCGGCGGCATCGCGACGCCGATCGACGTGTCCATGCGGCTGGTGAAGGCGATCTACGCCAAGGAGAACGGCAAGGGGATCGTCTTCAGCGACGACGACTACGATGGCGTCGAGCCGACCGATCCGGCCGGCGACGATCCACCGGCCAAGGCGCGACCGCGGCTGAAGCTGGTGGAGTGAGCGGCGCGCTCAGCCGTCCACGTACTCGAACAGCTTCACGACCTTCTGCACCCCGCCCACGCTGCGGGCGATTTCGGTGGCCCGGTCGGCGTCGGCGCGGCTCAGCAGCCCGAGAAGATAGACCACGCCGCGTTCCGTCACCACCTTCACGCGCGTGGCGTCGAACTCCTTCAGGGTGAACAGCTGGGTCTTCACGCGGGCCGTGAGCAGGCTGTCCGAGCTGCGTTCCGTCAGGGTGCTCGGCCCGGCGATGACGAGCTCGTCATAGACCTGGCGCACGCGTGGCTGTTCGCGTGCGATGCCGATCACCTTCTGCCGCAGCTCCTCGGTCGGCGCCTCCCCCGTCACGAGCAGCACCAGATTGTAGCTCGTGAAGTTCACGTGCACGGTCTCCTTCAGCGCCGGGTCGGCGTCCACCGCCCTCACCGCCTTCATCTCGGTGGCCTGGTCATCGAGCACCGTGCCGGCGGTGCGCTGATCGTGTGCGACCGAGGCACCGGTCACGGCGCCCCCGGCCAGGACGCCGACGCAGCCGGCGCAGGCGAGCAGGGCGATGCCGGCGCATGCCAGCGCCGCGCCCCGAAGCGGATGGATGCCGTGCGCGAGGGCCATGTCAGTCCTCCTGGCCGAGCAGCTGCTGATCGACCAGATCGCAGATGCAATGGATGACCATGATGTGCACTTCCTGGATCCGCGCGGTCGACCAGCTGCCGACGCACACCGTGATGTCGTTCTCGCGCAGGCGCGCCGCGCATTGCCCGCCGTCGCGGCCGGTGATCAGCACCACGCGCATGTCGCGTGCGTGTGCAGCCTCGATGGCGGCCAGGATGTTGGCGGACTCCCCGCTCGTCGTCAGCGCGAGCAGCACATCGCCCGCCTGGCCGAGGGCCCGCACCTGCTTGGCGAACACCTCCGCGAACTGGTAGTCGTTCGCGATCGAGGTGATGGTGGAGGCGTCGGTCGTGAGCGCAATGGCCGGCAGGCCGGGGCGCTCCATCTCGAACCGGTTCAGCATCTCCGCCGAGAAGTGCTGTGCATCGGCGGCGGAGCCGCCGTTGCCGCAGACGAGCACCTTGGCGTCGTGGAGGAGGCAGTCGGCCACGGCCGCCGCGGCGGAAGCGATCGACGGGGCGATCGTGTCCCTGCATTCGGCCTTGAGCTGGATGCTGTCGTTGAAAATCTGGCGGACGCGCTCGATCCCGTCCATTGCAGTTTCTCGTCCGTCATCGCCGCGTGCGGGTGCGCCGCGGCGTGCGGATTATGCCTGAAAAGCGTCCGGAATCCAGTCGATTCGCGGACTCGCCGGATCGCCGCTGACGCAGACGACATCGAATCGGCAGGGAGGTTCGTCGCCATCGTGATGGCGCTGCAGGTAATGTGACGCGGCGCGCGCAATGCGACGCTGCTTGCGTCGATCCACCGACTCTGCGCCGGCGCCGTGACTGTCGGAGCGGCGATAGCGGACCTCGACGAACACGAGCGTCGCGCCGTCGCGCATGACGAGGTCGATCTCGCCGACGCGGCACAGGTAGTTCCGGCGCACGATCCTCAGGCCGTCGCGTTCGAGAGTGCGGGCCGCGATGTCCTCGATCGCGCGGCCCCTGGCGCCGGGGGAGAACGGGCTCAACGCGCGGCGAGCGGGCCGTCCGCGAGCACGGGGATGCCGTTGCGGAACGTCGCCCAGCGCAGCCGGCGGCTCGCCCGCCCCTGCGCGTCGATGCCGATGCTGCCGGTCTGGCCCTGCAGGCGCGCCTCGGGCTGCGCGCGCAGGCGCCCCAGGTGGCCGAGCAGGCGATAGGCATCGATGCCCAGGGCGTACAGGCGCGCGTTGCCGCCCGCGCCGGCTGCCGGCCAGGCGCTGCGGAGCTGATCGTAGAGAGCGGCGTCGCGCGCACCCGGATCGACGATCCACGGCATGTCGCCGAAGGTCACGCCGTTCAGGTCGCGATCCCGCTCGCTGTCGCGGGCGCCGCCGAACATGTGCGAGGTCGCGTACGCGGGCAGACGCCCCGCGCCGAAATACTCCAGTTGCGGTCGCAGCTGCCGACCCTGCAGCGGAAAGCCCGGCATGAAGACGAAGTCAGCGTCCTGCCGCCGCCGCGGTTCGAAACGCAGGTCGCGGCCGATGGCGCGACGCACCTCCGCCGCACGCGCCTCGCTCGCGTCGACGTCCAGCAGCGCCTTGCTCGGCGGCGCGTAGTCGCGCGTGTCGGCCGGGTAGCGGCGTTCCTCGAGCAGTTCGCCACCGAGTGCGAGCCAGCGGGTGCGGAACGCGTGCAGCAGCCGATCGCCCCACGCGCCGGAGGGCACCATGGCGAGCGCGCGCTGGTGGCCGTCGAACCAGGCGCGTTCCGCGACCTGTCCGGCCTCGTCCTCGGGTCCCAGGCCGAACTGGTACAGGCGCGGATTCGGGGCCGTGCCCGCCGGGGCCGGATCGAGGTAGTTCAGCGCGAGCGTCGTCTTCGTCACGGCACCGGCCGCGACGAGCGCCTCCAGGCTTTCCTTATCCAGAGGACCCACGACGTAGTCCGCGCCCTGGCCAACCGCGCTTGCGTACGCACTCGCGGCGGTCTGCGGTCCGGCATCGAGCACCAGCACCGGTGGCCGGGCGCCCCCGGCGGGATCGGCGTACCAGGCGGCCAGGAAGCCGTCGCGGACGGCGGCACCGGCGGCCGCGAAGCGGCCGTGCAGGGGCAACAGGAGGGCGACGCGTCGGGGTGGTGTGCCGATCGCACCCGCGGTGGCCTGCAGTTCCGGCACCTGGATCGCCGTAGCCGGATGTCCGGGGAACCGGGCCTGCCAGGCCTGCAGCGCGGGCGCGAAGCGTTCCGCCGAGAAAATCTCGGTGCGTGCCAGGCGCGCCAGTTCCAGCCAGCCGTCGAACGGCGCGGGACTGCCGGCCACCGCCGCATCGAGATCCGCGGACGGCACCGCGCCGAGCGCGCTCCACAGGGCTGCCCGGTTTGCCGCCCGCGCCGCGTCGTCGGGGAGCAGCGCATCGAGCGCACTGCGCGCGCGGCCCTCGGCGAGCGGTTGACCGGCGCGCCCGGCGGCGAGCGCCTGCGCTGCGAGGAGATCGCGGATCGGCATGACGCGCAGGGCGGCCGGATCGATGCCGGCCAGGAGTGCCGAGGCGCCCGCGGCATCGCCGCCGGCGAGGGCGAGGCGGCCCTGCAACGCACGGCGATCGGCGTCGAGTCCGTCCGGACCGGCGGCATCGGCGCGGGCGAGCGCGTCACCCGCGGCGGCGACATCGCCGAGCGAGAGGTGGGCGGCGCAGGCGCCCAGCCACAGAGGTGCCGCGGTGCCGCCCTGCGCTGCCTCGGCGAGCCGGCGATATTCGGCGGCGGCGCCGGCCGCATCGCCTGCCGCCAGCAGGGCGCGCGCCTGCGCGTCGGGCGTCGCGGCGGCCACCTCGTGCCGCACGCTCGGTTGTGGCGTGCAGGCCGCGACCGCGATAATCGCGGCGAGCAGCGCGGGTATGCGCGAGCCCCGGTCGAGCGGCATGCGAGCGGCCATTGCCCGGCAGTGTATCGAGAGGGGTCCAGGGAGTGTCAAACCGTCCGGGCACGCTGTATGTCGTGGCCACGCCGATCGGCAACCTGGAAGATCTGTCCCCACGGGCCGGCGAAGTTCTGCGCGGAGTCGCCCTGATCCTGGCCGAGGATACGCGGGTGAGTTCGCGCCTCCTGTCGCACCTCGCCGCGCGCACGCCGATGGCGGCTTACCACGACCACAACGAGCGCGAAACCGTGCCGGGCTACCTCGAGCGCCTGCTGCGCGGGGAGTCGCTGGCGCTGGTCAGCGATGCGGGCACGCCGTTGCTGAGCGACCCCGGCCTGCACCTGGTGGCGGCCGCCCAGGCCGCCGGGGTAGCGGTGCGGGCCGTGCCCGGCCCGTCGGCGGTGGTCGCGGCGCTGTCGGTGGCCGGACTGCCCGCCAGCCGGTTCGCGTTCGAGGGTTTCCTGCCGGCGCGGGCGGGCGCCCGGCGCACCGCGCTGGCGGCACTCGCGCACGAACCGCGCACCCTGGTGTTCCTGGAGGCACCGCATCGCATCCTTGAAATGCTCGCGGACGCGGCAGTGGCCTTCGGTCCCGGCCGCCGGTGCTGTGTCGCCCGGGAACTGACCAAGCTCCACGAGACCCATTACCCGGGCACCCTGGCCGAAGCGGCGCAGCGACTGGCCGCGCACCCGGGGGAGCAGCGCGGGGAGTTTGTCGTAGTCATCGAGGGGGACACGAGTGTCGCGGATCCCTCTATCGAAGAAGGTAAGCGGGTGCTTACTGTATTGCTCGAGTACCTGAAACCGGGGGATGCAGCGACCGCCGCGGCGGCGCTCACCGGCCAGCGCCGCAACGATCTATATGCCCTGGCGCTCACGTTGCGGGCACGCGCCGACTGATGGTTTGGCGGGAACCGGGCCGGGGGTTACCATGCCCGGCGTCGGGAGTCGGCCGGGCCGCCGCTCCGGAGACAGGCACGGACCGGCGACGGTTCGCGGTCACCTCCGGGGAGGAAAGTCCGGGCTCCGCAGGGCAAGGCGCCAGGTAACGCCTGGGAGGCGCGAGCCTACGGAAAGTGCCACAGAAAATTACCGCCTAAGGGCCCCCGGTTCATTCCAGGGGCCACGGTAAGGGTGAAAAGGTGCGGTAAGAGCGCACCGCGCGGGTGGCAACAC
>CAYOJP010000190.1:0-7044 GCA_964404305.1 uncultured Gammaproteobacteria bacterium
GGTTTTCCACTGTCAGTTGCAGCACGATTCCGCTCTGCTACATGGAACCGCGTGCAAACCACGGGCTCGCGCCGTTCATGCTTGACAGCCTCCCGCTCGGGTGACGGCCGTACGGCTAACTGTCGCGCGAGACGCTCCTGCGGGTGACGGGGGCGCAGTTGCCCGTCTCCGGCGGGTTGCCCGTGGGCCCGGTCAACGAACGCCGAACGCCCGGTCGAGCGACGCAGCCCCGCCGCCGCGCGCGACGAGGTAGAGGAGAATCGCAGCCCACGACAGGTGGGTGGGCCATGCATCCGGATACACGAACAACTGGATCACCGCCGTCATCCCGAGCAGCGCCGCCGCGGACAGGCGGGTAGCCAGGCCCAGCACGAGCAGGACCGGGAACAGGTGCTCCGCGTAGGTGGCCAGGTGGGCCGCAATCTCCGGCGGCAGCACCGGGACCTTGTACTCCTGCGCGAAGAGCGCGTAGGCGCTATCGGAGACGGTGAGCCATCCCTCGGCCTTGGTCCGTCCGGACATGAAGAAGATGGCGGCGATGCCCGCGCGTCCGGCGAGCGCGATGAGCGCTTCGGGAACCGATCGTGAGATTGCATCGGCGACGCCGTTCCAGGCGGCGACGGGGCGCGCGGGCATGACCTGCGGCATTGCGTGGGTGGTCACGGTTACTCCTCCAGGGGAAGCGGGTGGATTTCAGGGCGCGCGAAAGCGCCCACCTGCAGCAATTGCGCCATCAGGCTGGCGATATCACAGTCCGGATCGCCCCCGACCGCGGCTGCGGCAGCCTGGCCGAGCGTGGCGCCGGCCGCGCAGTGATCGAGGAACACGCAGCCCGCGTGGTCGAGGTCATGCGAATCGACGGCGCCATGCGGGCGCACGATGAGCACGCCTTCGCCGTGCCACGGCATCTCGCCGGAAGCGACGGACTCCTCTGCCGCGCGGTTGTGCCGCCAGATCGTGACGATGGGAGCGTCGGCGAACCAGGCCCAGCGTGCCGACGCATGGGGTCGCAGCACCGTGCCCGCCAGCGCCTGCGCCGGGAGCGCCGCCACCGCGGCCGCCGTCACCGGCGGCTCCGACGCTGCGGCGTGCGCCGCGGTCCAGAAGCGGTCGAGCCGGGCGACGTCCGCAAGCCAGGGCAGCGCCTGCGCGGGCGCGAAGCCGGCGAGGAACCGCGCGAAATCCTCGCCGTAGTAAAGCAGCGTCGGCCGTGCAGGCGGATATGCGCGCGCGTACACCGCGGCGGCGGCGCGGAACCACTCCTCGCCCACCAGGCGCGTCACGGCGGGATAGTTCGCCTGCAGCGCGTCGATGCAGCCTTTCATCACGGTGTTGCGGTAGACCGCGAAGCCCGGCTGCGCGGCGAGGCGCGCAATGCGTGCGTCGGCTGGCGGGCTGTCGGGATCGAGCAGCGCCCGCGCAAAGGCATTCTGGAACTCCCGCAGCGCCTCCGGCATCACGCCGCCCTCAGTGCCGGCGCACGCAGAATCCTCGCCGCTCGCTCCCGCTCGGCGAGCAGGACGTCGAAGTCCGGGAGGTTGTCGTCGCGTTCGACGAGGGTCGGCCGCGGCCCGATCCGCCCGACCAGCCGCTCGTAGAGCGTCCATACCGGCTCGCTCACGGGCGCGTCGTGCGTATCGACGAGCAGCACCGGGCCGAGGGCGGTGTCGGACGTGTGGCCGGCGAGGTGGACCTCGGCCACCATGGCGCCGGGCACGGTGTCGATCCAGGTCTCGGGCGCGAAGCCGAGGTTGTTGGCGCTCACGAAGACGTTGTTGACGTCGACGAGCAGCCGGCAGCCGGTGCGCCGTGCCAGCTCGCAGAGGAACCCGACCTCGTCGTACTCGTGCTCCTCGATGTGCAGATAGTGCGAAGGGTTCTCGATCGCCACTTCCCGGCCCACTGCGTCCTGCAGGCGGCCGATGTTGGCGGCAATGCGCGTGAGCGCGGTGCGCGTGCGCGGCACCGGCAGCAGATCGGGGTAGTACGTTCCGTCCCAGACCGACCAGGCGAGGTGCTCGGAAACGAGCGCCGGCTCGAAGCGCGCCACGAGCGCCCGCAATCTCGCGAGGTGCTGCGGGTCGGGATCGGCATCGGCCGCGAGCGACGCGGCCACGCCGTGCAGCGACAGCGGATGGCGGCTGCGGATGGCTTCCAGCCAGGCGCTGCGCGGCCCGCCGTCCACCATGCAGTTCTCGGGATGCACCTCGAACCACAGGCCGTCCGCCGGGCAGGCCCGCGCCTGCTCGAAATGCCGTGGCTTCAGGCCCAGCCCGGCGGACAGTTCCATAGCCCGGATCCCCGGAGGGCTCAGCTATTGATCGGGCTGAGCGAGCCCATGCCCGTGGGCGTCTTCATCGTGGTGCAGGTGCCCTTGGGCACGTACTTCCACGCGTTGCCCTGGTAGTCGACCTTGGAGGTGCCGGCGCAGGAGGTGCCGGCGCCCGCGGCGCAGTCGTTCTTGCCGGCCATGGCGACTCCGTAGCACTTTTCCTGCTCGCCCTTGATCGAGGCGCCCGCGTCCTGGGCGACGGCGGCGCCGGAAGCGAGCGCGAGGGCAATGGCAGTGACAGCGAGGGTTTGGCGTTGCATCGTCGTGATTCCTTTTCGATGGGTCGGGGCGACCGGGGCTAGGCGCCGAACGGGCACGGTTCCCGGTCTGCAGGCTAGTTCGCGCCCCGATGGCGCCCGGTTACACCGGCTGGCAGAATCCGGCGGTTGTAACCTTTTTGGCGCGTTCGACGAACCACGAGGCAGGAACCCCTTTGCAGGCAAGCGAAGAACGGCTGAAGACGCTCCTCGCCCGGGGGCTCGCCGGGGAGGCGGCCGCGTACCGCGACTTCCTCGCGACGCTGACCTCGCACCTGCGCGCGTTCCTGCGCAGGCGGCTCACCGGACTGCCCGGGGAAGTCGAGGACCTGGTGCAGGAGACGCTGCTCGCCGTGCACAACCAGCGCCACACTTACGACCCTGATCAGCCGTTCACGGCCTGGATACACGCCATCGCAAGATACAAGCTCGTGGACCTGCTGCGGAGCCGCTCGCGGCGCGAGGCGCTCACCGACCCGCTCGACGATGTCGGCGAGATTCTCGCCGGCTCGGACGATGCAGCCGCGGAGGCGCGCCGGGATCTCGGGCGCCTGCTCGAGCGCCTGCCCGACCGGCACCGGCTGCCGATCGTGCACGTGAAGCTCGAGGGGCGGTCGGTCGCGGAAACGGCGCGCCTCACCGGCATGTCGGTCCCGGCGGTGAAGGTCGGCGTGCACCGCGGGCTCAAGGCCCTGGCTGCGTTGATACGGGAGGAGCGCGATGAAGACCGATGACCTGATCCGGATGCTCGCCGCCGGCGCCCCGCCGGTCGATCCGCACGCAGCCGCACGGCGGTTCTCGATCGCGCTCGCCTGCGGATTGCTCGGCGGCGCGGCGCTCATGGCGCTGACGCTCGGCGTGCGCGACGACCTCGCCGAGGCGCTGGTGCTGCCGATGTTCTGGGTGAAGCTCGGCTTCGCCGCGGCGCTCGCCGGCGGCGGGCTGCTGGCTGCAGCGCGGCTCGCGCGGCCCGGGGCATCGCTACGCCGCGTGCCCGCGACCGTGGCTGCGCCGGTGGTCGCGTTGTGGGGGCTCGCCGCCGTGGCGCTGGCCGTCACCGAGCCGGCCGGGCGCACGGCGCTGATCCTGGGAGAGACCTGGGCGCAATGCCCGTTCAACATCCTCGCGCTCGCCCTGCCCGCGCTCGTCGCCGCGTTGTGGGCGATGACCGGGCTCGCCCCTACCCGCCTGCGCCTCGCCGGCGCGGCGGCCGGCCTGCTCGCCGGCGCGGTGGGCGCGCTCGTCTACGCCCTGCACTGCCCGGAGCTCGCCGCGCCGTTCCTCGGCATCTGGTATGTCGCGGGCATTGCGCTCGCGGCCGCGGTCGGCGCGCTCGTCGGCCCGCGCGTGCTGCGCTGGTAGCCGGGCTCAGCCCCCGGGGAAACCGCGCGATCCGCCGCACGCAATCCTCGAGACGCGCACTCCCGCCAGTGGGGCGCGGACGCGGAGCAGCTGCGGGTCGACCGCGCCGATGCCGCGCCAGCTCGCGTTCGGCTACGGGCGCCACCAGTGCCTGGGCATGCACCTCGCGCGGCTGGAGATGGGCGCGATCCTGGAGGCGATGGTCGCGCGCGTGGAGCGCTACACCCTCGGGGAGCCGCGGCACGCGCTGATCACCAGCATGCGCGGCCTGGAGGCGCTGCCGGCCGTGTTCCACTGAGGCTCTCCGGCGACTTCGCGCCCGCGAGTCGCCCACGTTGTCGGCCGCTGCACCGGGCAGGCGTTCCGGTCCGCACCCGTGAATGCGCGTGAAGATCGGAACGGGCGCCCGCGCCGGTTCGCATTGCAACCCGCCGGAATGTGGTCCGCTATTCACCATTTCCGTCGCCTCCTGTAGCGTATCGGTCGAGATGCAGGCGGTGGCGGAGGGGGGCAGGGCAATGGCGTATGCCGAAGTGAAGACTGCGGCGGGCGAACCTGGCACGGCCGACGTTCCAGGTCCGCGCCGCCCGTGAGTCCCGGAAACATCCGCTCGCGGCATCCGCGCGGCTGGGTGGACAGGAGCCTGTTCAGGGCGGTGCTGTGGGCGCTGGGCCTGGGGCTCGTGGCCGCGTGCCGGTTGAGCGTTGCCTTCCGCCGCCAGGTCACCCGTGACGTCACCGTCCAGATCGGCAGCGCCGAGGGGGTGCACCACCATTACGTGTTCGCGTCGCGCACCGTCAGGTCCTGCGCGGGCTCGGCGTCCGCGCCGACCCTGAGCCTGAGTTTCGACAACGCCCGCCAGGGCTGGCGCGCGCTCGTGTCGCCGCGCGCGGTCGGCCGGATAGTCCACGCGCTGCTCGAGGGGCACGCGGAGTACTCGGGCAACGCTGTGCTCATGCTGTGGTTCTACGGGTTGACGCGATTCGTGCTGCCCATCGGTCGCACGCGACCGCTCGCGGTGCCGCTGCCGGGGGCCTACATCGCACCAGGCACGCAAGGGGGCGTGGCGGCACGGATCGTCCGGGAGCCGCCGCTCGCCGGACTCGACCCCGACTGGCACGCCGCGCACCGGCAGCGCGCCAAAATGGCGATGATTCGCGGTTCGGCCGGCGAAGCCATCCCGATGTGGTGAGCGCCCGGCCCTCACCGGGCCGGCCGATGGAGCCCCGCATGCGATCCAGTGACTTTCCCAGGCTCGACGAGCGCGCGCGCGGCTGGTTGCGCTTCATCTGGGACAAGTCGACGACGCCCGACGACTGGAGCAGCAGCGGGGAGCCGCATCCCTGGTGGGATCGCTACAGCACCCCGCCGATGTGCAGCCTGGCGCGCTTCGACCTGCACGAGACGGGCTATGTGCTGCCCGTGATGTGCGACGTGACGCCGGCGTGGCGCGAGACCTACACGCGCATCGCCGACGGTCTCGTGTCCCGCCACACCACGTTCTGGGCGGCCATCGACTGGCTGACGATGATCGGTCACGACCCGGATCAGGACCGCTACCCGCCGGAATGGCTCGCCGTGCTCCCGGAGCACCTGCGCGGCCGTTACGATGCGCCGGGCTGGACGGCCAACGGCATCGAACCCTGGGGCCTGCAGCCCGATCCGATCGGCGCGGACGGCAACAATTTCTTCCGCGGCTTCTTCAACATGCTGCTGTGCTTCTATCGCTATGTCGCGGGCGACGACAAGTGGGAGCGGCCGTTCCAGGTGACCGGATACCAGGATCGCCTGTTCGACTGGGATCACCACCGCATCGTCGGCTTCATGCACGATCAATGGGCGGACAGGCCCCAGGGCGTGCACTGCGAGAACACCAAGATCTGGCCGTTCTGCGTGAGCGGAGCCGGGCTCGGGCTGCGACTGTACGACGGACTGCACGGTGCGCGCACGAGCTGGGTCTATGACCGCTGGCTCGAATACGCCCGCAAGCACTACATGGGGCTCGACCGCAAGGGCGAGCTGGACTGGTTCGCTTTCTTCTATGACCCCATCGAGCGCGCCCTGTACACGTTCCGCGACGATGTCGGCGCGTATGCCGCGATCGCGATCGCGCTGTACGTGCTGCCGCAGGATCGTGACCTCGGCACCCGTCTCTACGAGATGGCGGTGCGCAAACTCGGCTGGAACGATCCGCGCAAACCGCTGCTGCAACTGCACCCGGACCCGCGCTGGCTGGCGCTCGGTATCATGATGGCGCGGGAACTGGGCGACACCGTCACCGAAGCGCGCCTGCGCGCGCTGGCAGAGGTCGCGTTCGAGCCGAGGTTCTTCGGGCCGGATGGCGATAGGTTCGGCTGGTGGTTCAGGCTCGGAGAGGCGTGGCCGCGCGGCCAGCTCTCCAGCCTCATGGTGCTGACGGAGCTCGGCGAACCCGGCGCGTGGTCGAGGGTTTTCAACCAGCCGAACCTTGCGAAGTTCTCGGAGCCGACGGTTTCTGGCGTGGACTATCCGCTGATCGGGATCTCGCAGTGCTGGAACGATCTCGACACGGGCACATTATGGGTGGAGACCTATTGTGCGACGAGCGCCAGGCGCGGCGCGCCGACTGCCTGGCGCGTTACCGGGTTGCCCGATCCCCGCGCGGTCACCGTGACGATGGACGACAGCGAATTCGGCGGGTGGTCGGTGACCGGCGCCGATTCCATCGAGGTCAGGTGCGATATCGATACCCATCGATTCCGGATTGCGACCGGCTTCACGAAGGACTCGAAACGCATCCCGGCCGTCGCCGCCGGCACCCGGGCGCCGGCAGCGAGCGTCACGCTGGCGCCGGACGTCCTGACGAGTGCCGGAATGCGCCTGGCGTCCGGAAGCGGTTGCAGTTGCTGCTGAGTCGCAGCGCGGAAACGTCGCTCGCTCCCGGCACCGACGCCAGCGGCGTCGCACCGCAAATGCCGTGGATGTCCAGGCCGCGATTCGGGAACCCGGGGTCGGCCGCACCCTCCGATGGCGGGCCATGCAGGCAAGCGGCGGTTCGCAACTGGCGCGCCCTGAGGGACTCGAACCCCCGACCACCTGGTTCGAAGCCAGGTA
>CAYOJP010000191.1:0-1814 GCA_964404305.1 uncultured Gammaproteobacteria bacterium
CGCCTGCGCTACGTCGCCGAGCGCGCCGAGATCGGCGAGCGCCGCGAGGCGCTCATCGCCGCCACCATCCCCGAGCGGCCCGGCAGCTTCCGCGCGTTCTGCCAGGCGCTGGGCCCGCGGCTCATCACCGAGTTCAACTACCGCTACGCGGACGCCGCGGCGGCGCACGTGTTCGCGGGCGTCCAGTTGCGGCACGGCAGCGGCGAGCGCGAGCAGCTTCTGGCGAACCTGCGCGACAGCGGCTTCGCTGTGGTCGACCTGACCGACGACGAGATGGCGAAGGTGCACGTGCGCCACATGGTCGGCGGCCGCGGCGGCGCGGTCGCGCACGAGCTGCTGTACCGCGTCGAGTTCCCGGAGCGGGCCGGCGCGCTGCTGCACTTCCTCACCGAGCTGGGCGAGCGCTGGAACATCAGCCTGTTCCACTACCGCAACCACGGCGCCGCCAACGGCCACGTGCTGGTCGGCGTGCAGGTGCCGCCCGCCGAGCGGGCCGAGCTCGCCGCGCGGCTGCAGGCGCTGGGCTATCCCCACGCCGACGAGACGCACAACCCCGCGTACCGGATGTTCCTGCAGTGAGCGACGCGCAGGCGTTGCGGCGCGCCGTGATCGCGACGGCGCGCCGGCTGACCGCCACCGGCCTCACCGACGGCTCGAGCGGCAACGTCAGCGCGCGGCACGGCGACGGCTTCCTGGTCACGCCCACCGGCATGGCCTACGAGGCGCTGGCGCCGCAGGATGTCGTCGCGGTGGCGATGGACGGCGCGGTGGCGCCCGGCAGCCGGCGGCCCTCGAGCGAATGGCGTTTCCACCGGGACGTCTACCTCGCGCGCCCGGAGGTTGGCGCGATCGTGCACGCGCATTCGCCCCACGCGACCGCGCTGGCCTGCGCGCGCCGCCCCATCCCCGCCTTCCACTACATGGTGGCGCTGGCCGGCGGCGATTCGATCCCCTGCGCCCCCTACGCGACCTTCGGCACCGAGGCGTTGGCCCGGCACGTCGTCGCGGCGCTGGCGAACCGCGACGCCGCGCTCCTGTCCAACCACGGGCAGATCGCGGTCGGCGCCGACCTCGCCCGGGCATTCGCGCTGGCGAGCGCGGTGGAGGACCTGGCGCGCCAGTACTGGCTGGCGCTGCAGGTCGGCGAGGGACCCGTACTGCTCGACGCCGAGCAGATGAACGACGTGATCGGGAGATTCAGGACCTATGGGAAGCAGACCGATGACGAGCACTGAGATCCCCGGGCGCAGCGCCGCGCTGGCCGCGGCGTTCGTGCTGGCGCTCGCGGCGGCCGGCTGCGCGCTCAGCCCGCAGACGGTGACGGTGAACCCGGCCATGCAGGCGGTGCCGAAGACCGCCGGCAACGGCCGCACGGTGGCCCTCACGGTTCGCGACGAGCGCGGCAAGCGCTCGTTCGGCACGCGCGGCGGCCTGTACGACGCCACCTCGATCGTGGAACCCGACGGCGAGATCGCGGCGCCGGTCCGCGCCGCGCTGGCCGGGCGGCTGTCGCAGGCCGGCTATGTCGTGCAGCCGGAGGGCACCCCGGGCGATCTCGGCATGGAGGTGATCGTGCGCGACATCGCCTACGCCGGCTCCGGCACGCCGACAGTGACGCAGGTGGACGTGAGCGCGGCCATCGACGTGCGCGTGAGCGCCGGCGAACGCAGCTACCGGGGGCAGTCGAAGGTCAGCGACTCGCACGACGTCGTCACCGCCCCGAACGCCGCACAGAACGAGAGCTACATCAACGACGTGCTCGGCCGCGCGCTCGACCGCGTGCTCGCCAATCCGGAACTGAACCGCTTCCTCGC
>CAYOJP010000191.1:1914-7035 GCA_964404305.1 uncultured Gammaproteobacteria bacterium
GTGGGAGCGACCTGCGGTCGCGAACAGGGTCGCGCCGGCGGGAAGGAGGCCGTCGCGAACAAGTTCGCTCCCACAGGACGACGCCCATGCGCGGACCGTAGCGCCCGTGGGAGCGACCTGCGGTCGCGAACAGGGTCGCGCCGGCGGGAAGGGGGGGTCGCCTGATCGCGTTGATCGACATTTGCGCGCGGCGATTATTTAGACTGGGCTCCGACGCCTCGCCCCCCGGAGCCCGCCGCCATGACCGCCACCCTGCTGCGCAACGTCCGCCTGTTCGACGGCACCGGCAGTCCGCCCCGCCCCGCGCACGTGCGCGTCGAGGGCAACCGCATCGCCGCGGTCCTGCCCGCCGAGGCCCCCGCGCCCGCGGGCGACGCCGAGGTCATAGAGGCCGGCGGCGCTTTCCTGATGCCCGGCATGGTCAACTGCCACGCGCATCCGAGCTACCTCGACATCGGCGACATGTATGCCCTGGGCGAGGTGCCGATCGAGGAGCACGTGCTCGGCACGATGCACAACGTGCGCACGATGCTGGACCACGGCTATACCGCCGCGGTGAGCGGAGCCTCGGCCAAGCACCGCATCGACCTCGTCATCCGCAACGAGATCGCCGCCGGGCGCATCCCCGGCCCGCGGCTGCGCGCCTGCACGCCCGAGATCACCGTCACCGGCGGCCTGGGCGACGTGCGCCAGATGCACCTGCACCACGACCTCACGGGCGTCGTGCTCGACGGTCCGGAGGCGATCCGCACCTACGTGCGCACCCTGATCCGCGAGGGCGTGGACTCGGTGAAGCTGATGATCTCCGGCGACAACTTCGTGCGCACCGGCACCGCCGACATGACGCTGATGGAGCCGGACGAGATCGATGCCGCCTGCCGCGTCGCGCGCGCGCACGGCCGGCGCATCATCGCCCACGCGCGCACGGCGCAGTCGGTCAAGCTCGCGCTCGCCGGCGGCTGCGATCTCGTCTACCACGCCAACTTCTGCGACACGGAGGCGCTCGACCTGCTGGAGGCCGCGCGCGACCGCGTGTTCGTGAACCCGGCCATCGGCCTGAGCTACGCGGCCCTGCACGAGATGGGCGACTACGGCATCGACCGCGATACCGCCGAGCTGTGGGGATTCCGGCACGAACTGGAGGGCGCGCTCGAAACCATGCAGGCACTGCGCAAACGCGGCGTGCGCGTGCTGCCCTTCGGCGACTACGGCTTCAGGTGGAACCGCCTGGGCGACGACGCCCGCGACCTGGAGCACTTCGTCGCGCTGGCGGGCTTCACCCCCGCCGAAGCCCTGGTCGCGGCGACGAAGCACGGCGGCGAGTGCTTCGGCGAGCGCCTCGGCGTCATCGCCGAGGGCTGGCTCGCGGACCTGCTGCTCGTCGACGGCGATCCGCTGGCCGATCTCGCGCTGCTGCGCGACCCGGCGAAGCTGCTGCTGGTGATGCAGGACGGGCGGATCCACCGGCGCGCGCCCGGGCACTGACGGACGCCCAAAAAGACGGCGGCCCCGCAGGGCCGCCGGTCGACACCGTTGTAGGGCACATTGGCGCCCGCGAACAGGCAGGCGGTGGCGAGCGGGGCGAGCAACCGCGACAGTGTGCCGGTCTTCATCGCAGCAGCTCCTTTGCACTCGGCCGAGCCACGCGCGGCCGAGTGCAAGACAGGCCATAGTCGAGCCATTCCCTTCAACCTGTTGCTCGGACGCGCGTCACCTCGGGCGGGCGGTGCGCCGCCGTCATCGCGCTGCACTAGTCATGGACATGGCCGCGGACGGTGTCCTGCGCCCGCGCATCCGCGGCCTTGCGTCCCCGGGGCGCTGGCGTCGGCGCCTCGAGCACGCCGTGATCCGCCTCCCGGAAGCGCTGTCCCGGACGGCCGCAGGTGGGCATGGCGCGCGCCCGCCCTCAGTCGAAGAACAGCTCCCGCAGGCGCGCCCCCGGATCGGGCGCGGACATGAACGCCTCGCCGACGAGGAAGGCGTTGACGCCGTGGCGGCGCATGAGGGCGATGTCCTCGCGCGTGTGGATGCCGCTCTCGGTGACGAGCGTGCGATCGTGCATCACGTCGTGCAGCAGGTCGAGCGTGGTCTGCAGGCTGGTCTTGAAGGTGCGCAGGTCGCGGTTGTTGATGCCGACGAGCGGCGTGCGCAGCACGTGCGCGCGCTCGAGTTCCTCGCGGTCGTGGACCTCGACCAGCACGTCGAGCCCGAGCCGGCGGGCGAGACCGGCGAGTTCCGCCAGCCGCCGATCGTCCAGCCCGGCGACGATGAGCAGGATGCAGTCCGCGCCGAGCGCACGCGCTTCCCACACCTGGTAGGCATCGATCACGAAGTCCTTGCGGATCACCGGCAGCGCCACCGCGTCGCGCGCCGCGAGCAGGTGCGCATCGACGCCCTGGAAGTACCGCTCGTCGGTGAGCACCGACAGGCAGGCCGCGCCGGCCGCCTCGTAGCCGCGCGCGATGGCGGCCGGATCGTAGTCCTCGCGGATGACACCCTTGCTCGGGGAGGCGCGCTTGCACTCGGCGATCACCGCCGGCAGGCCGGCCTCCATCTTCCCGCGCAGGGCGGCGAGGAAGCCGCGCGTCGGCGGGGCGGCCGCGACGCGGCGCTCGAGCTCGGCCAGCGGCACCCGCGCGGCACGCGCGCGCACCTCCTCCGCCTTGTGGTCGAGGATGCGGCGCAGGATGTCGGGAACGTCGGGCTGGCTCATGGATCAGTGTCCGGGCAGGCTGGAGGTGAGGGCGGCGAGCGCGGCGAGCTTGCCGGCCGCGCCGCCGCTGTCGATGGCGAGCGCGGCGCGCTCGACGCCGCTGCGGATGCCGCCGGCGAGACCCGCGGCATACAGCGCCGCGCCGGCGTTGAGCAGGACGATGTCGCGCGCCGGCCCCGGCCGGCCGGCGAACACGGCGTCGATCACGGCCCGGCTCGCGGCCGGATCGGCGACGCACACCGCCGACCGATCGGCGCGCGCCAGGCCGAACTCCTCCGGGGTCACCGGGTACAGGCGCAGCTCGCCGCCGTCCCACTCGGCGACGCGCGTGGGCGCGCTGATGCTCAGCTCGTCCATCCCGTCCTCGGAATGCACCACCAGCACCCGGCGCGCGCCCAGCCGCCCGGCGACACGGGCGATCGGCTCGACCCACTCCGGGGCGAACACGCCGAGCAGCAGGCGCTGCGCACCGGCCGGATTGGTGAGCGGACCGAGCAGGTTGAACAGCGTGCGCACGCCCAGCTCGCGGCGCGGGCCGACGGCGTGCCGCATGGCCTGGTGGTGCAGGGGCGCGAACATGAAGCCGACGCCCACCTCGTCGATGCAGCGGGCGATCTCGTCCGGCTTGAGGTCGACGCGCACGCCGGCCGCCTCGAGCAGGTCGGCCGAGCCCGAGCGGCTGGAGGCCGAGCGGTTGCCGTGCTTGGCGACCCGTCCGCCGCACGCGGCGACGACGAACGCGCAGGCGGTGGAGATGTTGAAGGTGCCCACGCCGTCGCCACCGGTGCCGACGATGTCGACCAGGTCGTCCCAGGGCGTGACCACGGGCGTGGCGAGGCGGCGCATCACGTCGGCCGCGGCGGCCAGTTCCTCGACGGTCTCGCCCTTCATGCGCAGGCCGACGAGGAAGCCGGCGATCTGCGCCGGCGTGGTCGCGCCGGTCATGATGGCGTGCATCACGCCGGCCATCTCCTCGCCGGAGAGGTCGCCGCGCTCGACCACGCGGCGGATAGCGCCCTGGATGTCCATGCGTGCCGGGCGCTCAGCGCCCCTCCAGAAAGTTCTTCAGCAGCGCGTGTCCGTGCTCGGTCAGGATTGCCTCGGGGTGGAACTGCACCCCCGACACCCGCCGGCCGCGATCGCGCAGCCCCATGATCTCGTCGATGCCGCCGCCCGGCGCCTGCGTCCAGGCGGTGATCTCCAGCTCCGGCGGCAGGCTCGCGCGCTCGACCACCAGCGAATGATAGCGCGTGGCGGTGAAAGGATCGGGCAGCCCGGTGAAGACGTCGGTGCCCAGGTGGTGCACCGGCGAGACCTTGCCGTGCATGACCTGCCGCGCGTGCACCACGCGCCCCCCGTAGGCCTGGCCGATGGCCTGGTGACCCAGGCACACGCCCAGGATCGGGACGCGCCCGCGCAGCCGCTCGATCACCGCGAGCGACACCCCGGCCTCGTTCGGCGTGCACGGCCCGGGCGAGATGACGATCTGCGCCGGCGCGAGGCGCTCCACCCCGGCCACCGTGAGCGCGTCGTTGCGCTCGACGCGCACCTCGACCCCCAGTTCCCCGAAGTACTGCACCAGGTTCCAGGTGAAGGAATCGTAGTTGTCGATCATCAGCAGCATGCGGCCCTACCTTACGCCTGCGAGCCCGCGGCGACCACGCCGTCCAGTCCCTGCTCGGCCATCGCCACGGCGCGGAACAGGGCGCGCGCCTTGGCCATCGTCTCCGCCCATTCGGCGGCCGGATCCGAGTCGTGGACGATGCCGGCGCCGGCCTGCACGTGCGCGATGCGGTCCTCGATCACCGCCGTGCGGATGGCGATCGCGGTGTCGAGATCGCCGTGCCACGACAGGTAGCCGATCGCGCCCGCGTACAGGCCGCGCCGCACCGGCTCCAGTTCGTCGATGATCTGCATCGCGCGCAGCTTCGGCGCGCCGCTCACGGTGCCGGCGGGAAACGCGGCGGCCAGCGCGTCGAGCGCTCCGACCCCGGGCCGCAGCCGCCCCTCGACGTTCGAGACGATGTGCATGACGTGCGAGTAGCGCTCGATCGCCATGCGCTCGGTGACGCGCACGCTGCCGGTCGCGCACGCGCGCCCGACGTCGTTGCGCCCCAGGTCGATCAGCATCAGGTGCTCGGCGAGCTCCTTGGGATCGGCCAGCAGCTCGGCCTCGAGCGCGCGATCTTCCTCGGGCGTCTTGCCACGCACGCGCGTGCCCGCGATCGGCCGCACCGTGACGTCGCCGTTCTCGACGCGCACGAGGATCTCGGGCGAGGAGCCGACCACGTGGTGGTCTTCCAGGTGCAGGCAGTACAGGTAAGGCGAGGGATTCAAGCGACGCAGCGCGCGATACAGGTCGATGGGCTCGGCCGTGAACGGTGCGCTCAGGCGCTGCGAGGGCACCA
>CAYOJP010000192.1:0-6894 GCA_964404305.1 uncultured Gammaproteobacteria bacterium
CACCGACCTGCGCATGATCACGGTTCGCGCCACCGGGCGCCGCGGATCGCCCCGCCCCGGCGCGCCGGCGCCGGTCACGGGAGGAACGCCCATGCAGCTCATCGTCAGCACCCTGCAGGCCATCGGCATCGGCGTGCCGATCGTGTGCGACAACCTCACCCTGTTCCCGCTCACCGGCGAGGCGGCCGCGGAGCCCGGCTGCCTGACCCTCGACCAGGCCGTCGGCGCCGGACTGGCGCGCGTCACCGAGGTGTCCGAGGCCGGCGCGGTGCCCCGCTTGCGGTTCGCGAACGATGCCAGCCTGCCGGTGCTGATCCTCGACGGCGAGGAACTCGTCGGCGCGAAGCAGAACCGTGCCGTCAACGTGACGATACTCGCCGCGGCGGGAACCGTGCTCGACATCCCGGTGAGCTGCGTGGAGGCCGGGCGCTGGCGCCACGAGTCACCGGTCTTCGACGTGTCCGCGGATCTCGCCTACGCCGGACTGCGCGCGCAGAAGACTGCGCGCGTGAGCGAGAACCTCCGGGCGGGCGCCTCGCGCACGGCCGATCAGGCCGAGGTGTGGGCGCACATCGCCCGCAAGGCGGCGCGGCTGCAGGCGGAGTCGGAGACCGGCGCAATGCGGGCGGTATTCGAGCGCCACGCGGCGCGCCTCGACGAGTTCGAGGCCGCGCTCGTGCCGCGGCCCGGCCAGCTCGGCGCGGTGCTCGCTATCGACGGCGCGGTGCGCGGGCTCGATCTGTTCGACCATCCGGCGGTCGCCGCCCGGCTCCTGCCGAAGGTCGTGCGCAGCTACGCGCTCGATGCCATCGAGTCACCGCCGCGGGAGTCGCCGGTGGCCGCCAGCGCCGCGCGGTCGTTCGTGGACGCGGTCGCCGCCGCCGGCAGCGCGAGCTTCGCCGCGCTCGGGCTCGGTACCGACGTGCGGCTCGACGCCCCGGGCCTCGCCGGCGCCGCCCTCGTGCATGCCGGTCGGGTGGTGCACCTGTGCGCGTTCCGGACGGGAGCGGGGGTGGCCGACGGCGGGATGCGCAGCCGCCTGCGCGCGGCGTCGCTCCGCGCCCGCGGTCGGGCGGGGCCTTGAGGCGGGCGACCGGCTGTCGAACGCGTCCGGGACAGGGCGCGGCCCGCGCTCAACGGCCATCCGGCACGAGGCGGGTGCCCCTCGTCGTGGCGGACGGACTCGACCGGCGAGCCGCGCTCGAGCACGTGGCTGCAGGCCGGTGCAATGCGGGACCGGGCTGCCGCTGCCGCGGGCGGGGCACGGGGACGCGCGGCCCGGCGTGCTCGCGTGGTGTCAGCGTTGGCCGCGACGGCGATCGTGCGGCGCCGCTGCCAGTGTCCGCGCCAGCAGTCCCAGCGCAGGTGCGAGCACATCGAGGCGGTCGATCCACGCGTGCGGGATGTCGTCGACTCCATGCGCCGCGCCCCATAGCTGGCCGGCGATGCTAGCGGTGGAGTCGGAGTCGCCGTCGTGGTTGGCGGCGATGGCGAGCACGGCGGCGAAATCCGCCCCCCGCAGGGCCGCGTAGAGCCCGATCGCCAGCGCTTCCTCACCGACCCAGCCGGCCCCGAGCGCGGCGACGTCCGTGGACGGGTCGGCCGCTGGCGCGGCCGCACGGGCGAGGGCCGCCTCCATCGCCGCCACCGTTTCGCCGTGGCGCGGCCACTCGCGCGCAAGCACTGCGGCCGACCGTGCGGCGGCGCGCAACGCCGCCGACCTGTCGCTCATCGCGACCTGCCCGGTGGCGGCCGTGGCCGCAGCGGTCAATTCGCGCACGATCGCGGCCATCGCGCCGGCGCTGAGGTAGCCGGAGGGGTGGCCGTGCGTGAGCGCGGCGGCGCGTGCGCCGAGCGCGAAGGCCGCCCGCGCATCGACGAGGTGCGGGAACAGGCCGCACGGCGCGGTGCGCATCACGCCGCCGCAGCCCTTGCTGTCGTTGAGCGGGGCCCCGGGATGCCCCTGTCCGCCCGCGCGCAGCGCCGACAGGCAGGTCGTGCCCGGTGCGCGGCACACGTTCAGCACCGCCTCGAAGGCGAGCGTGCCGTGCGCGTCGGGGCCCGCCCCGCCCCCCTGCGTCGCCAGCCAGTCGAGGCAGGCGAGGCGCACGCGGGCCGTCGTCGCTTCGAGATCGCCAGCCGCGAGGGCAGGCAGTGCCGCGAGCAGGCCCTCGAGCGTGAACAGCGTCATCTGCGTGTCGTCTGAGACGACGAGCGGGCCGCCGGCCCCGGCCGGTACGGTCAGCCCCGCGGGTCCATGGCGCCGGCGGATCGTCGCGAGGGAGTCGAACTCCACTTCGTAGCCGAAGGCATCGCCGACCGCTCCGCCCAGCACGCAGCCGAGCACCCGGCTCGCGTGCGCGTCGCCGGCCCGCACGTCCCGGTGGCCGGCGGCATAGCGCTCCTGTGCGAGCGTCTCGATCGCGCCGGGCCGCGCCGCGCGCACGCGGGCAATGGCCCGGGCCGGCGCCTCGCCGCATTCGACGAGCAGGCGTGCGGCGATCGTGCCGGCCCGCCCGAGCCCGCCGCGGCAGTGCACCAGCACCTTGCCGCCGCGGGCGAGCCGGGTGCGCGCGCGCTGGCCGCTGTAGCACCAGCGCTCCTCGAACGGCGGCGCCGGGATGCCGACGTCGCGGATCGGCAGGTGGTGCCATTCGAAGGGTTGCGCCCGCATCGTCGCCGGCAGGTGGGGCACCGCGAGCAGTTCGAACTCGTGCGTCTCGACGAGCGTCAGGACGAGCTCTGCACCCCAGTCGCGGATCCGCGCGACATCCAGTTCGAGGTCGCGGTCCCAGGGCCCGCTGATGGAATGCGGGTCCTGCTTGCCCGGGCAGAAGGTCACGCCCACGCACCCGCCGCCGGCGAGCGGCAGCTCGGCGATCTCGAGCGGGTGCGAGAGGCTGGTCCTGGCCGGCATCGGCCCATGATCGTTGCGCGCCACGGGCGCGGGCAAGCGCCCGTCGCGGCGGCGACGGGTTGAGCCGCCGGCCCATCGTTGCGACACTGCATCGATGAGCGCCGCGGTTTCCTCGAGCGCCCACGTGTTCGAACTGCGCGGGGTGAGCAAGCGCTACGGCGGCACGACCGTGCTCGACGGCATCGATCTGGAGGTTCCGGCCGGCGCTACCGTCGTGCTGCTGGGGCGCAGCGGTTGCGGCAAGTCGACGATCCTGCGGTTGCTGAACGGCCTGCTGGCGCCGGACGCCGGGGCGGTCCGCTTCGTGGGGGAGCCGGTCGGCGGTGCGACGCTCGCCGCCCAGCGCCGGCGCATGGGTTACGTGATCCAGGAGGGCGGCCTGTTCCCGCATCTCACGGTGCGCGGCAACCTCGCGCTGCTGCCGCACTACCTGGGCTGGGAGCGCCCGCGCGTCGACGCGCGCATCGGGGAGCTGCTGGCGCTGCTGCGCCTCGCACCCGAACTCGCCGGGCGCTACCCGGCCGAGCTGTCCGGCGGCCAGCGCCAGCGCGTCGCGCTCGCCCGGGCGCTGGTGCTCGACCCGCCCGCGCTGCTGCTCGACGAGCCGCTCGGCGCGCTCGACCCGATCGTGCGCCACGAACTGCAGTCGGAACTGCGCGACCTGTTCGCGGCGCTCGCCCGCACGGTCGTCCTGGTGACGCACGATCTCGCCGAGGCCGCCCACTTCGGCGGCGAGATCGTGCTCCTCGATGCCGGCGTCATCGTGCAGCGCGGGCCGATGCGGGACCTGCTGGAGCGGCCGGCCACGCCGTTCGTCGAGCGCTTCGTGCGCGCGCAGCGCAGCCCGCTCGCATGAGGGCTCGCCTCGCGCTCTCCCTGCTCGTGCTGGCAGCGGTCGCGGCGGCGCCGGCGCGCGCGGCGGTCGTCGTCGGCTCCAAGACCTTCACCGAGTCGGTCATCCTCGGCGAGATCGTCGCGCAGTGGCTGCGGGTCAACGGTTTCGAGGCCCATCACCAGCGCGAGCTCGGCGGCACGCGGCTGCTGTGGAATGCCACCCGTCGCGGCGACATCGCCGTCTATCCCGACTACACCGGGACGCTGCTGCGCGAGATCCTCGCCGGCCGCCGGCTCGCCAGCGGCGACCGGGCCGAACTCGCGCAGGCGCTCGCCGGCGTGGGGCTGGCGCTGGCGGCGACGCCGGGCTTCAGCAACAACTATGCGCTGGCCATGCCGTCGGCGCGCGAAGACCTGCCGCCCGTGACGCGGGTCTCCGAACTCGCCGGGTTGCCCGGCCTGCGGTTCGGCTTCAGCAACGAGTTCATGCGCCGCGCCGACGGCTGGCCCGGCCTGCGGCGCCGGTACGCGCTGCCGCAGTCGGCGACCGGTCTGGATCACGACGTCGCCTATCGCGGGCTGGCCGCGGGCACGCTCGACGTGATCGACGTCTACACGACCGACGCCGAAATCGAGCACTACGGCCTGCGGCTGCTGGAGGATGACCTCGGGTATTTCCCCCGCTACGACGCGGTGCTCGTGGCGCGGGCCGATCTGCCGCCGGCGGCCGCGGCGACCCTCGCGCGGCTCGACGGCCGCATCGACGCGGCGACGATGCTGCGCATGAACCGCGCGGTGAAGCTGGAAGGACGGCCGGAGCGCGACGTGGCCGCCGAGTTCCTGCGCGCCACGTTCGGCGTGACCGGTACCGTGGAACCGGCCGCGTCGCTCGCCAGCCGGATCGGCACGCGCACGCGCGAACACCTCGCGCTCACCGGGATCTCGCTGGCGCTGGCGCTGGCGGCGGCGCTGCCCCTGGGCATACTCGCGGCCCGTGCGCCGCGCCTGGGGCACTGGCTGCTCGGGGCGTGCGGCGTGCTGCAGACGGTCCCGGCGCTCGCCCTGCTGGTCGTGCTCGTGCCGCCGCTCGGGATCGGCGCCGCGCCCGCCGTCGCCGCGCTGTTCCTCTACAGCCTGCTGCCGGTGCTGAGGAATACCTGCGTGGGGTTGACGTCCATTCCCGCGGGGCTGCTCGATTCCGCCGACGCACTGGGCCTGCCGCGCCGCTGGCGCCTGTGGTACGTCGAGCTGCCACTCGCCCTGCCGACGATACTGGCCGGCATCAAGACCGCGGCGGTCATCAACGTCGGCACGGCGACGCTCGGCGCGCTCGTGGGCGCCGGCGGCTACGGCCAGCCGATTCTCACCGGGATCCGGCTCGATGACACCGGCCTCATCCTGCAGGGCGCGGTCCCGGCGGCCCTGCTGGCCCTCGCCGTGCAGGGCCTGTTCGATCTGATCGAACGCCGCCTCATCCCACGGGGCCTGCGGACCTGACGGGCGTCAGCCGCCGGAGTGAGCGACATTTCCGCTCTGCTATATGGGTGACGGTCCGAGCATGCGCGCTGCCCGCACCGGAATGTCAGGCCTCGCGCCGCCAGGGGGCACCTGCGAGGGGCTCGCGAGCGCGCCGGTGAGAGCCCGGGCGGTGGCGCCGGCACCGCTCCGGACTACCGTCGGAGGCGCGGGCGCAAACTGTGACCGGCGGCACGCAGGCGTCCCGCCGTGCGCGCGGAACGCCTCGACCCGGCCGCAGTCTGCTGTCTGGATGCAACGACGGGCCGGATGGCCGGCGCAGGAGGGTGACCATGAAATGGGCATCGGCACTCGGGGAAGACACGGATCTCGGCACCGCCATCGGGCAGGCGAGCCTGCAGGTGCGCACGGCGCTCGGCGGTTCGCCGGACCTCGTGTTCGCCTTCGTCGGGGAGAGCCATCGCCGCAGCTACGGCCAGGTTCCGGGCCTCGTCGCGGAGCATCTCGGCGGCGGTTGCCTCGTGGGCTGCTCGGCGAGCGGCGTGGTGGCCGGGGGGCACGAGTACGAGCAGGTGCCCGCGGTCTCGCTCACGGCCGGGCGCCTGCCCGGCGTGCGCGCGGTGGCGCGCTGGATAGCGCCCGATGCGGTTCCGCCTGCCGATGACTCGCCGCTCGTGTGGCAGCGCCTGCTCGGCGTCACGCCGGCCGACGCCCCCGCGTTCGTCGTGCTCGCCGATCCGTTCACCTGCCCGGCGGAGCAACTGCTGGCCGGCCTCGACCGGGTGTTCCCCGACTGCGCGAAACTGGGCGGGCTGGCGAGCGGCATGCGCCGGCCGGGCGAGGCCGCGCTGTACGCCAACGGCGACACCATGCGTGCCGGGGCGGTATGCCTGGCCCTGACTGGCGACCTGAGGGTGGACACGACCGTCGCCCAGGGCTGCCGGCCGATCGGCGATCCGCTGTTCGTCACGCGGGCGGCCGACGACCAGTTGCTGGAACTCGACGGCCGCCGGCCGATCGACGTCGTGCGCGACCTGTTCGAACGGCTCGACGAGCGCGATCGCGAGCTGTTCCAGCATTCGCTGTTCCTCGGGATCGCGATGCGCCCGGCGGGCTCGGAATACCGGCAGGGCGACTTCCTGATCCGCAATCTCACCGGCGCGGATCCGGAAGCCGGCACGCTGCGGATCGGCGCGGCGCTGCACACCCGGCAGATCGTGCAGTTCCACCTGCGCGATGCGCAAGCGTCCGCCCGCGATCTCGACCGCATGCTCTCCCGTCTCGAGCCGGTGCCGGCCGGCGACGACCGCCGTGGCGCGCTGATGTTCTCCTGCACCGGGCGCGGCCAGGGGCTCTACGGCGAGCCGGACCACGACGCGGCCGCCTTCCGGCGGCACCTGGGCGACGTGCCGCTGGGCGGCTTCTTCTGCAACGGCGAGATCGGGCAGGTCGGCGGCACCACGTTCCTGCACGGCTACACGAGCGCGTTCGGGGTATTCCGGCCGAAGGATCCGGGCTGAACCGGCACGGCACGGACGTCCGGACGCGGACCCCGGCCCGCAGGTGTCCGGGATCGTCGCTTCCGCCTGGCGCCAGGCGATACATGGATGTACTCGAGCGGGTCGCGGCGGAGCCGCGGGGCATTGCCGCCGGGGCGGAGCGATCGA
>CAYOJP010000193.1:0-6887 GCA_964404305.1 uncultured Gammaproteobacteria bacterium
CATCGGGAAGTCGATCACCCACAGCGGCCGCCACCCGTCTTCGACCATCCCCAGGTCCTGCGCCACCTTCACGCGCAGGTTTCCCAGGGCGTCGTTGACGACCTTGGTCTTGTCGGCGCCGAAGAACACCAGGTCGCCGGTGCGGGCGCCGGTGCGCTGCATGATCGCCGCGATCGCGTCGTCGGGCAGGAACTTCAGGATCGGCGACTGCAGGCCGTCGCGGCCGGCGGCGGCGTCGTTGACCTTGATGTAGGCGAGGCCCTTCGCCCCGTAGTTCGCGACCCAGGTCGCGTAGTCGTCGAGCTGCTTGCGGGTCAGGCGCTCGCCCCCCTGCGGCACGCGCAGTGCGGCGACGCGATGTCCGGGCGAGTTCGCGGCCGTGGCGAAGACCTTGAACTCGACCGCGCGCAGCAGATCGGCGATCTCGACCAGCTCGAGCGGCACGCGCAGGTCCGGGCGATCGGTGCCGTAGCGCGCGACCGCCTCGGCGTGGCTCAGGCGCGGGAACGGCTCGGGCAGGTGCACGTCGATGGCCTCCGCGAACACCGCGCGGATGAGTGCCTCCATGAGGGCGGTGATGCCGGCGACGTCCATGAAGCTCGTCTCGATGTCGATCTGGGTGAACTCCGGCTGCCGGTCGGCGCGCAGATCCTCGTCGCGGAAGCAGCGCACGATCTGGTAGTAGCGATCCATGCCGGCCATCATCAGCAGCTGCTTGAACAGCTGCGGCGACTGCGGCAGGGCGAAGAACTTGCCTTCGTGCGTGCGGCTCGGCACGAGGTAGTCGCGCGCGCCCTCCGGCGTGGCCTTGGTCAGCATCGGCGTCTCGATCTCGAGGAAGCCGTGCCCGTCGAGGTAGCTGCGCATCGCGCGCGCGACGTGTGCGCGCAGCACGAGGTTGCGCCGCATCGGCTCGCGGCGCAGGTCCAAGTAGCGGTAGCGCAGCCGCGTCTCCTCGTGGGTGACGTCGTCGTCGATCTGGAAGGGCAGCGCCTCGGCCGCGTTCAGCACCTCGATCGACTGGCCCAGCACCTCGATCTCGCCGGTCGGGATGCCGGGATTCTCGGTCCCGGCGGGTCGCCGCCGCACCCGGCCGGAGATGCGCAGCACGAACTCGTTGCGCACGCGCTCGGCGACGCCGAAGCTGTCGGGCGTATCGGGGTCGAACACCAGCTGCACGCGCCCGGAGCGGTCGCGCAGGTCTATGAAGATGACGCCGCCGTGATCGCGCCGGTGGTGGACCCAGCCGCACACGTCCACGCGGGCGTCGATGTGCGAGGCATTCAGATCGCCGCAGTAGTGGCTACGCATGTCGATATCCCGTCCCGGAAGTCGTCCTGTGGGCCCCGTCCCGGACCCCGGTTTCAGTGTCGCCGCCGCCCGGCGCGCCGGACGGCGGGGAGGGTGGACGTGCCGGAGCCGCGGCGCGCGGCCATTCCCGGCCGTCGTCGCGGCTGGCCGCTGCGGCTCGAGAAACGCCCGACCCGGCGCGGGACTGCGCGGGCGCGCGAGGGCGGCAAATGGTACGGACGGGGGCCCGGCGGCGCAACCGCGCCGGGCCTACTTCGGATCGGTCCCGGTCTTGGCGGCGCCGCCGCCGGAACCCTCGCTGCCACCCGTGGCCGGCGCCGGTGTGCTGGCACCCCCGCCGTCGGTCTTCGGCGCGTCGGCCTTCGGGCTGTCGGGCTTGGCCTTGCCCTTGTCGCGGAAGTCGGTCGCGTACCAGCCGGAGCCCTTCAGGATGAAGCCGCCGGCCGACACCAGCTTGCGCAGGGCGGGCCGGCCGCACGCCGGGCAGTCCTTCAGGGGCGGGTCACTGATCTTCTGCAGGGCTTCCAGACGGTGGCCGCAGCTCTCGCATTCGAATTCGTAGATGGGCATGGGCGTTCAGGCTCCGCGGGCGAATCACCGCAGTAGATGAGTGCGGCGCCCGCCTTTTCAATGGTCGGGCCCCGGCCGGCGCTTCCTTTCCGCCCCGCCTGGAAGCCGCTGTCATCGAGCGGCCAGGCGTGCGACGGCCATCGCGCCGGCGGGGGCGGGCAGGGGCAGGATACACGACCCGCCGTGGCGGGCGACGGCGACCGGGCTCGCGCAGGAGGGCACGTCCGCCGGCGCCTGCCGGTGCCGTGACGCGGTCGCGTGCGGTGCGGGTGGCGGCGTCCCCCGGGCGGCGCGCTCAGTCAGGATCGCGCTCGCGCGCCATGATCCGGTGCCGGGCGCGATGCAGTGCGTAGGCCACCACGGCGACGACGAACGGGATCGAGACGCCGGTCGCGAGCGCCGGGTCGATGCGCAGTCCGGCGCCCTTCAGCGCCTTCGCGGCGTAGCCCACCAGCCCCACGACGTAGTAGGTGATGGCGGCGACCGACAGCCCCTCGACGGTCTGCTGCAGCCGCAGCTGCAGGCGCGCGCGGCGCTCCATCGAGGCGAGCAGCGCCTGGTTCTGCTTCTCGCGCGCGATATCCACGCGCGTGGACAGCAGCGCGCTCGCCTGCGCGACCCGCTCGGACAGATCCCGCAGCCGCTGCGCCACCGACTGGCAGGTCGCGATCGCCGGCGCGAGCCGGCGGGACATGAACTCCTCGATCGTCTGCATGCCACGGATGCGTCGTTCGCGCAGTTCGGCGATGCGCGCGCGCACCAGGTCGTGGTACGCGCGGCTGGCCCCGAAGCGGTACTGGTTCGCCGCGAGCGAACTCTCGACCTCGGCGGCGAGCCGGGTGAGATCGCCGAGGCGCGCCTCGTCGTCGTGCGCCTCGCGGGCGATGTCGGTCGTCAGCCGCGCGAGCACGGCCTCCAGCTCCAGCAGCCGGGGGGCCTGCCTGCGCGCGATCGGCAGGGCGAGCAGCGCCATCATCCGGTAGGCCTCGATCTCGAACAGCCGCTGCAGCGTCCGCCCGGCCTGGCGCGGCGGCATGCCGCGGTCGAGCACGAGGAAGCGGGCGCAGCCGTCGGCGTGGATGCGGAAGTCGGTGTACACCGCGGCCGCGCCATCGCCGATCTCCGCGCCCACGACGACGTTGCCCGCGAACGGCGCGACGAGCTCGGCCGCGGACGGCAGCTCCCCGCCCGCGGCCGCGAGCTCGGCGTGCGCCGCGACGATGGTGCGGCCCGGCAGGGCCGCGAGCCAGTCCGGCGGCAGCAGCGTGGTGACGGGAGCGCCGAAGTACTCGCCGGCGCCGGCCTCGGCGAAGAACGTGTAGCTCGCGAACTCGCCGTGCCGCTCCCACTTCAGGCGCAGCGGACCGAGCGTCGCGCTGAAATGCGTGGCCGCCGGCGCCGGGGGCGGGACGTCGAACCGCGCGCATAGCGCGGCGACGTGGGCATGCTCGCGGCCGCGGTCCTCCTGGGCGACGACCACGGCGAGGTAGGTCGCGCGCTGGGGCGTGTCGAGCGCCGCCGGCGGCCGGGCGTGCGCTTCGTCGGCCAGCAGGTAGCGCTCGGGATGATCGGGGGGCAGTGCCGTCATGCCTCACTCCCGTGCGGTGGCGATGCGCTCGGGCCAGTGTAATCGACCCCGGTCCGGAGAAGGCGCGGACCCGAGCACCTCGATCCCCGGGGCCGACGCGGCCAGGGGACTGCCACGGACATTGCCGCCACGTCGTCTTCCCGGTCCCGCGAGGCCTGGCCGTGATCGGGCTGCCGACCGCGCGATCGATCGCGCGACCGCGGGCCGCGGCCGTTGTGCTCCGTTGCGGTCCCCGGCGCGCCGTCGCCCGCGTCCGGTCCTTTGACGGCCGATCCGCCTTCGGGGATCATTGCCCCGTCCGGGTGCACCTGACCGCCCCATCGTGGCGGGCGCCCGCCGGGGAGACAGCGGGCGTGAGCGAGGGGGGGGTACGGCGGCCGGCCGCCCGGCAGGCCGCGAGCGCGGTAACCCGCGACGGCACGCGCATCGGCTACGCACTCGCCGGCGAGGGCCGCGATGGCATGGTGCTCGTCCACTCCCTGGCGATGGACGGCACGTTTTGGCAGCCGGTCCTGGAGCGGCTCCCGCCGCAGCTGCCCGTGCTCGTTCCCGACTGCCGGGGGCACGGCAGGTCCGACCGGCCGCCCGGTCCCTACACCGTCGAGTTGTTCGCGCGCGATCTGGCCGATCTCCTCGACCACGTCGGCTGGCGCAGCGCGCTCGTGGCCGGAGCCTCGATGGGCGGGTGCGTCGCGCTCGGCTTCGCGGCAGCCTATCCGCAGCGCACCCGGGCGCTCGGCCTGATCGACACTACCGCATGGTACGGGCCGCAGGCGCCGGCACAGTGGGAGGAGCGCGCGCGCAAGGCCGTGACCGACGGCCTGCCGTCGCTGGTCGGGTTCCAGGCCGGGCGCTGGTTCGGCGACGGTTTCCGCGAGCGTCATTCCGACATCGTTCAGGCCACCGTCGGGACCTTCCTGCGCAACGACGTGGCCGCGTACGTCGAGACGTGCCGGATGCTGGGCGCCTGCGATCTGCGGCCGGCGCTGCCGGCGCTCGACGTGCCGACCGCGGTCGTCGTCGGCGAGGAGGATTACGCAACGCCGCCGGCGATGGCCGAGGCGCTGCAGCGTGGCATCGCCGGAGCGACCCTCACGGTCCTGCCCGGAGCGCGCCACTTCACCCCGATCGAGCAGCCAGATCGCATCGCCGCCGAACTGCTGGCCCTGCAGGCGCGCTCCGTCGCGGACGGGCGCCGATGATCCCGTTCGAGCTCGACGAGCCGGACTCGGTCGCCGCGGCGGTCGAGCTGCTCGACCCGGACGATCCGACCGTCCGCCCGCTGGCCGGCGGCACCGCGCTCATGCTGATGCTGAAGGCGGGCGTGTACCAGCCCGCGCGGCTCGTCAGCCTGCGCCGGCTGGCGCCGGCGCACGGCGGGATCGCGGCCGGCCCCGACGGGCTGCGCATCGGCGCGCTGTGCACGCTGGCGGCGCTGGAGCGTGCCGACGCCGTGCGCCGGCAGGCGCCGGTCATCACGGCCGCGCTGCGCACGCTCGCCAACGTCCGCGTCCGCAACGTTGCAACGCTCGGCGGCCATCTGGCGCACGCCGATCCGCACATGGACCTGCCGCCGGTGCTGATCGCCCTGCGCGCGCGGGTGTCCATCGCCGGTCCGGCGGGGCTGCGCGAACTGCCGGTCGAGCAGCTCGTCACCGGGTACTACGAAACCGTGCTCGCCCCGAACGAACTCATCGTCTCGGTGCACGTTCCGGCGCCGGCGGCGGCCGGCGCGGCCTACCTCAAGTGCACCACCCGCGCGGTACACGACTGGCCGGCGCTGGGGGTCGCCGTCGCGCTGGGCGCCGACGGCGACGCGCGCGTGGTGGTCAGTGCCGTCGGTTCGCGGCCGTTGCGCCTGGCGACCGCGGAAGGCTGCCTGCGCGCCGGCTACGACGACGCTGCGCTCGCCAATGCCGCCGAGGCGGCCGCCGTCGCGGTCGATCCAGGCACCGATGCGCGCGGCTCGGCGGCCTACAAGCGCGAACTCGTGCGCGTGTACGTGGCGCGCGCACTGCGGCAGGCACGCGCCGGCCCGGGCCGGGGGCTGCCGGCTTGAGCCCGCGCGGCGCAGCACCGGACTGGACCCGGCCGGTCGGCAGTTCGCCGCCGCGCGTCGAGGCACGGGCCAAGGTCACCGGCCGGGCCGAGTACGTGCACAACCTGCGCCTGCCCGGGATGCTCCACGGCCGCATCGTGCGCAGTACCGTCGCGCATGGCCGCATCCTCGGCATCGACACCGCGGCCGCGCGCGCGTACCCCGGGGTGCACGCCGTCTACACCGCGCAGGACGTGCTGCGGCTGATCCCGCAGCCGTACTACGGGCCGGCGTTCCACGATCAGCCGATCCTCGCCATCGACAAGGTGCACTACGCGGGCGAACCCGTGGCGCTGGTGCTCGCGGAGGATCCGCACGTCGCCGACGCCGCCGCGCAGCGGGTCGTCGCCGAATACGAGGAACTGGCCGCGGTGTTCGACGAGGTCGAGGCGATGAGCCCGGCGGTCGTCGTCCACGAGGAACTGCGGCCCGCCGGCACCTTCCCGGATCTGAAGCACCTGCAGGGGCGGCGCGGCACCAACGTGGCGCTGGACTTCCGCCTGCGGCGGGGCGACGCGGCCAACGCCATGGCGGCGGCCGTGCAGGTGTTCGAACACACCTTCCGCACGCAGCAGGTGCTCCACCTGCCCCTCGAGCCGTACGTGACCGTCGGCGAGCCGGGCGATGCGATGCTGACCCTGCACACCGCCTCGCAGAGCCCCTCGTTCGTGCGCATCGAGATCGCGCGCCTGCTCGGCTGGCCCGAGAACCGCGTGCGGGTGAAGGTGCCGTACCTGGGCGGCGGGTTCGGCGCCAAGCTCTACATCAAGCTCGAGGCCCTGGTGGCCGCGGCGACGCTGCTGGCGGACCGGCCGGTGAAGATCGCGCTGTCGATGGAGGAGCAGTTCTACACGCTCACCAAGCATGCCAGCACGTTCCGCATCCGCAGCGGCGTGACCGACGGCCGGATCGTCGCGCGCGAATGCGAGGTATGGTGGAACGGCGGGGCATACGCGGACATCGGGCCGCGCATCGCGCAGAAGTCCGGATTCACCGCGCCCGGTCCCTACGACATCGAGCACGTGGCCATCGATTCCTGGTCCCTGTACACGAACCTGCCGCCCGCCGGGGCCTTGCGCGGCTTCGGGATCCCGCAGCTGGTGTGGGCTTACGAATGTCACGCCGACATGATTGCGCGCGCGCTCGGCATCGATGCGGTGGAGTTCCGCCGGCGCAACATCCTGCGCGAGGGCCGGCCGCAGGCGACCGGGACGCCGATGCGGGACGCGGCGATCGGGGCCGTGCTCGACCGCCTCGCAGCGCGGCTGCGGTGGGAAGCGCCCTTCGATCGCGGCACCGCGACCCGGCGCCGCGGGCGGG
>CAYOJP010000194.1:0-6874 GCA_964404305.1 uncultured Gammaproteobacteria bacterium
GCCTGAACCGCAAGGCGCCAGCACCGGGCTTGCCGGAGGGGCCGCGCTCGGGCTCTTCCACCCGGCGGTGCAACGCTGGTTCGCCGCGACCTTTCCCGAGCCCACTGCGTGCCAGCGCGACGCCTGGCCGGCCATCAAGGCCGGCGAAACCGCGTTGATCGCGGCGCCCACCGGCTCCGGCAAGACCCTGGCGGCGTTCCTGTGCGCCCTCGACGACCTGGTGCGCCAGGATCGGGCCGGGATGCTCGTGGACGAGGTCCAGATCCTCTACGTCTCCCCGCTCAAGGCGCTCGGCAACGATATCCAGAAGAATCTCGACGGGCCGCTCGCCGGCATCTCGGCGCTGCTCGAGGCCGACGGCGACATCGGCCTCGGCATCCGGACCTTCGTACGCAGCGGCGACACGCCCGCCGCCGCGCGCGCGGCCATGCGGCGCCGGCCGCCGCACGTCCTGGTGACGACCCCCGAATCCCTGTACATCCTGCTGACCAGTGCCTCGGGCCGCGAGGCGCTGCGCAGCACCCGCACGGTGATCGTGGACGAGATCCACGCCGTCTGCGCGAGCAAGCGCGGCGCGCATCTGGCGTTGTCGCTCGCGCGGCTCGACGCGCTGTGCGCCCGACCCCCGGTGCGTATCGGGCTGTCGGCCACGCAACGGCCCATCGAGGCCGTGGCGGCATTCCTGGCCGGTGCGGACGGGGAGGGGGTTCCCGGATCGTGCCGGATCGTCGACGCCGGGCACGTGCGGGAGCGCGATCTCGCGCTGGAGATCCCCGGCTCGCCACTCGAGACCGTGATGTCCCACGAGGGCTGGCGGGAGATCTACGACCGTCTTGCGGCGCTCGCCGACGAACACCGCACCACGCTCGTGTTCGCCAACACGCGCCGGCTCACCGAGCGCGTGGCCCGCCATCTCGCCGAGCGCCTGGGCGGGGACGCGGTCGCCGCGCACCACGGCAGCCTGTCGCGCGAGGCGCGCCTGCTGGCGGAGCAGCGCCTGAAGCACGGCGAGCTGAAGGTCCTGGTCGCCACCGCGTCGCTGGAGCTGGGCATCGACATCGGCGATGTCGATCTCGTGTGCCAGCTCGGCTCGACGCGCGCAATCGCCACGTTCCTGCAACGCGTCGGACGCTCGGGCCACGGCGTCGGACGCGTGCCCAGGGGGCGGCTGTTCCCGCTCACGCGCGACGAACTGGTGGAGTGCGCGGCCCTGCTCCGGGCAGTGCGCGCCGGCGACCTCGATCGCCTGGAAATTCCTGCCGGTGCGCTCGACGTGCTGGCGCAGCAGGTCGTCGCGGCCGTGGCCTGCGAGCCGTGGGAGGAGGCGGCGCTGCATGCGCTCGCGCGCCGCGCGTGGCCCTACCGGGACCTGTCCGCGGACCAGTTCGCCGCTGTCGCGCGCATGCTCGGCGACGGGTTCGCGTCGCGACGCGGCCGCAGCGGCGCCTGGCTGCACCGGGATACGGTCAACGGCTGGCTGCGCGCCCGCCGCGGAGCCCGACTGGCCGCCATGACCAACGGCGGTGCGATCCCCGACAACGCGCAGTACGAGGTCCGCGAGGAGCCGGGTGAAACCTACATCGGCTCGCTCGACGAGGATTTCGCCATCGAAAGCTGCGCCGGCGACATCTTCCAGCTCGGCAACACCTCCTGGCGCATCCTGCGGGTCGAGTCCGGCACCGTGCGCGTGGAGGACGCGCACGGGCAGCCGCCCACGATTCCGTTCTGGCTCGGCGAGGCGCCGGCCCGCACCTTCGAGTTGTCGGCGGCACTCGCGCGCCTGCGCGCGCAGTTCGAGGCCGCGCACGACGCGGGCGCTGCGCAGGCCGTGCAGTGGCTGGAGGACGATGCCGGCCTTTCGCGTGCCGCCGCGCTGCAGATCGTCGAATACCTGGGCGCTGCCCGTGCCGCGTTCGGCGCGCTGCCCACGCACGCGACGCTGTGCATGGAGCGGTTCTTCGACGAATCGGGGGGGATGCAGCTCGTCATCCATGCGCCGTTCGGCGGGCGCATCAACCGGGCCTGGGGCTTGGCGCTGCGCAAGCGCTTCTGCCGCAGCTTCAACTTCGAGCTGCAGGCGGCGGCCAACGAGGACGCGCTGGTGCTCTCGCTCGGCGAGACGCACAGCTTCCCGCTCGACGACGTCTGGCGGTTCCTGTCGAGCGCGAACGTGCGCGACGTGCTCGTGCAGGCCGTGCTCGATGCGCCGGTGTTCGGGGTGCGCTGGCGCTGGAGCGCCACTTGCGCGCTGGCGATCCCGCGCTTCCGTGGCGGCCGCAAGGTGCCCGCGCGGTTGCAGCGCATGCTGGCCGAGGATCTGGCCGGGGTCGTGTTTCCAGACAGCCGGGCGTGTTTCGAGAATATCCGGGGCGAGCGCGAGATCCCGGAGCACCCGCTCGTCGACCAGGTGCTGCGCGACTGCCTGACCGAGGCGATGGACAGCGACGGGTTGCAGCGGCTGCTCGCGCGGATCGAGCGCGGCGAGCTGCGTCTGATCGCGAAGGACCTCACCGGGCCGTCGCCGCTCGCGCAGGCGATTCTCAACGCCGCGCCGTACACCTTCCTCGACGACGCGCCGCTGGAGGAGCGGCGCACGCTGGCGGTGCAGGGCCGCCGCTGGCTCGATGCGGCCAGCGCCGCCGATCTCGGCCGCCTCGATCCGGAGGCGATCGCGAGGGTGCGCGGCGAGGCGTGGCCCGAAGCGGGCAACGCCGACGAGATGGCCGACGCGCTGGCACTGCTCGCCTTCGCGACCGCCGCCGAGGTCGAGGGGGCCAGCTGGACGACCCTGTGCGAGGAACTCGCGCGCGGCGGCCGCGCTGCGCGCTACGGCGCCGACGTCCTGCCGGCGCCGGTCTGGGTCGCGACCGAGCGGTTGCCGCAACTGGCAGCAGCCCTCCCCGGCGGCCGCGTCGATCCGCCGACGACGGTGCCGGCCGAGTACGCCCGCGTGCACTGGGACCGCGACGTCGCGTTGGTCGAGCTGTTACGGGGCCGCCTGGAGGGCCTCGGTCCCGTCACGGCCGCTGCGCTCGGCACGCCCCTCGGCCTGGCCGCGAGCGCAGTGACTGCCGCACTCGCGCGCCTGGAAGGCGAGGGCTTCGCGCTGCAGGGACGCTACACGCAGTCGCAAGGCGACGTCGAGTGGTGCGATCGGCGCCTGCTCGCGCGCATCCACCGGCAGACCGTCGAGCGGCTGCGGCGCGAGATCGAGCCCGTGTCGGCCGCCGAATACATGCGCTTCCTGCTCGCCTGGCAGCACGTCGCCCCCGATGCGCGCATGGAGGGCCCGCAGGCGCTGGGGGCCGTGCTCGAGCAACTGCAGGGTTGGGCGGCGCCTGCCAGCGCCTGGGAGACCGAACTGCTGCCGCTGCGCGTGCGCGATTACGCGCCGGCGCGGCTCGACGAGGTCTGCCTGGCGGGCCGGGCCCAGTGGGTGCGCGCGGGCGTGGGGCGGCCCGGCCCGCTGCGCAGCCAGGCGGTGGCGCCGGTGCGCGGCACGCCGATCGCCTTCGTGCAGCGGCGCAATGCCGACGCCTGGGCGGGTGCCGACGTGTCGGGGGAGGGCACCGATCCCGGGGCGGCGGCGGTGGCCGTGGCGGGCCATCTGCGCGAGCGCGGCGCGTCGTTCTTCGACGAACTCGTGGACGCCACGAGGTTGCCGCGCACGATGGTCGAGGGCGGGCTGGGCGAACTGGTCGCGCGCGGGCTCGCCCGCTGTGACAGCTTCAAAGGATTGCGCGCGCTGATTGCGCCCGCCCGCCCGCAGGCGCGTCGACGCTCGCGCTTCGCGCAGGAGGATGTCGGGGACGCCGGCCGCTGGTCGCTCGTGCGTCGCGGCGGCGCCGATGTCGATCCCGAAGCTGCCGTCGAGTCCGTCGCCCGCGCGCTGCTCGCGCGCTACGGGGTCGTCTTCCGCCGCGTACTGGAGCGCGAAGCCCCCTTGTCGCCATGGCGCGACCTGGCGCGCGTATACCGCCGGCTCGAGGCGCGGGGTGAGATTCGGGGCGGCCGCTTCGTCGCCGGGCCGAGCGGCGAGCAGTTCGCGCTGCCCGAGGCCATACCCGCGGTGCGCGCCGGACGGCGGGCGGGCGAGAGCGGGGCACTCGTGACCGTCAGTGGCGTCGATCCGCTCAACCTGATCGGGATCCTGCTGCCTGGCCCGCGCGTTCCGGCGCTCGCCGGCAACCGTGTCCTGTATCGCGACGGCGCGGCGCTCGCCGTGCTGATCGGCGGCGAGGTGACCGTGCTGCAGGAGGTCCCCGGCGCGACCGATTGGGAGATCCGCAGCGCGCTCCTGCGCCGGGCCAATGCGCCGTCGCTGGCGGCATTGCGGGGCGGACTGCGCACGGCGTGACCAGCCTGCGCCTGCGTCGCCGCCTGCGCCTGTCCGGCCTGGCGGTTCTGGCGATCATCGCCGTCGCGTCCGGTGCCGCGGCATGGCTGCGACTGGCTGTGGTCGCCATGCCCTGGCCGCGGGATTCGATGCCGTCGCTGCCGCAGGCCCGCATCGAGGCGCTCGCAGCGCGTCTGCGCGCACATGTGACGCATCTGGCGGGAGACATCGGTGTGCGCCATGCCCGGCGCCACGGCAGCCTCGACGCCGCGGTCAGGTACATCGACGCCGGCTTTGCCGCGCACGGGCTGCAGGTGCGCCGGGAGGAGTTCGGCGCCGACCCGGTCTTCGAGAACGTCGAGGTGGAGATCCGCGGCCGCACGCGGCCGCACGAGATCGTCGTGGTCGGCGCGCATTACGATACCGTTCCCGACTCCCCGGGCGCCGACGACAACGCCTCCGGCGTCGCGGCCCTGCTGGAACTCGCCGGATTGCTGGCAGACGCGCGGCCGCAGCGCACCCTGCGACTGGTCGCGTTCGCGAACGAGGAATCGCCGTGGTTCATGACCCCCGGAATGGGCGCGCTCGTGCACGCGCGGCGCGCGCGCGAGCGTGGTGAGACGATCGCGGGGATGCTGTCGCTGGAAATGCTCGGCTACTACAGCAGCGTCGCAGGGTCGCAGAAGTATCCCCGGCCACTGTCGTGGTTCTACCCGGACCGCGGCGATTTCATCGGCTTCGTCGCCAACCGCGAGTCGCGGGCGCTCGTGCGCCGGCTCGTGGAGCGTTACCGCCAGCGTCCCGGGGTTCCCGCCGAGGGGCTCGCCGCCCCCGTCTCGTTCGTGCGCGACATCGCTCGCTCGGACCACGGGGCCTTCTGGGCGCACGGCTATCCGGCCGTGATGGTCACCGACACTGCAAACTACCGCTACCCGTTCTACCACACCGCGCTCGATACGCCGGACAGTCTCGACTACCGGCGCATGGCGCTGGTCGTGACCGGCCTGGCGCACGCCATCGGTGCGGAGATCGGGGCGGCCGGTACGCCGGCCGCGTCGCAGTGATTCCACTGGACGCCACGCCATGGTAAGAAGGCGCCGCCCGGGCGCCGGAGTCCGGGGCCGGCGGTGCGCGCGGCTCGCCCTTGCCTTGCCCGGCCACATGGAGCAGCCCGATGAAGATCGTCATCGCCCCGGATTCCTATAAGGAAAGCCTGTCCGCCATGGAGGTGGCGCACGCGATCGAGGTCGGCGTGCGCCGCGTGTACCCGCGCGCGCGGTGCGTGAAGGTGCCGATGGCCGACGGCGGAGAGGGCACGGTCCAGTCGCTCATCGATGCCACGGGCGGACGACGCGTGCGACGACGCGTGACCGGGCCGCTGGGTCGTCCGGTCACTGCGGAGTATGGCCTGTTCGGTGACGGCCGCACGGCCGTGATCGAGATGGCCGCCGCGTCGGGGTTACCGCTCGTGCCGCGCGCGAGGCGCAATCCACTGCTGACCACGACGCAAGGCACCGGCGAACTGATCCGCGACGCGCTCGGCCGCGGTGCGACCACCATCATGGTAGGGATCGGCGGCTCGGCTACCGTCGACGGCGGCGCCGGCATGGCGCAGGCCCTCGGCGCGCGCTACCTGGACGGCCGCGGGCGTCGCATCGCCGGGCCGGCCACCGGCGGCATGCTCGACCGGATCGCGCATATCGACCTCGACGGGCTCGATCAACGCCTCGGCGATGTCCGGATCCTGGTCGCCTGCGACGTCGACAACCCGCTCTGCGGGCCGCGCGGCGCCGCTGCCGTCTTCGGCCCGCAGAAAGGAGCCACGCCCGCGATGGTCCGCCGCCTGGATCGCAATCTTGCGCATTTCGGCGCCCTGCTCGAGCAGGCCAGCGGGCGCCGGGTGGTCGGGCGCCGCGGTGCCGGCGCCGCGGGCGGCCTGGGAGCGGCACTGCTGGCGCTGCACGGGGCCGAACTGCGATCAGGCATCGAACTCGTGATTGCCGCGACCGGGCTCGAGCGCCACGTCATCGGCGCCGATCTCGTCATCACCGGGGAGGGACGCGTGGATTTCCAGACCGCGTTCGGCAAGACCCCGGCGGGCGTGGCGCGCCTCGCCCGCCGTCATCGCGTGCCGGTGATCGCGATCGGCGGCGGCCTGGGCGACGACGCGGCGGGCGTGTTCGCGCACGGAATCGACGGGCTGGAGGCCGCAATCGCCCGCCCCATGTCCCTGGAACAGGCGCTGGTGGGCGCGCCCCTCTACATTGCCGCCGCCGCCGAACGCGCATTGCGCCTCGTGCGCATCGGCCGCCGGTTGCGCTGACCGGCCCCCGGGGCACGCGGCTATAATGCGCAGCCGGAGGAACCGCCGATGAACAACCGCGACACCCTCATCGACCTCATGGTCGACAACAAGCTCGAGCGGCGCGACATCGCCGATCTGCTGCGCGTGGAGCGCGAAACGGTCGACCGCTGGCTGCTGCCACATGCCGCGCACGGTCACGAGGACGTGCCGGACATGGCGGTCGAGTTGCTCAC
>CAYOJP010000195.1:0-6825 GCA_964404305.1 uncultured Gammaproteobacteria bacterium
TGAACGTCAGGGTCATGAGCAGGCCGAACAGCAGCTCGCCGAGGCGCTCGCCGGGAGACAGGTGCCGGGCCACCCACCGCACTTCCATCGCTGCCATTCGCTGCTCCTGATCGGTGCTGCGGCAATCGCTGAACCGGCCGTCCCCGGCGTCCGGATCACGTCGCGCGAAGAGACGGAGTCGCCGGGCCCGCCTCAGGCCGTCGGCGGCTCTCCCGCGCGCCCGGGTCCGGTCGCCAGGTACCAGGCGACGGCGTCGTCGAGGTTGAAGAACATCCGCTCCTGCCCGAGCGCCCGGCCGAGCGGCGAGCGCCGCACGGCCGCCAGCACGTCCGGGGTGAGGCCCGCCAGGCAGAGTGCGACGCCATCCGCTTTCGAGCGCGCTTCCCCCTCCGTCAGCATCTTCAGGGCGGTGTACTCCACGTCGAAGACGCCGCTCAGGTCCAGCACCATGACCGCAGGCCGCGTCTCCTCGAGGTGTGCCCTGATCTTGTCCGCCACCCGCTGGGCGTTGGCGAAGAACAGCCGGCCCAGCGGTCGCAGCAGCAGCAGCCCGGGAAAGGTCTCGTCGTCGGCATGCTCCGCCGAGCACGGGCGGAACACGCTCGTGCCCCGCTTGCGTGCCAGCCGGTACACCGGCGGATCGGCAACCTGGTGCGCGAGACCCACTATCGAGACGATGATCGCGACCAGGATGCCCTCGAGGGTGCCGAGCAGCATGACCCCGGCGAACGCCGCGACGGCCCAGACGAACTCCATGCGCCGTACCGCCAGGATCGCGCGGAATTCGCGCACCTGGATGAGTCCCAGCGAATAGACGATCACCACCGCCGCCAGGGTGGCCTGCGGCATCAGGCTGATGACGGGTGCGAGGAACAGCAGGGTCAGCAGCGTCGCCCCGGCGGTCACCAGGCCCGCGAGCCGGGTGCGGGCGCCGGCCAGCCGGTTCACGGCCGTCTGGGAGGTGCCGCCGCCCGCCGGCATGGCGCCGAGCAGGGCGCCGGCGGCGGTGGCGACGCCCGTGGCCAGCAGTTCCCGGTTGGCCGCCAGCGGCGGTTCGTCGCTCGCCGCGAACGCGCGTCCCGCCGCGACGGTCTCGGTGAAGCTCATGAGCGCGATGCCCAGGGCGCCCGGCCACAGGTGCAGCATGAGCGACAGGTCGGGCAGCGTGAGGCCGGGCAGGCCCCGGGGGATCGTGCCGACCGTCTCCACGCCCTGGGCCCCCAGTTCCAGCAGCGCCATGGCGGCGATGCCGCCGGCCACCGCCACCAGCGGGGCCGGCAGGCGCGGGACGAAATGCTCCAGGCCGAACAGCAGCGCCAGCATCGCCACGCCCAGTCCCAGCGTGACCGCCGAGGTCTGGGGCAGGCTCTGGAACAGGGCGAGGAGATTCTCCAGGAACGAGCCCTTCGTGAAATGGACGCCGAGCAGCTTCGGCAGCTGGTCGAGCACGATGACGACCCCGATGCCCGCCTTGAAGCCCGCCAGCACCGGCTCGGAGATGAAGTTGGCCAGGAAACCCAGGCGCAGCACGGAGGCCAGCACGAGCAGGACACCGACCAGCAGGGTCAGCGTGGCCGCCCCTCGCAGCAGGGCGGTCGGGTCCCCGTCGGGGGCCACCAGCGCCAGGTTGGCCCCGGCCAGGATCGCGATGGTCGTGGTGGTGCTCACGCTCAGCACGCGCGAGCTGCCGAGCAGCGCGTAGATCACCATCGGCAGGAAGGCGGTATACAGGCCCGCCTGGACCGGCAGCCCCGCGACCGTGGCGTAGGCCATGGCCTTGGGGATCACCACCGCCGCGGTCACCAGGCCGGCGACGATGTCCGGCCGCAACCAGTCCTTCCGGTATGAGGCGACCAGGTCCAGCATGCGAACTTCTCCGGGTCCGGAGGTTGGCGTCCGCTGTCGCGGGCACGTCCGGTCCGCGGCGGATGATGGAACCCGGTCGCAGCCCAAGGCAACAGGGAGCACGCCAGCGTTCGCGAATCCGCCGCTGCAGGCGCCCCTGCCCGGCGCGGCTGGTCCGCAGCGCTGAACGGTGGCATCGTGGCGGCCCGGCATCCTCCGGGTTCCTGCGCTGTCGGACAGTGCGCCATGAACGCCAACCCGCCGCCCGAGGCCTTCGTGCATCTGCGCTTCGACAACCGCTATACGCGCGAGCTGCCGGCGGATCCGGAGCTGTCCAACCACCGGCGGCAGGTCACCGGCGCGTGCTACTCGCGGGTCCGGCCGGCCGGCGTCGCGCGGCCGCGCCTGATTGGCTGGTCCCCGGAGGTCGCGGCACTGCTGGGCCTGGATGCGCAGGCCTGCGAACCGGACCTGCTCGCGCAGGTATTCTCGGGCAACCTGCTGCTGCCGGGCATGGATCCGCACGCGACCTGTTACGGCGGCCACCAGTTCGGGCGCTGGGCCGGCCAGCTCGGCGACGGGCGCGCAATCAATCTGGGCGAGGTCGTGACCGCGTGCGGGGGGCGCTGGACGCTGCAGCTCAAGGGCGCCGGCCCGACGCCCTACTCGCGGGGCGCCGACGGTCTCGCGGTCCTGCGCTCGTCGCTGCGGGAATTCATCGCCAGCGAGGCGATGCACCACCTGGGCGTGCCGACCACGCGCGCGCTGAGCCTCGTGCTGACCGGCGAGGACGTCCTGCGCGACATGTTCTACGACGGTAACGCGCGGCCCGAGCCGGGGGCGATCGTGTGCCGTGTCGCGCCCGCGTTCACCCGCTTCGGCCACTTCGAGATCCTCGCCGCGCGCGGCGACACCGCACTGCTGGAACGCTTCGCGGCGCACACCGTGCGCACGGACTTTCCGCACCTGGGCGAGCCGTCCTCGCCGCGGGTATACGCCGCATGGTTCGACGAGGTGTGCCGGCGCACGCTGGAGATGGTGGTGCACTGGATGCGCGTCGGCTTCGTGCACGGCGTGATGAACACCGACAACATGTCGATTCTCGGGCAGACGATCGACTACGGGCCGTACGGCTGGCTGGAAGGCTACGACCCGGAGTGGACGCCGAACACCACGGACGCGGCCGGCCGCCGCTATGCCTACGGGCGCCAGCCGCAGATCGCACTGTGGAACCTGGCCCGCCTCGCCGATGCGATCCAGCCGCTGGTCGGCGCGGTCGAGCCGCTCGAAGACGCCCTGCGCGCCTGCGCCGAAGGGTACCTGCCCGCCTGGCAGTCGATGATGGCGCAGCGCCTGGGCCTGCGCGCGTTCGAGCCGGCGACCGACGCCGCGCTGCTGCGCGGGCTGTTCGAGCTTCTCGCCGCCACCGAGACCGACCTGACGATCTTCCACCGCCAACTCGCGCGCGTCGGGCTCGAAGGGGCCGCACGGGTCGCCGACGGCGACCTCGTCGCGCCGCTGCGGGAGGCGTACTACTCGCCGGAGCGCCTGCCGGCGGGACACGAGGGGCGCGTGGCACTCTGGGTGCGTGAGTACGGCCGGCGCGCGGCGCGCGACGGACTCGCAGACGCCGACCGGCAGGCGCGGATGGACGCCGTCAACCCGCGGTACGTGCCCCGCAACTACCTGGCGCAGATCGCGATCGACGCGGCGACCGGGGGCGACTATGCCCCCCTCGCGGAGCTGCTGGACGTCCTGCGCCGCCCCTACGAGGAACAGCCCGGGCGCGAGAACTGGGCGGCGAAGCGGCCGGAGTGGGCCAGGCACCGGGCGGGTTGCTCGATGCTGTCCTGCAGTTCCTGAGGGAGTCGGGAGTGCTGGGCGGACTGGCCGGCGTCGTTGCGTCCGGCGGGGCGGGACCCGCGTGGGCGGGGTCCGAAAGGTTGACCGCCGGCGGCGGAGGCCTCAGGCAGCGGCGTCGTAGCGGTCGGCGCTCGCCGCGGAGGCGCGGCTGGCGCGGCTGTCGGCCAGGGCGAGGACCGGAGCGCGCGCCGGGGCAGGCTCGGTCCGGCGGAAGTCGCTGAAGCCATCGGCGGCGAAGACCGCGGCGATCTGGATCAGGCGGGCGGTCATGAAGGCACCGACCGCCGCCAGCAGGCAGTGGCCGAAGCCGTCGAGCAGCACCGCCGTCATCACGTCCGAGAACCAGAGTGCGCCGGAGAGCGCCGCGGCACCCGCGGCGAGCAGGGCGAAACCGATGGTGTCCAGGGTGCGGATGACGTTGTTCATGCTCGTGTGCTCCTCGGGTCTTCTTTTCGTTGTTGTTGTTAAGTGGCCGGGAGGCTAATGCAGCAAGCGTGCCGTTCTGAGACTTGCGCCTCGACAGGTCGCAGGATGGGGGACAAATGTGACGGGGTTGGCGACGATCGCCCCGGAGCGCGTGACGAAGTTCGCATTCGCCGCGGGGTTGCTCCCCGGCGAGTGCGGTCGCGGCGCTGCCCGGTGACCCGGGTTGTCGGGCAGTGACGACAGGCAGGGCCCGGATCGAGGGCTCTCGGGAACGTCGCGGGCGACCACGACTCCGTCGCAATCGTGTCCTCGCTCCTGCCGGCCCGCGCGATCCGGGTCCGCCCCGCCACCGCGTTCATTCGGAATCCTCAGTAATAACGAGAGGTTGCGAGCAATGAGGGGTCGCGGTCACGGGCCGGGACTGCCCTGCCGTCCGAGGCGCGGGTCATGCTGTCTGCAGGGAGTGCGGCAACCGGGAAGCCATCCGGTCCATCCCCCGACCGATCTCTATCGGGAGCGCAAGGATGGCCCGGACGGCCAGCCCGTCACCGTCCCGTACCGCACGGACGCGGATGCGCAGCCGTTGGCAGGTCGCGGGCGGGGCTGAGCCGAGCCGCCAGTCCACCGGTTCGGGTGGTGGCCGGGGTCGGACCTGAATGTGGCAACCCCGAGGGCGCGCCGGCCGTCGCGTCCTTGGTCCGGGAATGCAGGGATTGGCAGAGGTGCCCCGGCCGGGACGCCGCCACCGGTACCGGCCGCCGCGGGCAGGACGCGGGCGCCGCCGCCTGCAACCGGTGGCAGCATTGGAGTCCGGCACGGTCGAGGCCGCGCCGGGCCTGCCGGGCGACGCTCAGCCCCGGCGATCCCGGCGCCGCGCGTCCTCGTCCTCCAGCAGCTCCAGTTCCGCCTTCATCTCGTCCATCCGGGCGAGCACCCGCTCGGTCTGGTAGTAGTCGATGCCCGGTTCACGGCGGGCGAGTTCGAGCTGCTGCATCGCCATCGGCGTCTCGCCGAGGCTGAAGTAGTACTCGGCCAGCGCGATGTGCGACTCGACGTTGGAGCCGGCGAGTTCCTCGGCCTCCGCGAGCATCTTGTAGTAGCGCGGGTCGGGCGTGTGCTCGTAGGCGTACTCCCGCAGGCGCTTGCGCGCCGCGTCCCCCTGGCCGGTCCGGATCAGCGCGTCGATGTAGCCGAGCACCACCGGTCGCGAGTCGGGGAACAGCCGCAGGGCTTCCTGGTACCGCTCCACCGCCCGCACCTTGTCGCCGGCGGCCAGGTCGAGGCGCGCGGCCGAGAGCTGGTAGGCGCTCTGCCCGGGGTCGTGGCGCAGCAACTCGGTGACCTGAACCCGTGCCCGGCCGAAGTCGCGCGCCGCGATGAGCGCTTCGGCATAACCGTAGCGCGCGACGTCCTCGCGCTCGTACTGGCCGTCGCGCAGCGCCTGCTCGAACTCCTCGACCAGCAGCTTCGGATCGTCGGCGGTGAGCACCCGCAGGCGGGTCCGCATCAGCATGTAGGTCAGGCTGTCCGCGCGCTGGGTCGGGGGCAGCCGCTCGGCGCGCTCGCGCGCCTCCGAAACGCGGTTGACCGTCACCGGGTGCGAGCGCAGGTACTCGGGATAGCTCTTGGGGTCGGAGAAGCGGTTGGCCGTCTGCAGGCGCTCGAAGAAGGTCGCCATCGCATGCGGATCGAAGCCCGAGCGCTGCAGGAGCTGGATGCCGATGCGATCCGCCTCCTGCTCGTTCTCGCGCGTGAAGTTGATCTGGTATTGCTGCGAGCCGGCCGCGACCGCCATGATCGCGGCCTGCGCGGCGTCCGGGTTGCTCATGCCGACGAGGATTGCGCCCAGCATCGCCGCGGCCATCGGCAGCGACATCTTGGAGGCCGCCTCGTAGCCGCGCGCGCCATGCCGCTGCGTGACGTGGCTCACCTCGTGCGCGAGCACCGAGGCGAGCTCGCTCTCGCTGCGGGAGTTCAGGATGAGGCCGGTGTGCGCCCCGATGTAGCCGCCCGGCGCGGCGAACGCGTTGATGCTGTCGGCGTCCACGAGGAAGAACGTGAAGGTGCCGTCGTAGCCATCCACGTGGGTCGCGAGTTCGTGGCCGAGGTTCTGGAAATAGGCTTCCACCTCGGGGTCGTCGACGATGACCCCGTACTGGTGGGCCTGGCGCAGGAAGGACTCGCCGAGCCGCTTCTCCTGCTCCGGGGACACCAGGGCTCCGGAGGAGTCGCCGATGTCCGGCAGGTCGTCGGCCGGTGCGGGAGTGAGCACGACCAGCAGGCTCGCCAGGAGCGCGTGATGCAGGCGGCGGGACGGGGACTGGCGAAGGCTGGTCACAGGCGCATAGACCCGGGCATGCGACGGGCGGTTCCGGCAGCCAATGATCCTCCACATTATGAGCGTCTGTCCATGGCCGCGCCGGCGCCGGCGCGCGGCGTGGTTCACCGCCGGGCCGGGGGGCGGTACGATCCGCGCCCGGCCGGGACGGACCCGGCCGCCACCTCCAGGGAAGCCAGCGCATGCGCGCACGCAACGCCTTCTATGCCCAGTCCGGCGGAGTCACCGCGGTCATCAACGCGAGCGCCTGCGGCCTGATCCAGACTGCCCGCCGCCATCCCGACGTCTTCGGCGCGGTCTATGCCGGACGCAACGGCATCATCGGCGCGCTGACCGAGGACCTCATCGACACC
>CAYOJP010000196.1:0-3836 GCA_964404305.1 uncultured Gammaproteobacteria bacterium
TGAAGGTGGCCGGCGCCTACTGGCGCGGCGACCACCGCAACGAGATGCTGCAGCGGATCTACGGCACCGCGTGGGCCGACAAGGCCGCGCTCAAGGCCTACCTGCACCGCCTGGAGGAGGCCGAGAAGCGCGATCACCGCCGCATCGGCCGCCAGCTCGACTTGTTCCACATGCAGGACGAGGCGCCGGGGATGGTGTTCTGGCACCCCCATGGCTGGACCCTCTGGCAGGTCATCGAGCAGTACGTGCGCGCGACCCTCGGCGCCCGCGGCTACCGCGAGGTCCGCACGCCGCAGGTGCTCGATCAGAGCCTGTGGGAGCGTTCCGGGCACTGGGAGAACTTCCGCGAGAACATGTTCGTGACCAGCTCCGAGCACCGCGACTACGCGGTCAAGCCGATGAACTGCCCCGGGCACGTGCAGATCTTCCGGCAGGGGATCCGCAGCTACCGCGACCTGCCGCTGCGGCTGGCAGAATTCGGCTCCTGCCACCGCAACGAGCCCTCCGGCGCCCTGCACGGGCTGATGCGCGTGCGCGGGTTCACCCAGGACGACGCCCACATCTTCTGTACCGAGGACCAGGTGCAGGACGAGGTGGCGGCCTTCATCGACCTGCTGCGGTCGGTCTATGCCGATTTCGGCTTCGAGGACATCCGCGTGAAGCTGTCCACCCGGCCGACGAGGCGGGTGGGCAGCGACGACCAGTGGGACCGGGCCGAACAGGCCCTGGCCGCGGCGCTGGAGGCGCGGGAGGCCGAGTACGTCCTGAACCCGGGCGAGGGGGCGTTCTACGGCCCCAAGATCGAGTTTTCGCTCGCCGACAGCATCGGCCGGATCTGGCAGTGCGGCACCCTGCAGCTTGATTTTTCGATGCCCGCCCGCCTCGGGGCCGAGTTCGTCGCCCCGGACAACGAGCGGCTGGTGCCGGTCATGCTGCACCGGGCGATCCTCGGATCGTTCGAGCGTTTCATCGGCATCCTGATCGAACATTACGCCGGCCAGTTCCCGCCCTGGCTCGCCCCGGTGCAGGCGGTTTCGATGGGAATCACCGACGAGCAGCGAGAATATGTGGCCCGGGTGGCCGAAACCTTGAAAAATCAAGGCTTCAGAGTCGAGCCGGACTTGAGAAACGAAAAGATCGGCTTTAAGATCCGTGAGCATACCTTGAGCCGGGTCCCGTACATGCTGGTCGCCGGGGCCCGCGAGGTCACCGCAAACACCGTGGCCGTGCGCACGCGCGCCGGGGCCGATCTGGGCGTCATGTCCCTCGAGGACTTCGCCCGGCGGCTTCGGGAAGACGTTGCGTCGCGCGGCCGTGCCGCAGTGGAGGGATAGCCGATAGCTGCCGAGAAGAAGAACCGGGTCAACGACGAAATCGATTCGCCGGAGGTGCGCGTCATTGGCGCGGATGGCAATCAGGTCGGCGTTATACCCATAGGGGAGGCGTTCAAGCTCGCCGAAGAGCAGGAACTGGACCTGGTGGAGATCGTGCCGACTGCCGAACCACCGGTGTGCCGGGTCATGGACTACGGCAAGTTCCTGTTCGAATCGAACAAGAAGCGCCACGCTGCGAAGCGCAAGCAGAAAGTCATCCAGATCAAGGAACTCAAGTTCCGGCCGGGAACGGACGAGGGCGATTACCAGATCAAGCTGCGGAACATGACCAAGTTCCTGACCGAGGGGGACAAGGTGAAGGTCACGTTGCGGTTCAGGGGGCGCGAGATGGCGCACCAGGAACTGGGCGCCAGGATGCTGGTCCGGATCGAGAACGACGTGGACGGGCTCGGGGTGGTGGAACAGCACCCGAAGATGGAAGGCCGGCAGATGGTCATGGTTATCGCGCCGAAGAAGACGAGTTGATTGACTGGCGGCGACGGGGGCCGGCCCGGGGAGTTCCCCCGGGACACCGGGCGCTGGCCGCAGGACACGAACGACAACGGTCGACCGGGCGTCGACCAGCACCGGAAGAAGGGCAGACATGCCGAAGTTGAAGACCAACCGCGGGGCCGCGAAGCGCTTCAAGGCGATCGCAGGCAACCGCTTCAAGCACAAGCAGTCGCACAAGCGGCACATTCTCACTTCGAAGAGTGCCAAGCGTAAGCGCCAGCTCGGCGGCACCGACATCGTCGACGCCTCGGATACGCCGGGACTGCGCCGGATGTTCCACGTCTGATGCGACGACCCGAAACAGCAGTCGGTTTCAGTTAGAGAGGCGGTTCAGCCATGCCACGAGTAAAGAGAGGCGTCACGGCCCATGCCCGGCACAAGAAGGTGCTCGAGCAGGCGAAGGGCTACAGCGGACGTCGCAAGAACGTCTACCGCATCGCCAAGCAGGCGGTCATCAAGGCCGGCCAGTACGCGTATCGCGATCGCCGCCAGCGGAAGCGGCAGTTCCGCGCGCTCTGGATCGTGCGCATCAACGCGGCCGCCCGCCGTTGCGGGCTGAGCTACAGCCGCCTGATGCTCGGTCTGAAGCGAGCGGCGATAGACGTCGATCGCAAGGTGCTGGCAGATCTGGCCGTCCACGACGAGGCGGCTTTCGGTCGCCTCGTCGAGGCCGCGAGGGCCCAGCTGGCCTGACCGAGCCGTCGGACACGGCTGGCCCCGCCGCGGCAGGGGAAAGGCTCCGTCCTTTCCCCTGTCGTCGTTTTCAGGGCCTGAAAATCCGCCGGGCGCTGCACCCGCGCTCCAGACGCTGCGAGCCGTCCACGCCATGAACGACACAGCCGCCATCGTCGCGCGGGCCGGCGCAGAAATCGCCCGGGCCGACTCGCTCCCCGCCCTGGACGAGGTCCGCGTCCGCTACCTCGGCAGGAAGGGCGAGATCACGGCTCGCCTGAAGCAGCTCGGCACACTGCCCGCCGCCGAGCGCCCGGCGGCCGGTCAGGCGATCAACGAGGCACGGCAGGCCATCGAGGTTGCGCTCGCCGCCCGCCTCGAGGTGCTAGATGGCGCGGCGCTCGAGGCCGCGATCCGGGCCGAGGCGATCGACGTGACGCTGCCGGGGCGCGGGCAGCGGCGCGGCGGCCTGCATCCGCTCACCCGCACGCTCGCCCGCATCGAGGCGCTGCTGCGCCAGGTCGGGTTCGAGGTCGCCGAAGGTCCCGAGGTCGAGGACGACTATCACAACTTCGAAGCCCTCAACATCCCGGCGGACCATCCGGCCCGGGCGATGCACGACACGTTCTATTTTCCCGGCGGGTTGCTGCTTCGCACGCATACGTCGCCGGTGCAGATCCGCACCCTGGAGCGGCGCCAGCCGCCCCTGCGCATCATCGCGCCGGGGCGCGTCTACCGCTGCGACTACGATCAGACGCACTCGCCGATGTTCCACCAGGTCGAGGGCCTGCTGGTCGAGGAGGGTGCGAGCTTCGCCGAGCTGAAGGGGTTGCTCGAGGCGTTTCTCAAGGCGTTCTTCGAGCAGGAGTCGCTGCAGATGCGGTTCCGGCCGTCGTACTTCCCGTTCACCGAGCCGTCGGCGGAGGTGGACATCCGGCTGGAGACGCCGAGCGGGCACACTGGATGGCTCGAGGTGCTCGGCTGCGGCATGGTCCATCCGCGTGTGTTCGAGGCCGTCGGCATCGACGCCGAGCGCTACACGGGTTTCGCCTTCGGGCTGGGCGTGGAGCGCATGGCGATGCTGCGCTATGGCATCGGCGATCTGCGGCTGTTCTTCGAGAACGACCTGAGATTCCTGGAGCAGTTTGCCTGAGGACGTGAGCCGTGATCCGTGAGCCGTGATCGGTGATTGGTGACCCGCTGGCGCCCGTTGCCGGGGTCGACGTCGGGATGTGGCGGAACGGGTTGCACTGGCGTCGTGCGGATCACGGTTCACGA
>CAYOJP010000196.1:3936-6760 GCA_964404305.1 uncultured Gammaproteobacteria bacterium
CGTCGGGATGTGGCGGAACGGGTTGCACTGGCGTCGTGCGGATCACGGTTCACGAGTCACGGGTCACCATTCACGGTTCACGACATGAAAATCAGCGAAAACTGGCTGCGCGAATGGGTCGATCCGCCGGTCGATACCGACACGCTCGCCGCGCAACTCACGATGGCGGGGCTCGAGGTCGAGAGCGTCGAGAGACTGGCTGCCGGCTTCTCGGGCGTCGTCGTCGCGCACGTCCTGGACACGGCGCCGCACCCGCAGGCCGATCGCCTGCGGGTCTGCCGGGTGGACGACGGCAGCGGCACGCCGCTGACGGTCGTGTGCGGCGCGCCGAACGCGCGCCCCGGACTGCGGGCGCCGCTCGCGCGCATCGGGGCGCTGATGCCGGGCGGCGGGCGCATCGAAGCCGCCCGGCTGCGCGGCGTGGCCTCGCAGGGGATGCTGTGCTCGGCGGCGGAACTCGGCCTCGGCGAACCCGGTGGCGGGTTGTTCGAACTGCCGGCCGATGCGCCGGTCGGCGCGCCGCTCGATGCCTGGCTCGCGCTGCCCGATGCGACGCTCGAGATCAACCTGACCCCGAATCGCGGGGACTGCCTGTCGATCGCGGGGCTCGCCCGCGAGGTCGCGGTCCGCAACGGCCTGACGGCCAGTGCCGGGAGCGGTCCGGTCGTGCCGGCGCAGATCGACGACGTGCTCCCGGTCGTGCTCGAGGCGCCGGCCGCCTGCCCCGTGTATGCCGGTCGCATCGTGCGCGGCATCGACGCGGCGGCATCGACGCCGCCGTGGCTGAGCGAGCGGCTGCGCCGTTGCGGCCTGCGCAGCATCAGCGCCGTGGTCGACGTGACCAACTACGTGATGCTGGAACTCGGCCAGCCGCTGCATGCGTTCGACCTGGCCAGGCTCGCCGGCGGCATCGTCGTCCGGCACGCCCGGCCGGGGGAGCGGCTCGAACTGCTCGACGGGCACGAGGTCGCGCTCGAGCCGGCGATGCTCGTGATCGCCGACCATGCCAGTCCCGTCGCCCTGGCCGGCATCATGGGTGGTGCGGCGAGTGCGGTCGGGGCGCGGACGCGCGACGTTTTCCTGGAGAGCGCGTACTTTGCGCCGCAGGCGATTGCCGGTCGGGCGCGCGGCATCGGGCTGCATACGGATGCGTCGCACCGGTTCGAACGTGGCGTCGCCACCGACCTGCAGGAACGCGCGCTCGAGCGCGCGACGGAACTCATCGTCTCCATCTGCGGTGGCAGTCCCGGCCCGATCGCGGCGACGCGCGCAGGCGGGCTGCCCGCACGCGCGCCGGTCACGCTCCGGCGCAATCGTCTCGAGCGGCTGCTCGGGTACCGCGTGCCCGACGCGGACGTCGCCCGGATACTAGGCGGCCTGGGGCTGCAGGTGGAGGAGACGACCGAGGGTTGGCGCGCGACTCCGCCGCCCTGGCGCTTCGATCTGGCGATCGAGCCCGATCTCATCGAGGAGGTCGCCCGGCTGACCGGCTACGACGCCGCGCCGGTGCGGCTGCCCGCCGGCGGCGATCGCCTGGCCGGGCGCCCCGAAAGCGTGGTCGGGACCGACCGACTGCGGCTCGCGCTCGTCGAGCGTGGCTATCACGAAGTCGTGACCTGGAGCTTCGTGGAACCGCGGCGGCAGGCGTTGTTCGAGCCGCACCAGCCCGCGCTCGCGCTCGCCAATCCGATCTCCGCGGACCTCGCCGTCATGCGCACGTCCATGTGGCCGGGGCTCACGCAGGTGGTCGACTTCAACCGCAAGCGCCAGCGGGACCGGGTCCGGGTCTTCGAACTGGGCTCGTTGTTCCTGCAGCCCGCAGGCGGGCGCGTGGAGATCCCGGTCATCGCCGGTGCCGTCGTGGGCGGGGCCCTGCCCCGGCAGTGGGGCAGTCCGGATACGGCCGTCGATTTCTTCGATATCAAGGCTGATGTCGAGGCTCTGCTGACGCTCGGCGATGCCGGTCCGGGGGCCCGGTTCCAGCCCTCCAGGCATCCGGCACTGCACCCCGGCCTGTCGGCCGACATCGTGGTCGATGCTCGCACGATAGGTGTGGTCGGGGCATTGCATCCGAATATAATCAAGCAGTTGGACCTGAGTTCGAACATTTACGTGTTCCAGCTGGAGGCGATGTTGCTAGGGGTCCGGACGCCCCCCTCCTACCGCCCGGTTTCCCCGTTCCCGGCCATTCGCCGCGATCTGAGCCTGTTGGTCGACCGAGCCCTGCCGGCCGGGGCGCTGCTGGACACGGTCAGGCGTCTCGGCGGGGACCTCCTCGTCGACCTTGAGTTATTTGACGTATATGCTGGCGAACGTATTGATCCGGGGAAAAAAAGTCTTGCAATAGGCTTGATCTTTCAGGGTTCTTCACGCACTCTTACAGATGATGAGGTCAGCGTGGTCCTCGAGCGGGTCAAGGAAGGTTTGGCCGACTCGCACGGGGCGCTGTTGCGGAGCTAGAAATGGCATTAACTAAAGCTGACATCGCAGAGCGCCTGTTCGAGGAACTCGGGTTGAACAAGCGTGAAGCCAAGGAACTGGTCGAGATGTTTTTCGAAGAGATCCGCGTCGCGCTGGAGTCGGGACAGCAGGTCAAATTGTCGGGCTTCGGCAACTTCGATCTGCGCGACAAGAACAGGCGCCCCGGCAGGAATCCGAAGACGGGCGAGGAGATCCCGATAAGTGCTCGCCGCGTCGTCACTTTCCGTCCGGGACAGAAACTGAAGGCCAGAGTCGAAGCGTATGCTGGAAGCGTCCAACAATAACGAACTGCCCGCGATACCCGGCAAGCGCTACTTCACCATCGGTGAGGTGAGCGACCTCT
>CAYOJP010000197.1:0-6747 GCA_964404305.1 uncultured Gammaproteobacteria bacterium
GCCGGGCGTCGCCGCGGAAGTGGAGCAGGGCCGGTGACGGACCGCCGCGTCGGGGGAGGATGACGCGTGCGGCGAAGGGGGGAGGATCGCCGTGCGACCCGCCGTCCGGCCCCGTCCGGTCGAAACTACTGCGCGGGCGCGCCCTCGCGGCGCTCCTGCCGCCGCTCGCGCCACTCGGCGCGCTTGCGCATGCGCTCCTCGTGCATGCCGTCGAACTTCGCCAGTTGCTCCGGCGTCAGCACCTTCGCCAGCTCGCCGCGGAGTTCCGCGTGCATGGCCTGCATGCGCGCCTCGCGCTCGGCGCGGTGCTTGTCCCTGTGCGCCCGGAACACCTTCTCCACCTCGGCGCTCTTCGCGTCGTCCAGGCCCAGTTCCTCCTGCAGCTTCTGCATGTGCCGGCCCTTGCCGTGATGGCCCTTGCGGTGGTGGCCGCCGGGGCCCCCGTGCATGCAGTCGCCGGCCATCTGCGGCGCGTCGGGGGGCGGCGCGGACGTTCCTTCGGCGCTGGCGCCACCGGCGAGCATGGCGAGGAACAGGACTGTTGCGGTCTTCATGGCGTGTACCTCCGTCGGTTGGCTCGGGGCAGGCGCTGCGGCCGGCCTCCTACGCAAGACAGTATGGGCGAGGAATGCGGAGCGAGCGTGCAGGAACCGCGAAACCGGCGTGAAAGCCCGCCCTCACAGCTCGAGCTTGTAGCCGACCCCGTAGATCGAGCGCACCGGGTCGCTGCCGGGCACGGCGTCCTCCAGCTTGCGGCGCAGGTTCTTCACGTGGCTGTCCACCGTGCGGTCGGTGACGATGCGGTGGTCCTCGTACAGCCGCGCGAGCAGGTGCGCCCGCGAGTAGACGCGGCCGGGCTGCTCGGCGAGCGCGCGCAGCAGGCGGAACTCCACGGGGGTCAGGTCGAGGGCGTGGCCCTGCCAGTGCGCCTCGTAGCGCTCCGGCTCCAGGCGCAGGCCGCCGCCGGCCGGCGCGGGCGCGCCGGCGCGCGCCGCCCGCCGCAGGATCGCCTTCACCCGCGCGACGACCTCGCGCGGAGAGAACGGCTTGCAGATGTAGTCGTCGGCGCCCAGCTCCAGGCCGATCAGCCGGTCGATCTCCTCCACGCGTGCCGTGACCATCACGATCGGCACGTCGCCGAGGGCCCGCAGCTCGCGGCAGACGTCCAGGCCGTCGCGCCCCGGCAGCATCAGGTCGAGCAGCACGAGCGCCGGGCGGAAGTCCTCGAACGCCGCCCGGGCCTCGCGGCCGTCGTGCACCTGCCGGGCCTGGTAGCCGGCGTTGCCGAGGTAGTCGGCGAGGAGCTGCGCGAGCTTGCGCTCGTCCTCGACGATGAGGATGCGGGCCGGCGCGTCGTTCATGCCGGCGCGCCCTGCGCGGGACCGGCGACCGGCAGGCGCACGGCAATCCACAACCCGCCGAGCGGCGAGGGCCGGGCCTCGATCATGCCGCCGTGCGCGGCGACGATGCTGCGGCAGATGGCCAGGCCCAGGCCCGCGCCGCCGTGTTCGCGCGAGCGCGAGCCCTCCACGCGGTAGAAGCGTTCGAACAGCCGCGGCAGGTCGGCATCCGCCACGCCCGGCGCCGAGTCCCGCACGTCGATGGCGATGTGCCCGCCCTCGCGCCCGCAGGCGATCTCGACGCGTCCAGGGGCAGCGGTGTAGCGCAGCGCATTGTCGAGCAGGCCCGCCAGGAGCTGGCGCAGGCGATCGGCGTCGGCGAACGCGACCAGCGCGCCGTCGCCCGCGAGCGTCGTCGCCACCTCGATGCCGCGCGCGGCCGCCGCGTCGCGCACCGCGGCCACGGTCGCGGTGACGAGTTCGCCGACGTCGACGTCGTCGTAGCGGTAGGTGAGCGCGCCGATGTCGGCGAGCGCCAGCGCGTACAGGTCGTCCACGAGCTTCGCCAGGGCGCGGGTCTCGTGCTGGAGCGAGGCGATCGCCTCCGGCGTCGGCGCGCGGATGCCGTCCTCCAGTGCCTCGAGTTCCCCGCGCAGCACGGCGAGCGGCGTGCGCAGTTCATGCGAGACGTCGGCCATGAACTGCCGGCGCGCGCCCTCGTTGGCCTCGAGCGTGCGTGCCAGCACGTTGAAGTCGCGCGCGAGCTGGCCCAGCTCGTCGCCGGAGGTCGCCGGGACGCGGGCGCTGAAGTCGCCCGCCGTCAGCGTCCGGGTGCCGCGCGCGAGCGCGTGGACGGGCTTGAGCAGGTGCCGCGAGAGCGGCACGGCGACCGCGGCGGCAATGAGCAGCGCGAACGCGGCGATGACCAGGGCCGCATCGCGCTGGTGCTCGGCGAAGCGCTTGTCCATCGAGCTGGTCAGGCGCCGGAACGGCGTTACGGCGAGGTAGCCGATGGTCGTGCCGTCGACCGCGATCGGCTTCAGGGCGGCGTCCGGATCCGGGCGCGGATTGCCGACGACGTAGCGCTTGCCGGCGTCGAGCAGCGTGAGCCGGGGGCCGAGGTGGATCGGATCGAACATGCGCATGTGCGGCGGCGGCCCGCGGTGCCCGTCGGGCGGCGGCCCGGGCCGCTCGAAGCTGCCCTGCGCTCGCGCGAACGGCTCCGCGGCCGGCGCCGGACCGAGGAAATCCGGCGATGGCCGGCCCGCCGCTCCGGCCTCCTCGCCCGGCGGCGGGTGCGGCCGGCCGCGATCGGCGGCCGCCTTGAGCGAGCCGAACAGCAGCCGCAACCAGCGCCGCTGCCTGCCCTCGAGGTTCGACCAGTCGCCGTGCTCGCGCCAGTTCGCGCCCAGCGTTTCGGTGAGCGACTGCACCCGCGCGACTTCCATCCGGTTCACGTAGGCGAGGAAGCCCAGCTCGAAGGCATAGCGCTGGGCGAGCGCCATCACCGCCACCACGACGAGGGCGGTGGCGAAGATCGCGAGGTACAGCTTGGCGGTGATGCCGATGCGCATGGGTCGGCGCGATCCAGATAGCAGAGCGGAATTGTCCCGCACCCGACGTCGGGAAGCCCTGGGCGCCGGTGCCGGGCGGGTCTGCGGCGACCGTGAGCGCGCAGGACGCGCGCGACCGAGCGATACAGGGACGTACTCGAGCGAGTCGCCGCGGATCCGCCCGGCATTGGCGCCGGCCGGAGTGATCGACAACTGCGCTCTGCTATTTGGCGGCCGGCACCCGTGCACGGTCAAGCCGCGCCCGCGCGGATTCACCGTTTCTGCACAATCGGCGGGCCCCGCCGCGGCCACACGCGCGCACCGCCATCCGCGCGGCCGCCATCCACGCGCGCTCGTTCAGATGACCGCTTCGATCAGCCGCGGGCCGCGGCCCCGCAGCGCGCTGGCGAACAGGTCGCGGAAGCCCGCGACGGTGTCGGCGCGCGCGGCCTCCACGCCGAGACCTTCGGCGAGCTTCACGAAGTCGAGGGTCGGGTGACCCAGATCGACCAGGGCGGCGACGCGCGCGCTCGGCTGCGTGACACCCATGCGCGCGAGTTCGATGCCCAGGATGCGGTAGCGACGGTTGGCGAAGATGACGCTGACGACGTCGAGCCGTTCGCGCGCCTGCGTCCACAGCGCCTGCAGGCTGTACATCGCCGAGCCGTCGGCCTGCAGGCACACGACCTTGCGATCCGGGCAGGCGAGCGCGGCGCCGGTGCCGACCGGCAGGCCCTGGCCGATGGCGCCGCCGGTGTGCGAGAGCCACTCGTGCGGCGCGGCGCCCGCGGTGCCGAGGATGAGGCCCGGGGCGGAGGTGATCGCCTCCTCGGCAACGAGCGCACCCTCGGGCAGCAGCGCGCCGATGACGAGCCCGGCGCTGGCCGGATCGAGCGGGCCGTCCGCCGGCGCCGCCACTTCGCGCGGCTCGGCGAGGAAGGGGGTCGCGCCGGCGCCGACGGCGGCGGCGAGCCGCGCGAGCGCGTCGGTCGCATCGTCGCCGTAGCCGGCGAGCGTGTGCACGGCGCAGTCGGCCGGCGCGAACGTGCTCGGCAGGCCCGGGTAACCGAAGAAGCCGACCGGCGGGCGGCTGCCCGCGATGATCAGGTGCTTCACGCCCGCGAGCATGGCGATGCCTTCCTCGGGGAAGTACGGCACGCGCTCGATGCGCGGCCGGCCGGCACCGCGCCGGACGCGGGCGCTGAACGTCTCGTGGGCGAGCCGCGCGCCGCAGTGCGCAGCGATGCGCCCGGCATGCTCGAGGCCGGCCTCGGCGAGGGTCGGACCGCCCAGGAGGAGCATGGCCGGCGCGCCGCTGGCGAGCGCCTGCGCCGCGGCGCGCACCGCGGCCTCGTCCACGCGCGGCTGGACTGGCCGCGGCAGCGGCGCGGCCGGGCCATCGGCCTCGCCCCAGGCGGCATCGTTCGGGATCGCGAGCGTCGCGACGCCATAGGGCGGCGTGAGCGCCGCGGCGATGGCCGCCGCGCCGTCGGCCGCCAGCGAGCGCGCGTCGGCGGCGCGCCGGACCCAGCACGACATCGGTCGCGCCAGGCTCTCGATGTCGGCGAGCAGCGGCGGATCGCAGGGCGCGTGCCAGGTCGCGTGATCGCCCACCAGGCTCACCACCGGCACCCGCGCCCGGCGCGCGTTGTGGAAGTTGGCGAGCCCGTTGGCCAGGCCCGGCCCGCAGTGGAGCAGCGTTGCCGCCGGCTTGTCCGCCATGCGCGCATAACCGTCGGCCGCGCCCGAGCAGACCGTCTCGTCGATGGCGAGCACCGGGCGGACGCCGGGCACGCGATCGAGCGCCTCGACCAGGTGCAGCTCGGAGGTGCCGGGATTGGCGATCAGCGTGTCGACGCCGCCGGCGGCGAGCGTGCGCAGGAGGGCTTCGGCACCGTTCATCAGCGTGTTCCGATCGTGGCGGACGGGAGCGCGCCAGTGTGGCCGCCGGCCCGGACCGGCGCAAGCCGCGGACTCGCCGGGTGAGCCCGGCCCGCGGAATAATGCGCGCATGCGCGCCAGCTCCCTGCCGACGACCCTCGTCCTCGCGGCGTTCTGCGCGCTCGCGGGACCGGCGCCCGCGGACGACGGCATCGACCTCGACTCGCCGGGCGACCGCCAGCGCCTGCGCGATCTCCTGCACGAGCCGGTGCCCGGGCGCCACGACCCGTCCTTCATGGACGACGACCCGGCCGCGACGACGCCCGCCGACCCCGAGGCGGACGCCTGCCCGACGGCGAACTGCCTGTTCGAGCTGGAGGCGCGCCGCATCAGGCAGTGGTATCCGCCGCCGCCGCAACCTCCGCAAAGCGCGCCGGATCCGCCTTAGCCGGCTGCCCGCCCGTCGCGGAACCGGGCGCGGGCACCCGCCGCAGTGACCGACAGTTGCGCTGCGCTGCCTGGTTCTACCCCACCCGCCCCCGGAACAGGGAGAACACGAGCGCGGCCAGGCACAGCAGCGCCGAGACGGCGAAGCTCGTGTGCATCGCCTGCGCGAGCACGTCGTGGCCCGCCGCGTCGATCTGCACGCGACCCACGAACAGCGCGATCGTCACCGTGGCCACCGCCATGCTCAGCATCTGCCCCAGCACGCGCACCATCGACACGACGCTGCTGACGGCGCCGTAGTGGCGGGGCTCGACCGAGCTCATGATCGCGGTCGTGTTCGGCGGGGTGAAGAAGGCGAAGCCGAAGCCGACGACGCCGAGGCTTGCGACGACGACCGCGAGCGGGGTCTGCGGCGTCAGCTGCGAGAGCAGGAACATGCCCAGCGCCGAGCAGCCCGTGCCGATCGACGACAGCAGCCGCGGCTCCATGCGATCGGACAGCCGGCCGGCCAGGGGCGAGAACAGCGTCTGCATGAGCGGCTGGGCCATCATCAGCAGGCCCGCGTGGTCCGGCGTCATGCCGCGCAGCGTCTGCAGGTACAGGCTGACCAGGAACGAGTTCGCGAATACCGCCGCGTAGATGAGCGTCGAGGCGAGACAGGAGAAGGCGAACACGCGGCTGGTCGTGAACAGCGTGACGTCCAGCACCGGGTCGACGTGGCGGCGCTCCCAGGCGAAGAACAGCACGAAGCCGGCGAGCCCGGCGAGCAGCAGCAGCGCGCCGTCGGCGCCGGGCAGCCACGACAGGCCCAGCATGAAGGCGACGACACCCGCGCCGTAGAGCGTCGAGCCGCCCCAGTCGAAGCGGTGCCCCGGCGCGCCGCGCCACTCGCCTGGCACTCGCCACAGCGCGAGCGCCAGGCACAGCAGCGACAGCGGGATGTGGTACAGGAACACGAGCTGCCAGCCGAAGGCGTGCGTGATCCAGCCGCCCAGCGACGGCCCGACGGTGAGGCCCAGGTACACCGCCGAGATCGTCACGCCGATGACGGCGCCGCGCCGCTCGCGCGGAAAGATCGAGGTGAGCAGCGCCACGCCGGTGGAATAGATGAGCGCCGCCCCGACCCCCTGCAGCACGCGCCAGGCGATGAGGATCTCCACGTTCGGGGACGTCGCGGCCGCCACCGACCCCACCGTCACCAGCGCGTTGCCGGCGATGAACAGGCGCTTGCGCCCCCACATGTCCGCCAGCCGCCCGAGCGGCAGCAGGAAGGCCGCGGACGAGAGCAGGTAGGCCGTGGCGACCCAGCTCGCGAGCACCGCGTCGGCCGCCAGCGCCCGCGCGAGGGTCGGAATCGCGACGTTCACCGACGACAGCATCAGGGGCGCCACGAAGGAACTCAGGCACACCACCACGAGGGCGGAGCGGCGCAGGGAGGCGTCGGTCATGGGGGCGGCATTGTGCCTGCTGGCGGGGGATTCGCCAAAGGCGGCGGGCGGCAGCGGCGGCGCGTGCAGGGGCCGGTC
>CAYOJP010000198.1:0-6705 GCA_964404305.1 uncultured Gammaproteobacteria bacterium
GCGGGCAAGCCCGCTCCTACAGGAACGTTCGCTCGGCGCCGGAGCAGCACTCCTGTAGGAGCGGCTTCAGCCGCGATGGGTATTGGCGCCAACCCCGGGGAGGGCTATCGCGGGCAAGCCCGCTCCTGCAGGAACGTTCGCTCGACGTCGTGCCAGTGCTCCTGCAGGAGCGGCTTCAGCCGCGATAGCGTCGGTGCCAACCCCGGGGAGGGCCATCGCGGGCAAGCCCGCTCCTACAGGAACGTTCGCTCGACGGTGTGCCAGTGCTCCTGTAGGAGCGGCTTCAGCCGCGATAGCAATAATCAATGCAGGCGCGGCGTGCCGTCCTCGTCGCTGCCGGGGTTGTCCTCGGCGCTTTCCGCCGGCTCGCCGGGGATCGCGTGTCCGCCGTTGAACCACTGGCCGAGATCGATCAGGCGGCAGCGGTCGCTGCAGAAGGGGCGGGCGCGGTTGTCGGTCGCGAGCGAGGCCGGCCGCCCGCACGTCGGGCAGGCCGCCGCGCGGGTGGTCATATGACGCAGCGTTCGAGGACGAACGCGATGTCGTCGGCCGTCTGCACGGGGCGGGACTGGGTGTTCGCCTGCTCGAGGAAGCGCACCGTGAAGCGGTGCCGGCCGGCGCTGATCTCGGGAAAGCAGTTCAGGGCGCCGGGGACCCCGACGCGCACCAGGTTGCAGGCGATGCTGGTGTCGAGCGCCTGCTGGAAGAAGCCGGCCTGCGCCACCTCGTCGGTGGGGGAGGCGCTGGCGCGGATGATCGTGAGGGTGAGCTCCACGCCGTCCCGCAGGGCCTGCAGATCGGCGAACCAGCGCTCGAGCTGTTCGACGCGCGTCGCCGCGGGCAGCGCCAGCCAGTAGTGGTAGCCCGGCAGGTCGAAGTTGCAGGTGCCGCCCGGCACCGAGACGCGCTGCCGGATCGCGGTGACGAGCTCGTCCCGTTTCAGCGACTGTCCTGGCTGGTAGTCGGGCGCGCGCAGCCGGCCCATGACGCCGTCGAGGCGCGCGAGCGCATCCTCGAGCCGCCCCAGGTCGACCTTCGGATTGCGCTTCAGGGCGCCCAGCACGGCGGCCTGCCGGTCCAGCTCCTTCATCAGCTCGGCCTTGATGTCGGCGCGCCCGAGGATGTCGGTCACGTCGATCATCCCGCCGAGGGCCACGCGGCTGGCCCACTCCGTTTCGCCGGCGATGTCGGCGCCGATGACGGCGAACAGGTGCTCCAGGCGCAGGAACATCCGGATCCGCTCGCTGAGCGGCTGTTCGTAGACGACGTCCGCCTGCGTCTCCGGGAACAGGGAGCTCTGGGTGGCCGGGGACTTACGGGCTGTCATCGCGGTCACGGTTGGCGGCGAGTTCCAGGTACAGCGTGTGCAGGCGGTCGACGTGGGGAAGCAGGGCGTCCGGATCGCCGTCATTGCGGATGACGTCGTCGGCGGCCGCGAGCCGATCCCGGCGCCGCGCCTGCGTGCGCATGATTGCCTCGACCTCGGCGGCTGTCAACGCATCCCGGGCGACGACGCGGCGGATCTGCTCGGATTCCTCGCAATCCACCACCAGCACGCGGTCGAAGCCGGGGCGCAGGCCGCTTTCCACGAGCAGCGGCACGTCGACGATGCAGTAGGGCGCCGCGAGGGCCGCGGCCCGCGCCTCGACCGCGGCGAGGATGCGCGGGTGCGTGATCGCCTCCAGCCGCCTGCGGGCCGCCGGGTCGGCGAACACCCTCGCCCGCAGGACGTCCCGGCGCAGGCGGCCGTCCGGGCCCGCCACCTCCGGGCCGAAGGCGGCCACGATCTCGCGGTGGGCCGGCTGGCCGGGCTCGACCACCTCGCGGGCGATGCGGTCGGTATCGATGAGGGGCACGCCGCGCGCCGCGAACAGGCGGGCCACCGTGGACTTGCCGCTGCCGATGCCCCCGGTCAGGCCGATGCGCAGGGGCCGGGTCACGCCGGCATGGCCCACCTCAGGTAGGCGCCCGTGATGGCGTCGCCCCACAGGAACGCGATCCAGCCGGCGGCGGCGAGGTAGGGGCCGAAGGGGATGGGCACGCTGCGGTCGCGGCCGGCCCCGGCGATGAGCGCCACGCCGACCACCGCGCCGACCAGCGACGACAGGATGATGATCAGCGGCAGTGCCTGCCAGCCCATCCAGGCGCCCAGCGCGGCCAGCAGCTTGAAATCGCCGTAGCCCATGCCTTCCTTGCCGGTCAGCAGGCGGAAGGCATGGTAGACCCCCCACAGCAGCAGGTAGCCGGCGGCCGCGCCGAGCACGGCGGCGGGCAGGGGGACGAAGGTGCCGAAGGTGTTGGCGAGCAGCCCGGCCCACAGCAGCGGCAGCGTGATCGAATCCGGCAGGAGCTGCGTGTCGAAGTCGATGCACGCGAGCGCGAGCAGTGCCCAGGCCAGCAGCGCGCCCAGCGCCGCCGGCCAGCCGAACCCGAGCCGCCAGACGACGACCGCCGCGAGCACCCCCGCGACCCCTTCGACCAGCGGGTAGCGCGCCGGGATGCGGGCCGAACAGGCCGCGCAGCGGCCGCGCAGCCACAGCCACGACAGGATCGGAACGTTGTGCACGGCCTTGATCGGCGTGCCGCAGGCCGGGCAGCGCGAGCGCGGGCGGACGAGGTCGAGCGGCGGTTCGGGGGCCGGCGCCTGGCCGGCCAGCTCCGCGCACTGCGCCCGCCACTCGCGCTCGAGCATGAGGGGCAGGCGGTGGATGACGACGTTCAGGAAGCTGCCGGCCACGAGGCCGGCGAGCAGGAACACGGCGATCGCCGCGCCGGGCTCGGCCTGCAGCAGGAGCCAGGGGGTCACGGCAGCCGCCGCCCGCCGCGCGGGGCGGGGGAACGGGTGTCGGTATGCGGCTCGCCCCGGTGCGGTCCTTGCCGCACGCGGCTCAGACGACCTGGCCCATCTTGAAGATGGGCAGGTACATCGCGATGACCAGGCCGCCGATCAGCACGCCCAGCACCGCCATGATCAGCGGCTCGAGCAGGCTCGTCAGCGCGTCGACGGCGTCGTCGACCTCGGCCTCGTACCAGTCGGCGACCTTGGCGAGCATGTCGTCCAGCGCGCCGGACTCCTCGCCGATGGCCACCATCTGGATGACCATGTTCGGGAACAGCGTGGCCTGCCGCATCGCCGCCTGCAGCTGCGTGCCGGTGGCGATCTCGTCGCGCATCTTCATGGTCGCGTTGTAGTACAGGATGTTGCCGCAGGCGCCGGCGACCGATTCCATCGCCTCCACGAGCGGCGTGCCGGCCGCGAACATCGTCGACAGCGTGCGCGCGAAGCGCGCGATGGCCGACTTGTTGAGGATGTCGCCGATCACCGGGATCTTGAGCGACACGCGATCGAAGAAATTGGCGACGGCCTTGGAACGCTTCTTGGCCACGATGGTGCCGTAGACGGCGCCGCCGATGCCCCCGAAGATGGCCCACCAGTACGCCTGGAAGAACGCCGACATGTTGATGACCATCATCGTCAGGGCGGGCAGGTCGGCGCCGAAGCCCTTGAACAGCTCCTGGAACTGCGGAATGACGAAGATCATCAGGATCGCGGTGATGACGAAGGCCACCACGATGACCGCGGTCGGGTAGAAGAGCGCGCCCTTGATCTTCGACTTCAGGGCCTCGGTCTTCTCCATGTAGGTGGCGAGCTTGTGCAGCATCGACTCCAGGATGCCGGACGCCTCGCCGGCCGCGATGAGGTTGCAGAACAGCTCGTCGAAGTGCGCCGGGTACTTGCGCAGGCCCTCCTGCAGCGTGCCGCCGGCCTCGATGTGCGACTTGATGTCGAGGATCAGCGCCTGCATGTTGCGGTTCTCGTGACCCCGGCCGACGATCTCGAACGACTGCACGAGCGGCACGCCGGCGGACATCATCGTCGCCAGCTGCCGGCTGAACACCGTGATATCCTTGGTGGTGATCTTCTTGCCGCCGCCGCCGCCGAGCAGCGGCTTGGACTTCTTCTTCACCGACAGCGGGTTGACGCCCTGGCGCCGCAGCTGCGCCTTGACGAGCGAGTCGCTCGTCCCGGACATCTCCCCCTTGACGCGCTTGCCGTTCTTGTCCATGCCCTCCCAGGCGAACATGGACTGCTTCAATGCTTGTTCGGCCATGGCGTTACTCGATGGTTACCGCGTTGATTTCGGCGAGACTCGTGATGCCGCGTCCCGCCTTCATCAGACCCGAGCGGCGCAGGTCCCAGATCCCCTCCGCCTTGGCCTGGTCGGCGAGCTGGACGGCGTTGGCGCCCTCGATGATGAGGCGCTTGATCGCGTCGGAGATCGGCATCACCTGGTAGATGCCCGTGCGGCCCTTGAAGCCGCTCGGGCAGTCCGGGCTCGAGCCGGGGAGGTAGAACTTGAGGCCGGCGGCGATGTCGGCCTCGGTGTAGCCCTCCTTCAGGAGGTCCTCCACCGGTGGCAGCTCCATCGGCACCTTGAGGTCCCCCTGCAGCTTGCGCGCGAGCCGCTGCGCCGTGATGAGGTTGATCGTGGTCGCCACCGCGAACGCCTGGATGCCCATGTCCTGCAGGCGGGTGAGCGTCTGCGGGCAGTCGTTGGTGTGCAGCGTGGACATCACCATGTGGCCGGTCTGCGCGGCCTTCACGGCGATGGAGGCGGTCTCGATGTCGCGGATCTCGCCGACGAGGATGATGTCCGGGTCCTGGCGCAGGAAGGCCTTCAGGGCCTTTGCGAAGGTCATGCCGGTCTTCTCGTCGACCTGCACCTGGTTGATGCCGGGCAGGTTGATTTCGACCGGGTCCTCGGCGGTGGAGATGTTCACGTCCACCGTGTTGATCATCGCGATGCCGGTGTACAGCGACACGGTCTTGCCCGAGCCGGTCGGCCCGGTCACGAGGAACATGCCGTAGGGCTTGGCGAGATTCTTCGTGAACAGCTCCTTCTGGAAGTCCTCGTAGCCGAGCTGGTCCAGGTTCAGCCGCGAGACGTCGGAGTCGAGGATACGCAGGCAGGCCTTCTCGCCGAACAGTGTCGGGCAGGTGTTGACGCGGAAGTCGATGGCCTTGGTCTTGGACAGCTTGAGCTTGATGCGGCCGTCCTGCGGCACGCGCCGCTCGGACACGTCCATGCGCGACATGACCTTGATGCGCGCGGCGATCTTGTTGGCGAGCGCCAGGGGCGGCTTGGCCACCTCCATCAGCTCGCCGTCGATGCGGAAGCGCACGCGGTAGAACTTCTCGTACGGCTCGAAGTGCAGGTCCGAGGCGCCCTTCTTGATCGCGTCGAGGAACACCTTGTTGACGAAGCGCACCACCGGCGCGTCGTCGATCTGGGAGTCGTCGCCCTTCTGCTCGGCCTCGGTGTCGACCGCCTCCAGGCCCTCGAGATCCTCGAGGTCGCTGTCGCCGCCCATGTCCGTCATGCTGGTGTCCTGGGCCTCGATCGCCTTGTCGATGGCCTTGGCCAGCTTGTCCGCCTCGACCAGCACCGCCTCGGTGTTGGCGTTGACGGCGAACTTGATCTCGTCGAGCGCCTGCAGGTTGGTGGGGTCGGAGACGGCGATGTAGATGCGGTTGCCGCGCTTGTACAGCGGCATCGCGTGGTGCTTCTTGATCAGCTCCTCGGACACCATTTTGATGACATCGGGGTCGATGTCGATGGCGTTGATGTCGAGCAGCGACACGCCGAACTCGCTGGAGGCGGCCAGCGCGGCCTCCCGGGCGTCGATCAGCTTGTTCTCGACCAGGTAGGCGACGAGGGGCTGCTTCTTCTTCTGCGCCTCGGCGAATGCCGCCTGGGCCTGATCCTCGGGGATCAGGCCGTCGATGACGAGCTTGCGGGCGAGGCCCGTGAGGTGGACCCGGGGAGCAGATACGGCCATGTCGGTGTCTGCCGAATCCTGAGGATGGAGGTTCGGGCAATGGTAGATGAAAGCGGGCTAAACCGCCAAACCGCCGGATGATTTCTGTGACGCATCCGGGTGGCTGCGCGGCGGGCCGCCGGCCCGGCGCCGTGGCGGAGGATCAGCGTGGCCGCGGGCGTGCGCCCGCGGGCGGGCCCGCACGGCTGGATCCGGCGGGTGCCGCGGGGCAGGTGCAAGCCGGCCCGCGCACCGCGCAGGTGCCCGGGCCGCGGAGTCCTCAGGCCGCCGTCGCCGCCTTCGGGGCGCTGTCGAAGACGAAGCCGCCCGGGCTCACGTCCACCCGGATGGTGTCGCCCGGGCCGTAGCGCCCGGCCAGCAGGGCCTGCGCGAGCGGCGTTTCGAGCTGCACCTGCACCGCCCGCTTGAGCGGCCGGGCGCCGTAGACCGGGTCGAAACCGGCCTGCCCCAGCCGGTCGAGGGCCGCCTCGCTGACGCTGAGGCCGATGTCCTGCTCGGCCAGCCGCAGGCGCAGCCGCCCGACCTGGATGTCGGCGATGGCCCGGATCTGGGCCTGCGCCAGCGAGTGGAAGACCACGATCTCGTCGATGCGGTTGACGAATTCGGGCCGGAAGTGCCGGCCGACGATCTCGGTGACCGCCGCGCGCATGCGCTCGTAGTTCTCCTCGCCGGCCATCTCCTGGATGACCTGGGAGCCCAGGTTGGAGGTCATCACGATGACCGTGTTGCGGAAGTCGACCGTGCGGCCCTGGCCGTCGGTCAGGCGGCCGTCGTCGAGCAGCTGCAGCAAAACGTTGAAGACGTCGTGATGGGCCTTCTCGATCTCGTCGAAGAGCAGGACGCTGTAGGGCCGCCGCCTCACCG
>CAYOJP010000199.1:0-4805 GCA_964404305.1 uncultured Gammaproteobacteria bacterium
CCAAGCTCGCGCTGATCCGTCGCTATCAGGCCGAAGGCCGCATGGTGGCAATGACCGGCGACGGCACCAACGACGCGCCGGCGCTGGCCCAGGCCGATGTCGCCGTGGCGATGAACAGCGGCACGCAGGCGGCGAAGGAGGCCGGCAACATGGTCGATCTCGACAGCAATCCGACCAAGCTGATCGAGGTGGTCGAGATCGGCAAGCAGATGCTGATGACGCGCGGATCCCTGACCACTTTCAGCATCGCCAACGACCTGTCGAAGTACTTCGCCATCATTCCCGCGCTGTTCGCCGGCACCTACCCGGTGCTCGATACGCTCAACATCATGCAGCTCGCGACCCCGTCCTCGGCCATCCTGTCGGCGGTGATCTTCAACGCGCTGATCATCGTGGCGCTCATCCCGCTGGCCCTCAAGGGCACGACCTACAAGCCGATCGGCGTCGCGACGCTGCTGCGCAACAACCTGCTGATCTACGGAGTTGGCGGCGTCCTGCTGCCGTTTCCGGCGATCAAGCTGATCGACATGACGCTCGTCGCCACCGGACTCGTCTGAAGGAGGCCCCTCATGGTCCATGAACTTCGCCCGGCGCTGTCGCTGTTCGTGCTCCTGAGCCTGGTCACGGGTATCGCCTACCCGCTGCTGGTGACCGGAATCGCCGGCGTCGCCTTCCCCGACGAGGCACACGGCAGCCTGATCGAGGAGAACGGCAGGATCGTCGGTTCGGCCGTGATCGGACAGAGCTTCACCGGGCCGACCTGGTTCTGGGGCCGGCCGTCGGCGACCGGTCCCCACCCGTACAACGCCGCGGCCTCGAGCGGCTCGAACCTGGGGCCGCTCAACCCCGCCCTGCTCGAGGGGGTCGAAGCGCGGGTCGCGGCGCTGCGCAGCGCCCACCCGGGCCGGACGGACCCGGTACCGGTCGACCTGGTGACCGCCTCCGCAAGCGGCCTCGACCCGCATATCAGCCCGGCCGCGGCGGCCTGGCAGCTCGAGCGCGTGGCCGGGGCCCGCAACCTCGCGGTCGCGGACGTCGAAGCGCTCGTTGCCCGCTACACTGAACCCCCGCAGTGGGGAATATTCGGCGAGCCGCGCGTGAACGTCCTGCTCCTCAACCTCGCGCTCGATCGCGGGCACTGAGCGCCGCCGGTCCGGGCGTGCGACGGGAGCCATGAACACGCAACGCCCGGATCCCGACGCCCTGCTGGAGAAGGTCCAGCGCGAGGAGGCGCAGCGCCAGCGCGGGCGGCTGAAGATCTTCTTCGGCGCCTGCGCCGGCGTCGGCAAGACCTACGCGATGCTGAACGCGGCACGGTCCTCGCGCCGCGAAGGCACCGATATCGTCGTCGGCATCGTCGAGACCCACCGGCGGGCAGAGACCGAGGCTCTGGTCGAGGGCCTGGAGCGGCTGCCGCTACGTGAGGTGGAGTACCGTGGCCGCAAGCTCGGCGAGTTCGACCTCGACCGGGTGCTCGAACGGCGTCCCGCCGTCGTGCTGGTCGACGAGCTCGCCCATACCAATGTTCCCGGTTCGCGCCACAGCAAGCGCTGGCAGGACGTCGAGGAACTGCTGAACGCCGGCATCGACGTGTGGACCACTCTCAACGTCCAGCATCTGGAGACGCTGAACGACGTGGTCGGCCAGATCACGGGGATCCGCGTCGCCGAGACGCTGCCGGACACCGTGTTCCAGCGCGCGGACGAGGTCGTGCTGGTCGACCTGCCGCCGGATGAGCTGCTGGTGCGCCTGAAGGAGGGCAAGGTCTACATCCCCGAGCAGGCCCATCGCGCGATCCAGAATTTCTTCCGCAAGGGCAACCTGATCGCGCTGCGCGAGCTGTCGCTGCGCCGCACGGCCGATCGCGTCGACGCGCAGATGCGGGAGTACCGCTCCGACCAGTCGATCCAGAGCATCTGGCAGGCCAAGGAGCGCCTGCTGGTCTGCGTCGGCCCGGAGGACGATGCCGAGAAGGTCGTCCGCAACGGCAGCCGGCTGGCGGCAGCGCTGCGCGCCGACTGGATCGCCGTGTACCTGGAGACGCCCCGGCTGCAGCGGGCCCCGGTCGCGGCGCGCCAGCGGGCGTTCGAAGCATTGAAGCTGGCGCAGTCCCTCGGTGGCGAAAGCACCACGCTGGCGGGCGACGCCGTCGCGCCGGCCGTCGTCGGGTACGCGCGCACCCGCAACGCCACGCGGATCGTGGTGGGACGCAGCCGCCGTTCCCGCCTGACACAGCTCTGGCGACCGTCGCTGGCCGACGCGATCAGCGCGCTTGCAACCGATGTCGACGTCATCGTCATCGGCTCCGCGGTCGCGGGCAACGGCAGCACGAACGCCCGCACGGACACGGGCTTCGTGTTCGAGCCGGTCGCGGCGCCGCGCCTGTCGCGCTACCTCTGGTCCGCGCTGCTGTGCGTGGCGGCGACGATCGTCGCGCTGCCGGTGTCGTCCTACCTGCACCAGGTCAACATCGTCATGTTGTTCTTCTTCAGTGTCGTGATCGCGGCCTACTATCTGGGACGGGGGCCCGGCATCCTGGCATCGACCCTGGCAGTGGTGAGTTTCGACTTCTTCTTCGTGCCGCCGGTGCTGTCGTTCACGGTGGCGGATACCCAGTACCTGATCACCTTCGCGGTCATGCTCGGCATCGCCATGACCGTCAGCAACCTCACCGCCAACCTGCGATTCCAGGCGCGGGTCGCGACATTGCGGGAGCGGCGCGCGAGCGCACTCTACGAGATGGGCCGCGAGCTGGCGGGGGCACTGGTCACGACCCAGATCGTGGAGATCGCGCGACGCTACGTGTCCGGCACCTTCCAGGCGCGAACCCGGCTGTTCCTCTCGGACCTGGACGAACGGCTCTACCTGAGCGAGTCCCCCGGGGAACCGGACGCCGCGATCGACGCCAGCATCGCCCAATGGGTGTTCGACAACGAGCAGACTGCCGGGCTGGGGACCAGCACGCTGGCAGGCGCGCCAGTGCACTACATGCCGCTGAAGGCGCCGGTGCGCACGCGCGGCGTCCTCGCGCTGCAGCCATCCGACATCCAGGCAGTGTTCCTGCCGGAGCAGCGCCGGCTCCTGGAAACCTTCGCCGCGCAGATCGCGCTGGCGCTCGAACGCGTGCACTACGTCGAGATCGCGCAGCAGGCCCTGGTCCGCATCGAGGCGGAGCGGTTGCGCAACTCCCTGCTCGGTGCCCTGTCGCACGACCTGCGCACGCCCCTCACCGCGCTGGTCGGCCTGGCCGATACCCTGCTGGTGGCGCCGCCGGGCACGGACGCCGATCGCCACGAACTGGTGCGGGCGATCCGCGACGAAGCGCTGCGCATGAACGATCTCGTCGACAACCTCCTCGACATGGCGAGGCTCGAGTCCGGCGCGATCACGCTGAACAGGCAGTGGCAGCCGCTGGAGGAAGTGGTCGGCACCGCGCTGGCCGCGCGCCGCTTCGCACTCGCCAGGCACGACGTGCGCATCAACCTCCCCGCGGACCTGCCGCTCGTCGAGTTCGACAGCGTCCTCATCGAACGCGTGCTGTGCAATCTGCTCGAGAACGCGGCCAAGTACACGCCCGCCGGCAGCACCGTGAGCATCGAGGCGTTCGTGGCGGGGAGCGATCTGCAGGTCTCGGTCACCGACAACGGACCAGGCATCGCTCCCGCCCGCCTGGAGACGATATTCGAGAAGTTCTCGCGCGGCGAACGCGAATCGGCGATCCGGGGCGTCGGGCTGGGGCTGGCAATCTGCCGCGCGATCATGGGCGCGCACGGGGGCAGGATCTGGGCGGAGAACCTGGCGACCGGTGGCGCGCGGTTCGCCTTCACGATGCCGCTCGGTTCGCCACCGGCGCTGCCGGAACCGGACCTGGAAATCCCCGGCGCCGAAGCACCGGCATGAGTACCGGGAAGCCGCGCGTCCTGGTCGTGGAGGACGAACGCCAGATACGCCGCTTCGTGCGGACCGCGCTCGAGGCCGAGGGGCTGACGGTGGACGAGGCGGACACCGCGGCGCGGGGACTGGCCGACGCGGCGAGGCTGCGGCCGGATCTGGTGATCCTCGACCTCGGCCTGCCCGATCGCGACGGTCTGGATTTCATCGGCGATCTGCGCGGCTGGACCGATCTGCCGGTCATCGTGCTGTCGGCGCGGCGTGACGAAGCCGACAAGATCCGGGCGCTCGACAAGGGTGCGGACGATTACCTCACCAAGCCCTTCGGCGTGGGTGAGTTGCTCGCACGCGTGCGCGCGGCGTTGCGCCGGCGCGCGACGGCGAGCCAGGGTACGCAGGTGGACGCGCACTCCCGCTTCGGGGACATCGACATCGATCACGTCAGCCGCAGCGTGACCCGTGGCGGCGGGCCCGTGCACCTGACGCCGATCGAGTACCGGTTGCTGACCGTGCTCGTCCGCAACGCCGGCAAGGTCCTGACGCACAGGCAGTTGCTGCGGGAGGTCTGGGGACCCTCGCACGTGGATCGAGCGCACTACCTGCGGGTCTACATGGGCCATCTGCGCCGGAAGCTGGAGGAGGACCCGGCCCGGCCGCGGCACATTCAAACCGAAACCGGCATAGGCTACCGGTTCGGGGACTGAAATCGGCCGGGACTGCGCGAGACGGCGAGTTCGGAGGGGTACGCATGCACTGGCACTTCGACATTGCCGAGGACACGCCGTTTCCGTCGGCGTGTCGTCTTTCGGGTCCGCGCTGCAGCCGGTATCATCCCCCGTGGCCCTGCCGGCGATTTCCCGGTCGTTGCGGGGACATTGCGCCGCACGCGAGCCCGTAGCTCAGCCGGTAGAGCA
>CAYOJP010000199.1:4905-6676 GCA_964404305.1 uncultured Gammaproteobacteria bacterium
AGCCAAGCGCGTGCGTCGCCGGCGGCTTTGCATGTGAAACCTCTCAGGAGCGTGCGCGATGACCGCGACAGGCGACGCACCCACCGCCGCTGGCCGCAAAGGCTCTCCCCGCCCGCTGCGTGTGCGGGCCCTGGTCGCGGGACTGGCGCCGGCCGTGCTGCCCATGACGATTGCCGGCGTTTCCAGGGCCGGCATGGTGCTTGCCCTGGACGCGACGGCGAGCGCGATCGACGACCGCTGGGCCGTGATCGATACGGGAGTGCTGGTCATCTTCGTCACCGAGCTGGACGGCCGGCGCGAGCGCGTGACCGTGCACGGACGGTTGCGAAGGCGGACGCCGGAGGCCGTCGAACTGCGCCTGGTCGCCGTCGATGAACGCACCGTCGAAGCATTGCGCAGCGTGGTGCGCTCCGCCAGGGCCGGCGCAAAGCGCGCCGCTGCCGCCTCCCGGGTCACGCGCGAGATGGTCGACAAGGCCCTCATCGACTGCGTCGATCGCCATGCCGCTGCGATCGTCGCCGCCTACCTCGACGCGCTCGGGGCCGCCATCGCGCACTCCCGGGATGTCGCTCAAGCGCACGGCGACACCAAGAAATTCGTCGGCGCGGCCCTGGACCTCGACGAAGCCCGTCCCCGCGTCGAGGCCGGGATGGTGCGGTACCTGCAGGCGCAGGCCCGCGACTTCCTGCAGGGGGAGAGCGGCAACCACGACGGGGGCCGGCCCTTGCTCCTGGAAGGGGGGTTGTCGCTGGTCGAATCGACCGATCTGCGCGCGGCGCTCGCGGTGACCGACGTGGTCAACAAGGTGGCCGCCCGCCTGACCGGCCTATGGGCGCCTCTGCAGCACCGCCTCGCACTGCTGACCCGCCGCCAGGCCGAAGACTGCGGCCTGGCGCCTGCGCTGCTCTGCCATCACCTGCGCGACACCCTCTTCCACGATGAATCTCTCGGTGCCCTGCGTTTCGTGGATCTCACCGCCGGCCTGTCGAACGACTTCGTCGCGCGGCTCGAAGCCCTGTACGGCGAGCTGAACGGGATACTCGACCGGCACGGTGTCCGTGCGCAGGTGCGCGCGACGCCGGACAGGCGATCCGGGCGCTGAATGACAGAGCGTGAATGATGGCCGCCACGCGTCGCGTCAGCCGCCGAGCGGGATGGCGACGGCCACCAGCGCGATGCCCAGGATCGTGAGCACGATCCCGGCACGCCAGCGGTCGATGCTCGTGTAGCCGGCCCAGTGGTAGCCGACCAGGAACAACAGCCCGATCAGCAGGACGTTGGACACCCGCAGCGCGATCCAGTAATCCTCGATGACCAGGAACGGCAGGGCCGCCGGCAGGCTGGCGAAAACCACCAGCCAGAAGACCGCGAAGGCCGCGATCCAGTCGTCTGCGCGGACGCCGGTCCGTTCCGGCTCCCGCTCGCGCACCCGGGTCAGCACGTCCCGGTAGAGCATCGCGCGGACCGCGGGACTCGTGATCGCCGCCAGTGTCTCGTCGAGCTCCGCGGCGACCGCGGCGATGGCGCCGTCGTCGCTGTCCGTCCGGCGGATGGCGTTCCCGAGCCGCACGGCCCGGCCCCGATCGAACACCCGGCCGAGGATCAGCATCGCCCCGTCGATGATGCCCCAGGCGACGTTGCAGCCGACGATGCCGAGCAGCATGTCGGCAGCGGCTCCCTCCTCGCCCCCGCCGAACAGGACGCCTGCGCCGAGCGTGAACGTCAGGGTCATGAGCAGGCCGAACAGCAGCTCGCCGAGGCGCTCGCCGGG
>CAYOJP010000200.1:0-6676 GCA_964404305.1 uncultured Gammaproteobacteria bacterium
CGCGCTCCAAGCGCGAGATCCCGCATTACTACCTGAGCGAGCGCATTCCCATGGCGCCTGCCCTGGCGTGGCTGGCGGCGACCAACGCGGCACGGTCGATTACGCAGCGCCTGCTGCCCGTCGTTCTGCAGGTGAAGGCGGTTGCACTGGCGCTGGGCAAGGTGCCCGAACTGAACGGCACGTGGCGCGACGGCGCGTTCGTGCCCGCGGCGGCGGTGCACCTGGGGCTGGCAATCTCCCTGCGCCAGGGCGGCCTCATCGCGCCGGCGCTGCACGACGTGCAGGCGAAGCCCCTCGACCAGCTCATGCGCGAGCTGAACGATCTCGTGCGCCGCGCACGCGCGGGTTCGCTGCGCAGCTCCGAGATCGCCGATCCGACCGTCACGCTCACCAACCTGGGCGACCAGGGCGTGGAGTCGGTCTTCGGCGTCATCTACCCGCCGCAGGTCGCGCTCATCGGCATGGGCAGCATCGCCGAGCAGCCCTGGGCCGAGGACGGCGGGCTGAAGGTGATCCCGGTGGTGACGGCGAGCCTGGCGGCCGATCACCGCGTCTCGGACGGCCACCGCGGCGCCCTGTTCCTGCGCGAGCTGCGCGACCGGCTGCAGCACCCCGAAGACCTCTGAGCGGGAGTGGACCCGACGACCATGAACGATACGGAACTGGAACGCGCGGTGCTGGCGGAACTGGAGGCCATCGCGCCGGAAGTCGATGGCGCCGCGCTGGTGCGCGACCGGGCCCTGCGCCTGCAGGTCGACCTGGACTCGATCGACTGGCTCAACTTCCTGATCGCGCTGCACGAGCGGCTCGGGGTGGACATCCCGGAATCCGACTACGCGCGGCTGGTCACGCTCGCCGACCTCGTCGGCTACCTGCGCGAACGCCTGCCGCCCGGTTGACCGCCGCGCCGCTACACTGGACGCCCGCGCGGGACGCCGGCGGGGTCGGGGGGTACGGTGGACACGCGCGACGACGATACGCTCGTGGACGTGCTGGCAGCACGGCGAGGCGTCGTGTGCGTCGTCGGCGCGGGCGGCAAGAAGACGGTGCTCTATCGCCTCGCCGCACTGCATCCCGGGCGGGTGGCGCTCACCGCCACGGCGCACACCCCACCGTGGCCGGCAGGCGTGGCGGATGCCGTCGTGACCGGCGCGGCGGCGACGCTGCGGGAAGGGGTGCGCGCAGCGCGCGCGGCGCGGGTGGTGGCGTTCGCGGGGCCGGCGGACAAGCCGGGTCGCTACAGCGGCCTGGCTCCGGCGATCATCGCCGAGGTGATCGACGGCGCCGGCTTCGACCTCTGCCTCGTGAAGGCGGACGGGGCGCGCTCCCGCTGGCTGAAGGCGCCGGCCGCGGGCGAGCCCGTGTTGCCGGCCGCCTTCGACACGCTGATCTGCGTGGCCTCGGCCCGCGCGCTCGGACAGCCCCTCGACGAGCGCATCGCGCATCGCCCCGAGCGCATCGCGATGCTCGCGGGTCTGCGGGTCGGCGACGTGCTGGAACCGGTGCACCTGGCGCGGTTGTTCACCCACCGCGAGGGGGCGCTGAAGGGCGCCGACGGCGCGATCGTGATACCGCTGATCAACATGGTCGATACCCCGGAGCTTGCGCAGGCCGCGCGAGCGGCTGCCCGCCTGGCGCTGGACCTGTGCCCGCGGCTCGAACGGGTCGTGCTGGCGCGCCTGCGCGGCACTGACGCTGCCGAGGTCGTCGCTCGCTGAGGCGTCGCGCCGCCGCGGCGGCTCAGGGCGGGGTGATGCAGCCCAGACCCACGTCGGGCTGCACGAGCAGCGTGAACACGAGCAGCCACACGCCGGTGATGGCGACGAAGGCGCCGCAGACGCGCTGCGCAGACCGCTCGCGCAGCAGGCTGCCGAGCTGCGGGGCGGCGAGGCCGACACCCATCACCGCGGGCAGCGTCCCGAGGCCGAAGCAGAGCATGAAGCCGGCGCCAGCGAGCGCGTTGCCGGCCGCCAGGCTCAGCACCAGGCTCGTGTAGACGAGTCCGCAAGGCACCAGGCCCCACGCGGCGCCGAGCACCAGCGTCCGCGCGCGGCCGGGCCGGCCGCCGCGCAACCGGCCGGCGCCACCCGCCAGCCGCAGCACCGCCGCCCCGGCGCGTTCGAGCCGCGCGAGCCCGCGCCAGGCGCCGGCGACATGGAGCCCGGCCGCGAGCATGAGCAGCGCGGCCGCGGTCCGCAGCACCAGCCAGCCCCGCCACTCCGACAACGCCTCGGCAGCATGCTGTCCCAGCCAGCCCGCGAGCGCGCCGCCGCTCGTGTAGGTCAGGAGCCGACCGGCATTGAAGCCGGCGTGGAAGCCGAACGCCGAGCGTGCGGACGTCCCGGGGGCGTCGGGCGGGAAGGCGGCCAGGTGCAGGGCGGCGGTCACCGGCCCGCACATGCCGGCGCAGTGGCCGGCACTGAACAACCCGGCCGCGAGCGCGGCGAGGTAGGGCGCACCGGAAATGACGAAGGGGCTCAGGTCCACGGATGTGTTCGCCAGTCAGCGCGAAGTATGCACCGGGCCGGCCACACGCCGGTGAGCGCCGGTACGGGCAAGGCGGTGGAGGGCGGCGCCGCGAGGCAACGGGAATGTACAATATATGTAGATAATAAGTGATAATAAAAAATAATATAATCAATAAGATACAAATAGATCGCCAATAAATATTGACGAACGTACAGGATATGCATAAGTATTAGCCCGGTCTGCTTCAGAGCTTCCCGTTCGTTCCGGGCCGTCGCGCATGAATGAAGTCGGTACGCCGGTGCAGGCCGGCGACGAGGCCTACCCGATTCGCACCGTGTCCTCGCTGACCGGCGTGAACGCGGTGACGCTGCGCGCGTGGGAGCGCCGGTACGGGCTCATCAAGCCGGTACGCACGACCACCGGGCACCGGCTGTACACGCGTGAGCAGATCGATCTCATCAGCCACGTCGTGGATCTGCTCGGGCGCGGGATGTCGATCGGACAGGTCGCGCCTGCGCTCCGCGCACGCGGCGAGGACGTCTTCGCTGACCTTCGCGGGCGGATGCTGGACGCCATCGCGCGCTTCGACGGCCACACGCTCGAGGCGATCTACTCCGGCGCGCTGGCGCTGCATCCGATGCAGACCGTGCTCACGCAGGTACTGCTGCCGTTGTTCACTGCGGTGGGCGAGCGCTGGTCGAGCGGGGTCGCGAGCGTCGCGCAGGAGCATTTCTTCAGCGTGTTCGTGCGCAACAAGATCGGCGCGCTGATGCACCACCGGGGGCCGCCGCCGGACGGGCCGCGCCTGCTGTGCGCGTGCCTGCCGGCCGAGCAGCACGAGATCGGACTGCTGCTGTTTGCGCTGGCGGCGCACGACGCCGGTTACGCCTGCGTCGTGCTCGGGGCGGGCGTGCCCCCGGAGGAACTGGTGCCCGCTGCCCGCAGCGCCGGCGCCCGGGCTGTCGTGCTGTCCGGGTCAGTCGATCCGCCGCCTGACTTCCTCGCGGAGACGCTGGCCCGTCTCGTGCGCTCGGCACACCTGCCGGTATTCGCCGGCGGGTCGGCGGTGACGCGCCTGCGGACGGACTTCGAGGCGGCTGGCGCCATCGCGCTCGGCGCGGACATCGCCGGTGGCCTGCAGCGCATCCGCACGGTTCTGGCCGCGGGTGTCGGGGCGCACCCGCGCCGCGGACGCAGGCAGCAGACCTGACATGGGCGCGGCGACGCAACGCGCCATCGACTGGGTCGAACAGGGCCTGCTGCCCGACGTCGTCGTGCGCCAGGGCATCCGGCGTCTGCTCCGCGAGCGGCTTCGGGAGATCGCCGCCGACGACTGCGAGGCCGCGGCGGAAGCGACCGAGCGCTTCATCGCCGCGCTGCGCACCGCGCCGATCGCACCGCTGCCCGGGAAGGCGAACGAGCAGCACTACGAGGTGCCGGCGGCATTCTATGCGCAGGTGCTCGGCCCGCACCGCAAGTACAGCGCCTGCTACTGGCCGGGCGGCGTGACCACGCTCGACGCGGCCGAGGCCGCCGCGCTGGGCCGGACCTGCGAGCACGCCGGCATCACCGACGGCCAGCGCATCCTGGAGCTGGGGTGCGGCTGGGGCTCGCTCACGCTGTGGCTGGCCGGGCACTACCCGGGCGCGAGCATCACTGCCGTGTCCAACTCCGTCTCCCAGCGCGAATACATCGAAGGCGAGGCCGCGCGCCGGGGCCTGCACAACGTCCGGGTCGTCACCTGCGACATGAATGCATTCGAGGCCCCCGGCCGCTTCGATCGCATCGTGTCCGTGGAGATGTTCGAGCACATGCGCAACTGGCCGCGCCTGTTCGCGCGCGTGCACGACTGGCTCGCGCCCGGCGGGCGCTTCTTCATGCACGTGTTCTGTCACCGCTCCACCCCGTACGAGTTCGCCGATGCCGGCCCCGGCGACTGGATGAGCCGGTATTTCTTCTCCGGCGGCATCATGCCCAGCGACGATCTGCCGCTGCGCCTCCAGGGCGCCCTGCGCCTGCGGGAGCGCTGGCGCTGGGACGGGCGCCACTACGAGCGCACCGCCAATGCCTGGCTCGCCAACCTGGACACCCGGCGCGAGGCCGTGCTGCCAATCCTCGCCCAGGCCTACGGGGCCGACGCGGCCGGCCAGTGGCTGCAGCGCTGGCGGGTGTTCTTCATGGCCTGCGCCGAGCTCTTCGGCCATGCCGGCGGGCAGGAGTGGTGGGTGTCGCATTACCTGTTCGAGCGGCCGGCGGTCGGAGACTGAGCGGGACATGCGGATGCTGCTCAACATTGCCGCGTTCCAGTGCGGCTGGTTCGCCTGCGTGCTCGGTGCCGCCTGGTCGTGGCCGGCCGCCGGCACCGCGATCGCGCTGGCGATCGTCGTCGCGCACGTGGCGCTCGCCACCGCGCCGGGTCGCGAGGGCGCCCTCGTGCTCGCGGCCGGCGCTTTCGGTGCCGTGTTCGACAGCGCGCTGGTCGCCGCGGGGCTCGTCGGCTACACCTCCGGCACGGTGCTGCCACAGGCGGCGCCGGCGTGGATCGTGGCGATGTGGCTGTTGTTCGCCATCACGCTGAACCACAGCCTGCGCTGGCTCAGGCACCGGGACACGCTCGCCGCGATGCTCGGTGCGATCGGCGGGCCGCTCGCGTTCCTCGCCGGCGAGCGCCTGGGCGCGGTCGTGTTCCCGGAGCGCACTGCCGCGCTGCTGGCGCTCGCGGCGGGCTGGGCGCTCGCGCTGCCGCTCCTGCTGCGGCTGTCGCTGCGGCTGGACGGCGCGCCGGCCCCGGTGGCCGTACCGGATCCAGGCAAGGTGGCCTGAATATTCGAGGCGATCGCCTGGTTCAGCGCGCTCGCGGCCATCCTCGTGCTCGCGGTCGCGGTGTGGGGCCTGTCCGTCGTGCGCCGCGACGCGGGCGTGGTCGACGTGTTCTGGTCGCAGTTCTTTCTGCTGGCGACGGCCGTTTACGTCGCGGTCGTCAGCGAACCGGGGCCGCGGGCGCTCCCGGTGCTCGGGCTGGTCGCGCTCTGGGCGTTGCGCCTGTCCCTCTACCTGGCCAGGCGCAACGCCGGTCGGCCGGAGGACCGACGCTACCAGGCGATCAGGGCGCGCAACGAGCCGGGCTTCGCGTGGAAGAGCCTCTACCTGGTATTCGCGCTGCAGGGAGTGCTCGCCTGGATCATCTCGCTGCCGCTGCTGGCCGCCGTCGCCAGCGACCGGCCGCTCGGGTGGGTGGACGCGCTCGGCGCGGGCGTGTTCGTCGCGGGGCTGGCGTGGGAGGCGATCGCGGACTGGCAACTGGCCCGGTTCCACGCGCAATCCGGGTCGGCCGATCGCGTGCTCGACACCGGCCTGTGGCGGTACTGCCGCCACCCGAACTACTTCGGCGAAGCCCTGCTGTGGTGGGGGCTGTGGCTCGTGGCGGCGGCCGGCGGCGGCTGGTGGTCGCTCGTCTCGCCGGTGCTCATGACGCTGCTCCTGCTCAAGGTGTCCGGCGTCGCGCTGCTGGAGCGGGACATCGGCGAGCGCCGCCCGGGCTATCGCGACTACGTCGCGGGCACCAACGCGTTCTGGCCGGGCCCGCGCCGCGCAGTCCGGGTCGGACGCGGCGGGGAGGCGTTGCGATGACCGCCGGGACGTGTCGCGCGCGCGCGGCCGCGCTCGCCGCCGGTCTGGCGCTCAGCGGCGGCGCCGGCGCCTTGGACGAGCCGCGTCGCGAATGGAATTTCACCGTCTACCTCGACGACATGCGGATCGGGGCGCACCGCTTCGCCGTGACGCAGGATCCGGGCGGCCGGACCGAGCTCGTCACCGAGGCGAGCTTCGACGTGCGCCTCCTGTTCATCAATGCCTACAGCTACCGGCACCGCAACACCGAGCGCTGGAACGGCGGGTGCCTGGCGGCGATCGAGGCGCACACCGACGACAATGGCGAGCGCACGCGCATTGCCGGCACCGCCACCGGCGATGCCTTCGTGGTGTCGTCGCCGGTGGGCGAGCAGAGGCTGCCGGCCTGCATCATGAGCTTCGCCTACTGGAACCCGCAGTTCCTGGCGCAGGAGCGCCTGCTCAACTCGCAGACCGGCGAGCTGCTGCCGGTGTCGGTGCGCGATCTCGGCGCGGACCGGGTCGAGGTGCGGGGGCAGTCCGTGGCGGCGCAACGCTACGCCATCGACGCCGGCCGGTTCCGCATCGACCTGTGGTA
>CAYOJP010000201.1:0-6669 GCA_964404305.1 uncultured Gammaproteobacteria bacterium
GTGCTGCTCCTTGAACAGCACCGCCCCGAGCACGATGCCGAACAGCAGGCTGAGGCGCTTCACTGCCATCATGTAGCCGGTCTCCACCTGCTCCAGCGCCAGGAAGTGGGTCACGATCATCACCGCGAAGAACGCGCTCACGACCGTGCTGGCCACCGGCCGCCGCCACAGCGCCGGCAGCGCCGCGGGCTTGGCGATCGCCATCGCCATGCAGGTCGTCAGCCCGAGCACGCCGAAGTACAGCGCGCCGAACCACAGCCCGCCCGCGTATTGCAGCGCTCCCTTGCCAAGCACCGAAGTGAAGCCGAACAGCACCGCCGTGCCGAGCATCAGGCGCGCGCCCTGCGAGCGGCCCATCCGTCGCAGCGGCGCGAGCGGATCGCGCCAGTGATCGGCCCCCGCCTCGACGTTCAGCAGGTAGCCTCCGATCGTCACGAGCCCGATGCCGGTCGCCCCCGCCCAGGACAACCGCTCGTCCAGCAGCGCCCAGCCGGCCGCGGCGGTGAACACCGGCGAGAACGCGACGTAGGGCAGCGTGTCGTGCAGCGGCGCGACCTGCAGCGCGCGCATGTAGAGCAGCATCGCGGCGATGTCGAGGGGCAGGAGCACCGCCATCCACAGCCAGATGCGCGGGTCGGGATCCGGCCAGGGCGTCAGGAACACGATCGGCGAGAGCAGGGCGCCGCTCCAGCCGAAGCGCACCGCCGTGCGCTCCCACGAGCCCTCCCCGGCCTGCAGGCCCTTGGTCGCGGCGTCGGAGGCCGCCACGCACAGGGCGGAAATCACGGTCAGGGCCAACCAGTCCATGGGCGCGCATTATGCCGCCTTGCGCGTCGCCGCATTGGCCTGTGCCAGAATGCCCCGGCCGGCGCGGCAGCGGGAGGACCATGACGTGAAGATCGACGGCAATGCGCGCATCGCGACCTGGACGTTCGACCGGCCGGCCCGGGGCAATGGCCTCGACGAGGCCACGCTGGCCGCCATGGAGGCGGCGCTGGACGGGCTCGAGCGCGACGACGGCACGGTGACCTGCCTGCTCGTCGCCGGCGCGCCGGCGGTCTTCAGCACCGGACTCGACCAGGGGCTGCTCGGGTCGTGCTTCGCCGATGCGCGCGCGTTCGCTGCGGTCATCGAACGCCTCAACGTCATCCTCGATCGACTGGAGGGGCTGCCGCTCATTACCGTCGCCTGCGTGGAGGGCGCCTGCCGGCTGGGCGGTCTGGAACTCGCGCTGGCCTGCGATCTCATCATCGCCGGCGCGGACGCGCGTCTGGAGGACGGTCACCTTGCCTACGACGCGATGCCCGGCGGCGGCGCCACGCGTCGCCTGCCCGGGCGCCTGGGGTACGCCGGCGCCCTGCGCTTCATCCTGTTCGGCACCGCGTTCGATGCCGCGGCCGCGCTGGACCACGGGCTCGTGGACGAGGCGGTGGCCACCGGCGGCGCGCTGGCCCGGGGCGAGGCGATCGCCGGCGCCCTGGCCGCGCTCCACCCGGCGGTCGTGCGCGGGGTCAAGGCGAGCCTGCGCGCCGCCCGTCCCGCGGCGCGCGATCGCACCGAGACCCGGGAGTTCAAGCGCAGCGTCATCGACCGGCTGATCCCGGGCTGAATCACCCGGCAGGCACGCGGCACCACCGCCGGTCGCCCCGGCTTGTGCGACAATGCCGCATCGACTGCGATGCCGCCCGCATGACCGAACCCGCCGCCTGCCTCGCCGCCACCGAATTTCTCGACTACGGCCATCCCGCCGTGCAGGCGCTGGTCGCCGCAGCCGGGGAGCGTGGTGACGAACGCGAGCGCGCCGTGCGGCTCTACTACGCCGTGCGCGACGGCATCCGCTACGACCCCTACGCCATCCGCCTGAAGCGCGAGACCTATCGCGCGAGCTACGTCGTGGGGCAGGGCCGCGGCTATTGCAGCCAGAAGTCGGTCGTGTACGCCGCGGCCTGCCGGGCCGCCGGCATCCCGGCACGGTTGGGCTACGCGGACGTGCAGAACCACCTCTCGACCGAACGCCTCGCGCGCCTGCTCGACACGAACGTCTACATCTGGCACGGCTACGCCGAGGTCTGGCTGGAGAGCCGCTGGGTCAAGGCGACGCCGGTCTTCAACCTGAGCCTGTGCGAGAAGTTCCATGTGCTGCCGCTCGACTTCGACGGCCGCACCGATTCCCTGTACCAGAGATTCGACGCGAAGGGGCGCCGGCACCTGGAGTACGTGCACAGCCGCGGCCACTACGCCGACGTGCCCTACGAGCAGATGACCGCCGACCTGGCGGCGTGCTACCCCCGCTACTTCGCGGAACTGGAGCCCGACGCGGACTTCGAGGCCGAGGCCGCGCGCGAGGGCCGCAGCGCGGAGCGCCTGCCGTCCGCCGGCACGGCCTGAGCGCCGCAGACGGATATCGACGCATGCGCCATCTCGTCGCCGCAACGCTGCTCGTCGCCGGCGCCGCCGTCGCCGGGGAGCAGGCGCCGACCTACGACCGCGTCAGCCTGTCCGCCGCCGCCGAGGAACGCGTGGCCAACGACACGCTCGTCGCCACGCTGTACGTGCAGCGCGAGGGACCGAAGCAGGCTGCCGTTGCCGACGAGGTCAACACCACCATGCGCAAGGCGCTCGAGAGCGCGAAGGGCGCGGCCGGCGTCACCGCGCAGACCGGCGGCTACTCGACCTCGCCGGTGTACAACCGCGAGACGATCGTCGGCTGGCGCGCGCGCCAGTCGCTGCGGCTCGAATCGCGCGATCCGAAGGCGCTCACCGCGCTGCTCGGCACGCTGCAGGAGACGCTCGCGGTCGAGTCCGTAGGATATGACGTCTCCCCTCCGGCGCGCAGAACCGCCGAGGATCGCCTGATCGCGGAGGCGCTCGCCGCCTTCCGCGGCCGCGCCGACCTCATCGCGCAGGAGCTGGGACGCAAGGGCTACCGCTTCGTGCAGGTCGACGTCTCCTCGGGCGGCTACGCGCCGCCGCCGATGCCTGTACGCGCGATGGCGATGAAGTCGGGGATGGCCGACGTCGCCGAGCCCGCGATCGAATCCGGCGAGCAGTCGCTGACGGTTTCGGTGTCGGGCGTCATCGAGCTGCTGCCCGAGTGACGACGGCCAGGCCCGGCATCCCGGCAGCGCTCGCCCGCCTCGCGCTGCTCGTCGCCGCGGCCTGTCCGCCGCCGCTCGCCGGCCAGGCGGTTGGTGCCGCCGACCTGCACGCCGATCCCCACGCCGGCCGGGGCCGGATCCTGGAGACGACGCGGGGGCCCGCGGTCCCCGCCGGCCAGGGCTACCTCGTCGAGGAGATCCGCGACGGCCTGTACTGGCTCACGGACGGCCATTACCAGAGCCTGTTCCTGACGACCGGGGCGGGCGTGATCGTCGTCGATGCGCCGCGCAGCCTCGCACCGAAGCTGCTGGAGGCGATTGCCTCGGTCACCTCCGAGCCGGTGACGCACCTCGTCTACAGCCATTCGCACGCCGATCACGTCGCCGCCGCCGGCGTGCTGCCGAAGGGCATCACCATCGTCGGCCACGTGCTGACGAAGCGCTTCCTCGAGCAGGCCAAGGATCCGGCCCGCCCGCTGCCGACGATCACCTTCCAGGACGACTACGCGCTGGAGGTCGGCTCGCAGCGCCTGGATCTGCACTGGCCCGGCCCGAACCACGATGCCGACAACATCCTCATCCATGTGCCGCGGCAGAAGGTCGTGATGATGGTGGATGTGGCCTGGCCCGGGTGGGTGCACTTCCACGGCTTCGGCGTGGGCGACCACCTGCCCGGCGTGCTCGCGGCGACCGAGGCGATTCTCGGCTACGACTTCGAAGTGTTCGTCGGCGGCCACGCGAGCCGCTACGGCAACCGTGCCGACGTAGAGCTGTCGCGCGACTACTTCGTCGATGTGCGCAACGCGGCAGTGCAGGCTTACGAGAGCGTGGACTTCGGACGGCATCTGCGGGCCGCCGGCTGGGAGCATCGCTGGGACATGTTCGACGGCTATTTCCGCGAGCTGACCGACGCCTGCGCTGCGCAGGTCGTGCCGAAGTGGGAGGCACGGCTCGGCGGGGCGAAGGCGTTCACGCCGCCGAACTGCCTGCGCATGGCGCTCGGCCTGTGGATGGACTGATCCCGCGCATCTGGGTCGATGCCGACGCCTGCCCGGCGCCGATCCGGGACATACTGCTGCGCGCCGCCGAGCGCGCCCGGATGGAACTGACGCTCGTCGCCAACCGCGCGTTGCGCAAGCCGCCATCGCGTTACGTGAAGATGCTGGTCGTGGCGCACGGCTTCGACGTCGCCGACAACCGCATCGTCGAACTGGCGCGGCCGGGCGACCTGATCGTCACCGCCGACATCCCGCTCGCCGCGGCCGTCGTCGCCAAGGGCGCCGTCGCGCTCAACCCGCGCGGCGAGCTCTACACCGAGGAGAACGTGCGCGAGCGCCTCGGCGTGCGCGACATGCTCGACGAGTTGCGCGGCTCGGGCGTGCGCACCGGTGGCCCGCCGGCGCTCGGTCCCCAGGATCGGGCCGCGTTCGCCAACCAGCTCGACCGCTGGCTCGCGCGGGTGCCGCGCCGACCCGCCGGGGAGCCCGCGACGTGAGGCCAGCCCCGGCGGCGGCATCGCCGGCGACCGCCTGGCATCTCTACGTCGTGCGCACCGGCAGCGGCGCGCTTTACACGGGCATCGCCACCGATGTCGCGCGCCGGCTGGCCGAGCATGCCGGCGGCACGCGCGGCGCCAAGGCCCTGCGGGCCCGCGGACCGCTGACGCTCGTCTACGCGGTTGCGCTCGGCGAACGGAGCCTTGCGCTGCGGGCGGAGGCACGATTCAAGCGGCTGACCAAGCCGGGCAAGGAAGCGCTCGTCGGGACCGCGCCGGAGGCCGCGGCCCTGCTCGGAGCACTGCGACTGGAGGGCGACCCGCGGCAGCGCTGACGACCGCGGCGACCGGTGCGCCGTCCCGGCGCACCGCCGATCTGTTCCGGAACCGCCCCGGGTGTTCCGTTTTCCGACCGTCTTGGGCATCATCCTCCCGTGCCCGCCGCCACCGTCACCGGTCTGTCCCACGTCGGCATCCGCGTCCACGACCTCGCCCGCTCGGTCGCGTTCTACGAGTTGCTCGGGTTCGTGAAGACCGTCGGGCCGATCGGCGAGGAACCCGTCGCGATTCTCGCGCATCCGTGCGGAGTCGAGATCAACCTGATCCTGAACGCACCGTCCGTGCAGGCGCCCAATGTGCTGATGGACGTTCCGGACAGGCACGCCGGCATCACCCACATTGCGCTGAGCTGCCCGGACGTCGACGGCGCGAAGGCGGTGCTCGCCGCCGCGGGCGCGACCATCTCCGGCGGTCCGGTCGATTTCCCCGGCGGGTCGCGCGGCCTGTTCCTGCGCGATCCCGATCGCAACGTCATCGAGCTGAACCAGCCGCCGTCCTGACGCCCCGCCGACGCGCTGCCCGTCTCTCCTGGAGGCTCTCGATGCCGACCCGTGCCCTCGCCGACACGTTCGTACCCCTGAGCGCGTACCTCGAGCGCCCGGCCGACATCACCGGCCCGCTCGACCGCGACCTCACCGCGACCGTCGCCGTCATCGGCGGCGGCTGGACCGGCCTGTCGGCCGCGCTCGAGCTGCGCCGCCAGGGCGCCGAGGTCGTGCTGCTGGAGCAGCAGTTCTGCGGCTACGGCGCGAGCGGCCGTTCGGGCGGGCACCTGGTCGGCCCCGGCAAGGAGATGCGGCGCTTCTTTCCCAAGCCGGACGCTCCGGAGACGCGCGAGTACGCCCGCTACATCGCGCGCATCACCGACTGCGCCGAGGCGCAGATCCGCGACCTGGGCCTCGACTGCGACTACCTGCCGACCGGCAACCTGTTCGGCGCGACGCACCCGAAGATGCTGGCGGCGACGCAGGCCCTGGCCACGGCCTCCAACCGCGCCGGTTTTCCCGTCGAGCACTTCGACGCCGCGCAATGCCGCGAGCGCGGCATCCCGGCGGCCTGGCTCGGCGGCATGTACATCGCGCGCGGCGGCTCGCTCCACCCCGGCAAGTACGTGCAGGCGCTGCGCCGCAAGGCGCTCGACCTCGGCGTCACGCTGTGCGAGCAGACGCCCGTCACGGCGGTGGAGGAGGGCCGGCCGGTCGTGCTGCGCACTGCCGGTGGCAGCGTGCGCGCGGACCGGGTGATTGTCGCCAGCGGCGCCTTCACGCCATCGACCCTGCAGCGGCTGGCGAACCACATCGCCGTCTTCCGCATCGGTGCGTTCGAGACCGCGCCGCTCACGGCCGCGCAGCTCCAGGCCATCGGCTGGCGCGGGCGCGAGGGCCTGGTCAGCATGCACAACGTGATCGAGGGCTACCGCGTCACGGCGCACGGCACCATCGTCGCCAACACCAAGCGCATATTCGTCACGTTCGGCAACCGCATCGTCAACGGCTACGATCCGGCGATGTTCGAGCCGCTGGTGCAGGGTTTCCGCGATCGCTTCCCGGCGCTGCACGATCTGCCTGTCGCGGGCACCTGGGGCGGGTGGTGCGCACTGACGCAGGACATGCTCCCGCACCTCGGCACGCTGGGCGGGCAGGGCAACATCCACTACGGGCTGGGCTTCAACGGCCACGGCGTCGCGCCGACCGCGGCGCTGGGCCAGGCGCTGGCGCACATGGCGCTCGATCAGCC
>CAYOJP010000202.1:0-6655 GCA_964404305.1 uncultured Gammaproteobacteria bacterium
GATGAAGAGGGACATGAGTACCGGTGCCAGGGTGATGCGGGCACCGGCCGCCGCCGCCATCGCCCAGGTCTTGGTCCAGGCGAGCGGCGCGAACAGGCGGCCCTCCTGTGCCTGCAGCGCGAACACGGGCAGGAAGGACAGCGTGATCACGAGCAGGCTGAAGAACAGCGCCGGTCCCACCTCCTGGGCGGCCGCGGCGACGATGCGCAGGTGCTCGGGCCCGACGGGCTCCGCGCCATGGGCATGCCGCCAGGCCTCCAGCTTCTTGTGCGCGTTCTCGACCATCACCACCGCTGCGTCCACCATCGCGCCGATGGCTATGGCGATGCCGCCGAGCGACATGATGTCGGCGTTGATGCCCTGCCGGTGCATGAACACGAAGGCGACCAGCACGCCGATCGGCAAGGTCACGATCGCCACGAACGCCGAACGCAGGTGGCCCAGGAACAGGACGCAGACGAGCGCGACGACGGCGAACTCCTCGGCGAGCTTGTGCGTGAGGTTGTCGATCGCGCGGTCGATGAGCGCGGAGCGATCGTAGGTCTCGACGATCTCGACGCCCGCCGGCAGTCCCTGCCTCAGGGTCTCCAGCCGCTCCTTCACGGCGGCGATCGTCGTGCGCGCGTTGCGGCCCGACCGGAGTACGACGATGCCGCCGACGACCTCGCCCTCGCCGTCCAGTTCCGCGACGCCGCGGCGCGGTTCCGGCCCGACCTGGACGGTCGCGACGTCGCGCAACCGTATGGGGGTGCCCTCGGCGCCGCGCGCAACGGCGATAGCCCGGAAGTCGTCCAGGGTGCGCAGATAGCCGCGGGCCCGGACCATGTACTCGGCCTCCGCGAGCTCGATCACCGAGCCCCCGGCTTCGGCATTGGCCGCCTGTACCGCGGCGACCACGCGGTCGAGCGACAGGCCATGGGCCTGCAGGCGATGGGGGTCGAGCACGATCTGGTACTGCCGGTTGAAACCGCCGACGGTGGCGACCTCGGCGACGTCGGGGACGCTCTTCAGCTCGTACTTCAGAAACCAGTCCTGCAGGGCCCGCAATCCGGCGATATCGGTGCGACCGCTGCGATCGATCAGTGCGTATTCGTAGATCCAGCCGACGCCCGTCGCGTCGGGTCCGAGCGCTGCCGTCGCGCCCGCCGGCAGCCGGGCCTGTGCCTGCGACAGGTATTCGAGCACCCGCGAACGGGCCCAGTACAAATCGGTGCCATCCTCGAACAGGACGTAGACGAACGATTCGCCGAACAGCGAATAGCCGCGCACGGTGCGGGCGTGCGGGACGGAAAGCAGCGTGGTGGTGAGCGGATACGTCACCTGATCTTCGACGACTTGCGGCGCCTGGCCGGCCCAGGTGGTGCGCACGATGACCTGCACGTCGGACAGGTCAGGCAGCGCATCGAGCGGTATGTCCCGCACCGCCTGCAGGCCGAGCGCGGTCAGGAGCCCGCTCACGATGAGAACCAGCAGGCGGTTGGCGAGGGACCAGCGGATGACGGCGGCGATCATGGTGCGGGAGCCGCGACGGGTGCGGGATGACGGTGCGCGTCGGCGGCGCCCATGCGCCGGTAGGCGCCGCGCAGGCTCGCTTCGGAGTCGAGGAGGAACTGGCCCGACACGACCACCTGCGCACCGGCGTCCAGCCCGGCGAGCACGACCGTGTCGTCGCCGCTCTCCAGGCCCGGGGTGACGGTGACGGGACGAAACCGGCCGGCGGCGTCGGCGACGATCACGAGGGTGTGCCGGCCGGTCCGGATCAGCGCCTCGGTCGGGACCAGCAGCTGATTCTCGCGTGGCGTACCGGAGAGCCTGACTTCGGCGTACATCCCGGGGTGAAGGCGTTCGTCCGCATTCGCCACCACGAGCCGCACGCGCTGCGTGCGCGTGGCCGGATCGAGTTCCGGATAGAGATGGTCGATCGTCGCCTCGACGGTGTGGTCCGGATGCGCGGGCACCCGGATGGTGGCGGCCTGGCCCACGGCGACATCGGCGGTCAGCGCTTCGGGGACGTCAGCGATGATCCAGACCGGGTCATGGCTGGCGAACTCGGCGATGGCGACCTCGGGAGCGACCGCGTCGCCCTCGCGCACGGTGAGGCGCATCAGGTAACCGTCGGCCGGGACCGCCAGCGCTACCCGCCCGGACGTGTCGCGCGCGCGCTGCGCGGCGGATATCTGCGCCCGGGGGACGCCGAGCGCTCGCAAGCGCGCACGTGCGCCGTCGGCGAGACCCGGCTGGCCGCTCGCCAGCGCGAGCGCGAGTTCGCCCTGCGCGGCGCCCAGCGCCGGGCTGTAGATCACCGCCAGCGGCTGGCCGCGCGTCACGCGTTCGCCCTCGGCGCGCACGTGCAGGGTCTCCACCCAGCCGGCGACCCGGGCAGTCACGCGCCGCAACGAGCGTTCGTCGGTCGTGACGCGGCCGGTCGCCACGATCTCCGGCTGCACCGTTCCACTGCGGACCGCGGCGGTGCGGATGCCGAGACTGGCGACCATCGCCGGCTCGACCCGGATCGCGCTGTCGGCGGTTTCGGACTCCCGGGCCGCGTACTTCGGCACCAGCTCCATGTCCATGAAGGGAGACTTGCCCGGCTGCTCGAAATGCACGTCCGGCCGCATCGGGTCGTACCAGTACAGGATCGCGGGCGTGGCGGCGGAAGTGGCGGGGCTCGCGGCAGTTGGCGGTTCCGGCGGGCGGGAGCCGAACCACCAAGCTGCCATGGCGATGGCGGCGATGGCCAGGGCGGCGACGCGGGCGTTCACGGCAGCGCTCCGGTGTCCGCACCGGCGCCGGCGGCGAGGTAGTCGAGCTGGACCCGGTAGCGCACTGCATCGCGCTGCAGATCCAGCCGGGCAGCGCGGAGTTCGAGGCCGGCGCGGCGGGTCGCCAGCACCTCGTCGAGGCTGCCGCGCCCGGCGGCCCAGGCGGCGTCGGCGGCCCGTGTGAGCGCCTCGGCCTGCGGCAGGATCGCAGTGTCGAACCGATTCAGCCGCACGAGGGTTCGCCGCAGGTCCTCGCGGGCCGAGCGAGCCTCGGCGACGAGCACCCGCTCGGCGTCCTCGACGCGCGTCCGTGCCACCTCGCGCATGGCGAGCGCGGCCGCCAGCTCGCGGTCCTGGCGGTTGGCGGTGAAGAATGGCAGGTCCATTCGCAGCTGGACCATGAACATGTCCGAATAATCGGGCCGGTTGCCGTAACCGACCTCCACGCTCCAGTCCGCGAGGTAGTCCGCCTGGGCCAATGCGGCGCCCGCATCGGCAACGGCCACCGCGCCGCGCAACGCCAGGACCTGCGGGTGCGCGTGCAAGTCGGCGACGACTGTCTCGGCGTCCGGCGCATCGTGCAGCGGGGGCAGGTCGGTGGCCAGCGGCCGGGACGCGGCTTCGCCGAGCCACCGCGAGAGTGCGTGCCGCGCGCGCTGCAACGCCTGTTCGGCAGCGGCGAGCTCGTCATGCCGCTGCTCGACCTCGAGCGTGGCCGCCAGCAGGTCCGATTGCGACGTCGCCCCGCTGCGCAGCCCGACGTCGAAGCTCCGCGCCTGCAGTTCGGCTTCAGCGAGGGCCGCGGTCGCGATCTCCACGCCTCGCGCCTCGCGCCACGCGTCGAGCCAGGCAAGGGCCGCATCCCGTCGTACGGTGCGCATCGCCAGCGCGCGTTCGGCATCGATACGTGCCGCCTCGCGAGTGCGGGTCTCGCCGCGCAGGCGGCGCTTCTCGGCGCGCGGGAACTCCTGCACCACGCCAACCTGGATCTGGGTATCGGAATCGCGGGTCAACGACCAGGCGTCCGGGCCGGTGACCGGCCAGTCCCGAAGACCGCCGACGAGCGCCGGATCCGGCAACTGGGCGGCTGCAACGGCAGACTCCCGTTCGGCACGCGCCTCCGCTTCCAGGCCCTCCAGGAGCGGCTGATGTTCGATTGCCAGCTCCATCGCGTCCGCCATGCCGAGCGGGGCGATGGGTGCCGAATCGGCGCCGGCATCGGAGGCCGGGCAGATCGACACGAGCACGGTGAACACGAAGCTGCGCCGCGCACGCACGGCGGCAGGACATCCAGGGTGACGCATGGCGCCTCCTCACGACTCGACCGGACCGAAACCGACGATCGGAGCGGGAGGTGGCGCTAGTTCAGCAGCAGCGGATAGCGATTGCGGGGAGGCGGGGGATGGCCGGCGGGAGGTACCGGGGCCGGCACGGCAGCCGGCGCCCGGCCAACGGGCGTCGGGACGGTCGCGAACATGGCCAGGAAACCGGCGTCAGTGGCGGTGCCGGCGAAGTCAGGACCGTCGCTCTTGCCGGCGACAAATACCTGGACGCCGCAGTCGCAGGGCCCCTCGGACGAGCGGTCGTCCGCAGGGACGTCATGCTGGCAGCCCGGGGTTTCGGCGGCGGCGACCGGCGCAACAGCATCCGCGAGGGCTGCCAGGCAGTGCTGGCAGTGGAGGGCCAGCCACGAGCAAAGCAGCAGCCCGACCACGCTCCGGCCCAGGGGACGACGTCGTTGACGCAGGATGCTCAGCATGCTTCCGACGCGGTGCTCGCTGCCTGTACCAAGCTTAGCACCCCTGCTCCCGCGACCGCCACGACCGTAGGCTCCGGCAGTGCCGGTGGAACTGCGCAGGATGGTCGTGGCCGGCACCTGTACCGGCCCGTAGCGCCCCGGTTACCATCCGAGCCTTACCCGAGGCGGCGGGGCGCAAGGCGCCAGGATTGGCCGGCCCCCTGCCGCCGCCACCGACGAGGATCTCCGCGATGACCCACCGCCTGCGCTTCGGCGTCTTCATGGCCCCCTTCCATCCTGCCGGCCAGAACCCGACCCTGGCGCTGGAACGCGACCTGGACCTGCTGCAGACGCTCGACGCGCTCGGCTACGACGAGGCGTGGATCGGCGAGCACCATTCCGCCGGCAGCGAGATCATCGCCTCCCCGGAAATCTTCATCGCGACGGCCGCGGAGCGCACCCGGCACATCCGGCTCGGCACGGGCGTGGTCAGCGTGAGCTACCACAACCCGCTGTGGGTCGCCGAACGGATCGTGCTGCTCGACCACCTCACCCGCGGGCGCGTGATGCTGGGCGTCGGGCCGGGCGCGCTGCCCACCGACGCGATGATGGTCGGGCTGGAGCAGGGCCGGACCCGGCAACTGCTGGAGGAGGGCTTCGACATCATCATGAAGCTGCTCACGACCGACGAGCCGGTCACGTTCCGCAACGAGCGCTGGGACCTGCGCGATGCGCGCCTGCACCTGCGCCCGTACTCGCAGCCGCTGTTCGATATCGCGGTGGCGGCGGTGGCCTCGCCCTCCGGCCCGCGGCTGGCCGGCAGGCACGGCGTGGGCCTGCTCTCCATCGGCGCGACGATGGCGGCGGGCTTCGATGCGCTCGCGCTGCACTGGGGCGTCATGGAGCAGCGCGCCGCCGAGTTCGGGACGCGCGTCGACCGCGAGAAGTGGCGGCTGGTCGGCCTCGTGCACGTGGCACAGACGCGCGAGCAGGCGTACCGCGACGTCGAGTACGGCATCGAACAGTGGTTCCGCTACTTCCAGACCGTCGCGGCGTTTCCGCAGATGGCGGTGCACGGCGGTGACATCCGCGAGATGATCGACTTCGTGAACACCTCCGGCATCGGCGCCATCGGCACGGCCGAGGATTGCGCCGCGCAGATCGAGCGGCTCATGAACCAGTCCGTCGGCGGCTTCGGCGCCTACCTGCTGCTGGCGCACGAATGGGCGAACCCCGAGGCGACCAAGCGCAGCTACGAACTCATCGCCCGGCGCGTGATGCCGCAGTTCCAGGGCCAGGCCTGGTCCACGCTCAACGCCAAGGCGCGCGCCGAGGCGAGCCGCCCCGAACTGGCCGCGCAGTCTTCGCGGGCGGTGGAGGCGGCCACCGCGAGGCACGAAGCCGAGCTCGCGGCCCGGACGGGGGGCGTTCGCGCCAAGGCCTGAGCGTCCGGCGGACGACCCGTCCGGGCTGGCCTGCCTGCGGTCGCGCGGGCGGGCCGGCACCGTTGCGGTGTGCCGTGCGGGGCGGATGCACGAGGCAGGGGCGACGGAGTGAGCCGGGCCGGACGGGCAGGGGTAGGAGCAGGAGCGGGGTGCACGCTTCGCCGCGTGGCGATCCGTGCCGTAGCGCGGCGGCCGCGGACGCGCCGCGATCCGAGCCGGCGCCCGATCCGGGTCGACTGGTTTCGTTCCTGCTAAACGGCTAGATGGCAGAGCGAACCTGCGCAGCACCGGCGCCCTCATGTTCTGACCGTCGAGTGCAGCGCATGTCCGCTCTTCTATATAGAATCGTGCCTCTCCCACGGAGGCGCGCGCAATGGACTACTCCCGCTACAAGGGCCTGAGGGTCGGTTACCTCGAACCCGGCATCCTGGAAGTGGTGATGGGCGCGCCGGGCGCAAAGCTCGCCACGGCCGACAGCCGCACGCACGGCGAACTGGCGGCCATCTGGCGCGACGCCGATGCCGATCCGGACTGCCGCGTGGTGCTCATCCGCGGCGAAGGCCGCGGGTTCTCCGGCGGCGGAGATCTCGCCCTGGTCGAGGAGATGACCACCGACTTCAACGTGCGCGCGCGCGTCTGGCGCGAGGCCCGCGACATCGTCTACAACGTGAAGACGATCTGCGACCAAGAGGAGACGCCTCCGCCGATCC
>CAYOJP010000203.1:0-6651 GCA_964404305.1 uncultured Gammaproteobacteria bacterium
GGAACACGAAGCCGAGCGCCTGCCGGCGCACGAGGGCGCGATCGTCGGCCGGCAGCGCCCCGACCTCCAGCCCCTGGAACAGGTGCACGCCGCGCGTGGGCCGGTCCAGGCAGCCCAGGATGTTCATGCACGTGGACTTGCCCGAGCCGCTCGGCCCCATCAGCGCGAGGAAGGCGCCGGGCGCGATGGCGAGATCGATGCCGCGCAGCGCGGCCACGCTGGCCTCGCCCTCCCCGTAGATGCGTGTCACGGCGCGCAGTTCGATGAGCGGTCGCTCGGCCGGGGCGGCCGCGGGCACGGGGCTGCTCATGCGCGCGTCATCCGCGCGGCTGCACGTAGTCCACGGCGACGCGGGCGCCGGCGGCGAGTTCGCCCCCGGTGACGACGGTGTGCTGCTCGTCGGTGACCCCGATGGTGATCTCCACCGGGCGCGGCGTCGCGCCGTCGAGCACCCAGACCTTGCGCGCGGCGCCGGTCGCGACCTCGGGCCGCACCTGGCCGCTGCGTCGCGGCCAGCGCATCAGCAGGCGCGAGAGCAGGCCGCCGTCGGCGTCCGTGGTCGCGGCCGCGGGGGGCGAGAACCGCAGCGCGGCGTTCGGCACCAGCACGGCATCGGCGATCTCCTGCACGACTATCTCGGCGGTGGCGGTCATGCCCGGTCGCAGCGCGAGATCGTCATTGCTGACCACCAGGATCGTCTTGTAGGTGACGACCCCGTCGACCGTCTCGGGGGCGTAGCGCACCTGGCGCACGCGGGCTTCGAACTGGCGGCCGGGGTAGGCATCGACGGTGAACGCCGCGCGCTGGCCCTCGTGGACCACGCCGATGTCGGCCTCGTCGACCGACACGCGCAGTTCCATCTGGGTGAGGTTCTCGGCCAGCGTGAACAGCACCGGTGTCTGCAGCGACGCGGCGACGGTCTGCCCGGGCTCGACCTGCCGGCGCAGGACGATGCCGTCGATGGGCGAGCGGATCTGCGCCTTGCCGAGATCGGTCTCGCGTTCCTCCAGCGTGGCGCGCGCGACCGCGACCTGCGCCCGGGCGCTCGCCACCGCCGCCTCGGCGCGCGCGCTCGCGGCCCTGGTGCCGTCGAGTTCGTCGGTGGAGCACATCTGCCGCGCGGCGAGCTTCTCGCAGCGGCTCTGGCGCAGGCGGGTCTCGATGACCGTCGCCTCCATCTCGCGCAGGCGCCCTTCCGCGGCGGCCAGCGTGCCGCGCGCCTGCACGGTCAGTGCCTGCAGCCGATCGGTGTCCAGGCGCGCGAGCACCTGTCCCTGCGTGACGGCGTCGTTGAAATCGACGCTCACCTCCTCGACCAGCCCGGAGACCTCGCTGCCCACTTCCACCTGCGTCACGGGTTCCAGCGTGCCGGTGGCGGTGACGCGGACGGTCAGGCCGCCGCGCGTCACCTCGGCGCCGATGTACTCGATCGCGGCCTGCTGGCCCGCGCGCTCGCCCCGGGCCAGCAGGGTGGCGCCGACGCCGCCGGTCAGCACCAGCAGGGCCACGACGAGCCAGCGCCGCCCGCGGCCGCGCCGCGCGTCGGAGAGCGCGGTGCCGAGGTCGGTCCCGGGCGCGGGAGTCGCGCCGGCAGGGCGGAGGTCGTCGCGGAGCATCGGTTCGTCCGGTGGCGTAAGGGGCGGGTGCCGCGTCAGGCCCGGCCGGGCCGGTGAAGTTCCACGGGCCCCGCGGGCACGTGCAGGGGCGATCCTACCGGTCCGGAGGGACGGGATGATGGATGCAGTGTGAAACTCCCGCCGCTCAGGCGCCCGCGGGCGGGATCGGGAGCGTGTAGAGATCGCGATCTTCGCGCCGGCCCCAGCCCAGCGCGGACCAGAAGCCGTGCGCCGCGGCGTTGTCCCGGACGACCAGCAGATGCGCGCGCGGGATGCCCGCGACCTGCATGCGCCGGACCAGCGCGGCTGCGAGCGCGCGGCCGATCCCGCGGCGGCGTGCCGCCGGCGCCACCACGAAGTGATAGACGTAACCGCGCCGGCCGTCCCAGCCGACGAGCGTCGCGCCCAGGATCCGATCGGCCTCGCAGGCGGCCAGGCACAGGCCGGCGTTGCGCGCGAGGAAGGCAGCGAACGCGGCCGGGCTGCGATCCTCCGCGCGCAGCACGAGGCCGGGATCGGCTTCCCACAGCGCCAGCAGCGCCGGGTGGTCGTCCGCGCGCAGCTCGCGGATCGTCGGGGCGGGGAGGCGGGCCGGCGGTTCGCTCATGCCATCGCTATTGTAATATGATGAGCATCGTATGTGCTGCCACCAGCAGGAGCCCGGGCCCTCCGCGCCGAGGCGCGGAATGCGCCGGCCGGCGCTCGGCCGCTGCGCAGGAGCGTGAGCGTGGCGGCCGGTTGGCAGTCCCTGCACCTCATCCTCGCCCTGATCGCCGTCTGGCTCGCAATCGCCTGCGCGGGTCTCGCGGCCCTGCGCAGTTTCGCCGTCGTTGCGCGGCTGCTGTTCCCGCTCGGGGCGCTGGTCGGGCTGACGCTGGCAGGCGTGGCGCTCGTGGCGCTGTTCGCGGCGCCGACAACGCTGGTGCTGCCCATCGGCCTGCCGTCGCTGCCGTTCCACCTGCGCCTCGATGCCCTCTCGGCGTGGTTCGTGCTCGTCACCGGCGCGGTCAGCGGCGGCGTGTCGCTGTTCGCGGCCGGCTACTTCCGGCGGGGGGAGGGGACGCCGCCGGGCCTGCTGTGCTTCCAGTACCACGTGTTCCTCGCGGCGATGGTGCTCGTGCTGCTGGCCGACGATGCCTACGTGTTCATGGTGATGTGGGAGACGATGGCGCTGGCCTCGTTCTTCCTAGTCACTTCCAACCACCGCATTCCCGAGATCCGCCGGGCCGGCTTCCTGTACCTGCTCGTCGCGCACGTGGGCGCGGTCGCACTGCTCCTGTGCTTCGGCGTGCTGCAGGCCGACACCGGCGTGTACACCTTCGCCAACATGCGCGCGCAGTCGCTGTCGCCGTTCTGGAGCTCGCTCGCGTTCCTGCTCGCGCTGTTCGGGTTCGGCGCCAAGGCCGGGCTGCTGCCCCTGCACGTGTGGCTGCCGGAGGCGCATCCGGCCGCGCCCTCGCCGGTATCGGCGCTGCTGAGCGCGGTCATGCTGAAGACCGCCATCTACGGCCTGCTGCGGGTGGGCTTCGACCTGCTCCCGGCGCCGCTGTGGTGGTGGGGCGTGCTGCTGCTCGGCGCCGGGCTCGCGACCGCGCTCGCGGGGGTCGTGTTCGCGGCCGTGCAGACCGACATGAAGCGACTGCTCGCGTACTCCTCGATCGAGAACATCGGACTGTTGTGCGCCGGCATCGGTCTGGCGATGCTGTTTGCCGCCTATGCCATGGGCGGGGCCGCGGCCCTGGCCCTGACGGCCAGCCTGTACCACGTGGCCGCGCACGCGTACTTCAAGAGCCTCCTGTTCGTGGCCACGGGCGCGGTGCTGCACGCCACCGCGGAGCGCAGCCTGGGACGGCTGGGCGGACTCATCCACCGCATGCCGTGGGTGGCCTGGATGACGCTCGTCGGCGTGCTCGCGAGCGCCGGCCTGCCGCCGTTCGCGGGATTCGTGTCGGAGTGGCTGCTGCTGCAGAGTTTCCTGTTCACGCCGGAGCTGCCGAACGGGTTCCTGAACATGCTGGTGCCGGTCGTGGCCGCCCTCATCGCCCTGGTCGCCGCGCTGGCCGGCTACACGATGGTGAAATTCTTCGGAATCGTCTTCCTCGGCCAGCCCCGCGAGGAGCGGCTCGCGAACGCGCACGACGCGGGTCCCTGGGAGCGGGCCGGCATGCTGTGGCTCACCGCGGGTTGCCTCGCGCTCGGACTGCTGCCGACGCTGGGCGTGCAATTGCTCGATCCGATCACCCGACTGCTCACCGGCAGCGGTATCGGCGGCCTCGGGCGGCAAAACGGCTGGTTGCTGGTGCCGGTCGCCGTCGAGCGGGCGAGCTATGGCCCGGTGATCTTCCTGCTGGGCGTGGCGGCGAGCTTCGCGCTCGTGTTCCTGCTGGTGCGCGGCTTCTACCACGGCCGCTGGCGCGTCAGCCCACCGTGGGACTGCGGCTATCGCTGGCAGACCGCGCGCATGCAGGATACGGCCGAGGGCTTCGGCCAGCCGATCCGGCAGATCTTCGAGCCGCTGTTCCGCATGGAGCGCGAGCTGCCCGGCCCGTTCGACGCGGCCCCTCACTACCGGGTGACGATGGGCGATCACCTGTGGCACTGGCTGTACCTGCCGATCGCCGCGACGGTCGAGCGCACGGCGCGCTTCGTCGGGCGGCTGCAGCAGGGACGGATCGCCGTCTACCTGCTGTACAGCTTCGTCACCCTGGTCGGCATGCTGTTGATCGTGACCGCATGAACATCGCCGGCTTCGCCTCCCAGCTGCTCGAGGTCGTCCTCGCGCTGCTGCTGGCACCGTTGCTCACGGGCTGGGTCAACCAGTGGCGGGCGCGGTTCCAGGGGCGCTCGGCGCCCGGACTGCTGCTGCCCTACCGGCTGCTGCACAAGCTGTTCCTCAAGGAGCCCGCGATAGCGCCGAACGCCTCGGCGCTGTACCGCGCCGCGCCCTACATCGTGTTCGGCTGCAACGCGCTCGCCTGCGCCATCATACCGACGCTGTCGACCGATCTGCCGCTGGTGCCGGCCGCCGATGCGATCGCGCTGGTCGGGCTGTTCGCGCTCGCTCGCGTGTTCGTCTCGCTCGCGGCGATGGATGTCGGCACCGCCTTCGGGTCCATGGGCGGGCGCCGCGAGATGCTGGTCGGGTTCCTCGCCGAGCCGGCCCTGCTGATGGTGCTGTTCTCGGCGTCACTCATATCCGCCTCGACCTCGCTCACGACCATCGTGGAGACCATCGCGCACCGCGAGCTGGTGATTCACCCGAGCCTCGCCTTCGCGGGCGTCGCCTTCGTGCTCGTGTCGCTGGCCGAGAATGCCCGGGTGCCGGTCGACAATCCGTCGACGCACCTGGAGCTGACGATGATCCACGAGGCCCTGATCCTGGAGTACTCCGGCCGCCACCTGGCGCTGCTCGAGGGCGCGGCGAGCCTGAAGCTGTTCGCGTACTCCTGCATCGGGCTGGCGCTGTTCTTCCCCTGGGGCATCGCGCAGGCGGGCGCGCCGCTGGCGCTGCTGCTCGCGCTGCCGGTGCTGGTGTTCAAGCTCGCCGTGGGCGGCATCGCGCTGGCGCTGCTGGAGACCCTGAGCGCCAAGATGCGCATCTTCCGGGTGCCCGAGTTCCTCGCCTTCGCCTTCCTGCTTGCGGTGATCGGGATGCTGGTGCACATCCTGCTGGAGGGCTGACGTGCCGACGCTCACCGCCCAGTTCATCAACCTGCTCGCAGCCGTCCTGCTGATGCTCGCCTTTGCGATGCTGGGGCAACGGCGGATCCTGTCGCTCATCCACCTGTTCACGCTGCAGGGCGCGACGCTGGTCGCCTCGACCGCGCTGATGGGCTGGGCGACCGGGCAGCCGCACCTGTTCGTGTCTGCGGCGCTCACCCTGGCGCTCAAGGTGATCCTCATTCCGGTGCTCCTGCACCGCCTCATCCGCCGCCTGAACGTGCGCTGGGACGTCGAGACGCTCATCAACGTGCCGACGACGATGATTGCCGGAATCCTGCTGGTCATGTTCGCGTTCTACCTCGCCTCGCCGATCGCGCAGTTCTCGACCTCCATCGCCCGTGGCACGCTCGGCATCGCGCTCGCCTGCGTGCTGCTGTCGTTCATGATGATGATCACCCGCGCCAAGGCGGTGCCGCAGGTCATCGGCTTCCTGGCGATGGAGAACGGGCTGCTGTTCGCCGCCACGTCGGCGACCTACGGGATGCCGATGGTCGTGGAGCTCGGCATCGCGCTCGATGTGCTCATCGGCGTCCTGATCCTGGGCGTGTTCATGTTCCAGATCCGCTCGCAGTTCGACAGCCTCGACATCCGCCACCTCGAACGGTTGAAGGACGACTGACGTGGAAGTGCTGCTGCTCGCCGTCCTGCTGGTGCCGGCGCTCGGCGCACTGGTGCTGGCCGGCTGCGGACAGCGCGACTATGCCCCGGTCGTGAACGTCGTCTTCAGCCTCGGCACCTTCCTCGGCGCCTGCGCGCTCACGGTGCAGGTGATCGGGGAAGGGCCGTTCCTGGCCTGGGACGACGAGTTCTTCGTCGATCCCCTGAACGTGTTCCTGGTGAGCCTTACCGCCTTCGTCGGGCTGACCACCGCGGTGTTCTCCGGGCCCTACATGCGGGTTGAGCGCGACCGCGGCAAGATGACGCCGCGGCGCCTGCGCCTGTACCACAGCATGTACCAGGCATTCACGTTCACCATGCTGCTCGCGCTGCTGACGAACAACATGGGCATCCTGTGGGTGGCGATGGAAGCCGCGACCCTCGCCACGGTGCTGCTGGTGAGCGTGTATCGCACGGCCGCGAGCCTGGAGGCGGCCTGGAAGTACTTCATCCTGTGCGGGGTCGGCATCGCCCAGGCGCTGTTCGGAACGGTGCTGCTGTACATGGCCGGCGAACGCCTGCTGGGCAGCGGCGGCCAGGCGCTGCTGTGGACCAGCCTGGAAGCCGTCAAGGGACGGCTCGATCCGGCGATCATGACGCTCGCCTTCCCGTTCCTGTTCATCGGCTACGCCACCAAGGTCGGGCTGGTGCCGGT
>CAYOJP010000204.1:0-6648 GCA_964404305.1 uncultured Gammaproteobacteria bacterium
GGACGTGGGACTGGGCTATCTCACGCTGGGACAGCAGAGTCCGACGCTGTCGGGCGGCGAGGCGCAGCGGATCAAGCTCGTCACCGAACTGGCCAGGGCGCGCGGCGACGGGGTGGCCGCGGGCGAGGCGCCGCGGGTGCGCGCGGCCGGGCGCGCCGGAGCGCGGCACGCGCTGTACGTCCTCGACGAGCCGACGATCGGCCTGCACATGGCCGACGTGGAGAAGCTGGTGAGGGTCCTGCACCGGCTGGTCGACGCCGGCAACAGCGTGGTGCTGATCGAGCACAACCTCGACGTCATCGCCGAGGCCGACTGGATCGTCGACATGGGACCGGAGGGTGGCGACGGCGGCGGCCGCGTCGTCGCGCAGGGCGCGCCCGAGGCCGTCGCCGGGCAGCGCACCCACACCGGGCGGATCCTGCGCGGGTTCCTCGCGGCGCGGCGGCGGCGCTGACCTCCGGTTCCGCCGGGACCTCGTTTCCCTATACTGCGCGCATGCACATCGATCGTCCCACGCGCCTGCTGATCGTCCTCGCCGGCTTCTTCGTCTGCAACGCGCTCATCGCCGAGTTCATCGGCATCAAGATCTTCGCGCTGGAGGACACGCTGGGGATGGCGCCGTGGCAGTGGCGCCTGTTCGGCCAGCAGGGCTCGCTCAACTTCACCGCCGGCGTGCTCGTGTGGCCGGTGGTATTCGTGATGACCGACGTCATCAACGAATTCTACGGCCGCCGCGGCGTGAAGCTGCTGTCATACCTGACCGTGGCGCTGATCCTGTACGCCTTCATGTTCGCGTACATAGCCATCGGACTCGCGCCGGCGTCGTGGTGGGTCGGCGTGGCCGGCGAGGCCGGGGTGCCGGACCTGCAGCGCGCCTATGCCTACGTGTTCGGCCAGGGCATGTGGACGATCGCCGGCTCGGTCGTCGCCTTCCTGATCGGCCAGCTCATCGACGTGTCGGTGTTCCGGCACATCCGCGCTCGCACCGGCGAGCGCCACATCTGGCTGCGAGCGACCGGCTCGACCGCGGTTTCGCAGTTCGTGGACAGCTTCGTGGTGCTGTACATCGCCTTCGTGATCGGCCCGCAGCAGTGGCCGCTCCCGCAGTTCCTGGCGATCGGCACGGTCAACTACGGCTACAAGCTCGCCGCCGCGGTGGCGCTCATCCCGGCGATCTACCTGATGCGCCGCGCGATCGACGCCTACCTCAGCCCGGGCGTGGCGCAGGAGCTGAGGGCGCGCGCCGCGGCGTCTTGAAGACTGCCGGAACGCTCCAGGCGGTCGCAGTCGTCAGCCGAACCTATCGTTCATGCGCCGCAGGCGGTCGGCGAACACCCGCATCACCTCCAGTGCGAAGGTCGGCGTCTCCTGCACGAGGTAGAGGAAGCGGCGCCGGTCGATCGGGATCAGCTCGCATTCGGTGGCCGCGAAGGCGCTGGCGCTGCGCGGCCCGTCGTCGACGAGCGTCATCTCGCCGATGAGCCCGCCGGGGCCCACCTTCTCCAGCAGGTCCTCGGCGACCCGGATATCGACCGTGCCCTCGCGCACGATGTACATGGCCGTGCCGGCGTCGCCGGCCAGGAATATGCTGCTGCCGGCGCGATGGCGGATGCCCGCCCCGCCTGAGTGCAGCCACTTGCTGAAATCGACGCCTGCACCCATCGCGCCTGCCTCCCGGTTCCGAGCCCGCGCCGTCGTTGCGGCAGCGCGTTCCGGGAGGGATGTTCGGGCCGCCCTGTTACGGGACTGCTACGGTCCGGCCGTCCTCGCGCGCAATTGCAGCCGCTCGTTCATCCGCCGCAGGCGGTGCGCGAACAGGCGCATGACCTCCAGGGCGAAGGTCGGGGTCTCCTGGACCAGGAACAGGAAGTGCGCGCGATCGATCGGCACCAGCTCGCACGCGGTCGTGGCGACGACTTCGGCGCTGCGCGGGGAGTCGTCGACGAGCGCCATCTCGCCGACCAGGCCCCCGGCGCCGACCACCTCGAGCACCAGCCCGCCGCGGCGGATCTCCAGCACCCCGGTCTTGACGATGTACATGCGCTCGCCAGGTCCGCCGGCGCCCGCCACGGTGCTGCCGGCGCTCACCGCCACCGGCGCTCCGCCGTAATCGATCCATTTCGCAAAGCCGCCTGTCTCGGTCATGACCCGCCGTTCCTCTCCCGGGGGCGCCATGCTACCGCGCCGGCAGGGTGTTGCGCTGCGCTTCGAGCGCCTGTTGCCGTTCCTCGATCAGACGGGCGGCTGCCGTCGCGCCGGCGGCCATCTGCAACGCCGCGTCCGCAGCGGGAGCCGCAAGCGACGGGTCGGCTGCCGGTGCCGTGGCCGGTGGCGGGCGCGCGAACAGCGAGACGCTGGCCGGCGTGCCCGGCGGTGGCGGCAGGGTCGACAGGTGACGGACGCCGTCGGCGGATCGCCACGACCACAGGCGCCCCTCGCCGCCGGCACCGTCCGCGGCATCGGGCGCGGAGTCGGGAGCGCGGGGCGCAGGAGCGGTGACTGGCACGGCGGCCGCGGGCAGGGCTGCGCCGCCCTGACGCAGCACGACGGCGGCGAGCAGGACCGAGAGCGTGATCAGCAGGAGCACGGTGCGCATGGCGGCGGGTGGTCGCGGTGCCGTCCCGCGCGCCGGTGGCGCGGGCCGCGGGGCGCCCGACTCATCCTCCAGGGGGCTGCCCGCGGTCGCTGCTCGCGCCGGTGCTGCCGTTGCCGGCACGCCTGGCCGCGAGCCAGGCGTCCGCGCGGGCGCTCATCCCGGCGTTCGCGACCCGGTCGAAGTCGACCGGGACCTCGTCGTCGTCCGCGAGCCTGCGCCGCCGCGGCCGCCGCGGCTGCAGGGCCGTCTCGACGACGATGAACACGCCGGCCGTGACCAGGCCGACCAGCAGGTAGCGGTTGGCGGGCGTCAGCGCCGGCAGCGCCTCGACCAGGGTCGGCCAGCGGCCGAGCGCGAGCCACAGCGGCAGGAGGCCCGTGGCGATGCCGGCGAGCGTCACGCTGGCGAGCCAGCCCGCGCAGCGCAGCGGCAGGCCGTGCCAGTGGCGCGACATGGTCGAGACGAACACCACCAGGAGCGCGCCGTAGACGGCATAGCGCGGCACGTCCATGACGTCGAACGCCAGCCGCGCGAGCGGCAGCCCGTGGGGCAGCGCGCCGGCCGCCTGCAGGATCGCGTACTGGATGCCGAAGGCGCTGGCGCCGCCGAGCAGCGCTCCGAGCACGAGGTAGAGGGGGACGGGCATCGCCGGTGCGGCCTCGCCCGTCAGTACAGTTTGTTCGCGTACACGTCGTCGAGCACGTCCTGCACGTGCGCGACGGGCTCCGGCACGCCGGCCTGCTCCTTCAGCACCTGCGCGAACGCGGGCAGCGTGCCCGGGGCGACCTGCGATTCCGGCGCCCACAGCCGCGAGCGGATGATCGCCTTGCCGCAGTGGAAGTAGACCTGCGTCACCTCGACCACCAGCACCGCGGGCGGAGGCCTGCCCTGGGCGCCCGCCGCGGCGAGGTGCGCCGGGTCGCGCGAGAGCCGCGCGATGCCGTGCAGCCGCAGCGTCTCGGCCACTCCCGGCACGAACAGTACCAGGGCGACCTTCGGGTTCGCGACGACGTGGTGCCAGGTCTCGACCTTGTTGTTGCCGGGGCGGTCGGGGATGAGCAGCGTGCGGTCGTCGAGGACGCGGACGAAGCCCGGCGCATCGCCGCGCGGCGAGACCGAGGGCTGGCCGTCGGGGCCCGCGGCGGCGAGGCACAGGAACGGGCAGTGCTCGATGTAGTGGCGGTGGTGCGCGTCGAGGCGCGGCTTCACCACCGCCACGGCCAGCGGGACCGGCTCGCCGTAATGGGCCCGCAGCGCGTCGGCGTCATCGAGGATGGCGAGCGGCTCGGCGTCCATCGACCCGGAAGCCTCTCAGCGCGTGCCGTGCACGACGATGCTTCGGCCCTCGACCACGATCTGGTGCTGCTCCTCCATCTGCTTGAGCACCCGCCCCACCATCTCGCGCGAGCAGCCGACGATGCGCGCGAGCTCCTGGCGGGTTACCCGCACCAGCATGCCGTCGGGGTGCGTGATGGCGTCGGGTTCCTTGCACAGTTCGAGCAGGGCGCGGGCGATGCGCCCGTAGACGTCCATGAACGCGAGATTGCCGAGCTTGCGGTTCATGTTCTTCAGCCGCTGCGCGAGCTGGGAGTTCATCAGCACCATCAGCTCGGGCAGGAGCTCGGTCATGCCGCGCAGCTTCTGGTAGCCGATCGACGCGATCTCGCAGCGGGTGCGCGCGCGCACCAGGGCGCTGCGGCGGGTGTCGTCGTTGAACAGGCCCAGCTCGCCGAAGAACTCGCCCGGGTTGAGGTAGGCCAGCACGATCTCGTGGCCCTGGTCGTCCTCGAGCATGACCTTAACCGAGCCGGAGACGATGTAGAACAGCTCGCCGGTGGGATCGCCCTGGCGGATGATCATCGCCTTCGCCGGGTAAGTGCGGCGATGGCACTGGTGCAGCATGCGCTCCACCGTCACGGCGAATTCCTGCGGCAGTTCCGGTCCCACCGCGCGACGCATGACCGGAGCGGGACGCATGTCCTTGCGCAGAGCCGTGGGGTAGACGCGGGGTTCCGAAATCGGGATTGCCATTGCCCGTCACCTTTGCCCGGGGGTATCGTGAACCATTATAGTTGCGTGCCTTTTACCGCGCTTCCCGCTGCGACCGGCGGACGGCGGCAAGCGACAGGCGGCACCCTCATGGAGCCGGTGGGACAGCCGCCCGAGGCGGCGAGAGACGGCCCCGCTCCCGGCGCGCGGCGAGATAGAACAGGCGGTTAGGCAGGTCACTGAACCGTCACACCTCCACGGGGCCGGGCAACGGCTCCAGCGACGGCCACAAGGGACGTATGGGCAAGGCAGCGCTGGTCGGGGTCATCATGGGCAGCCGTTCCGACTGGGAGACGCTGCGCCACGCGGCCGTCGTTCTCGAGGAGTTCGGGATCCCGCACGAGTGCCGGGTCGTCTCGGCGCACCGCACGCCGGACTGGATGCGCGACTACGCCCGGGGCGCCGAGCGGCGCGGCCTGGAGGTCATCATCGCCGGTGCCGGCGGCGCCGCCCACCTGCCGGGCATGGTCGCCTCGCACACGGTGGTCCCGGTGCTCGGCGTGCCGGTGCAGTCGCGGGCGCTGAGCGGCCTCGATTCGCTCCTGTCCATCGTGCAGATGCCCGCCGGCGTGCCGGTCGGCACGCTCGCCATCGGCGAGGCCGGCGCGCGCAACGCGGGGCTGCTCGCCTGCGCCATCCTCGCCAACAGCCGCCCGCCGCTGCGCGCGAAGCTGAAGCGCGCCCGGGCGCGCCTCGCGCGCCAGGTCCTGAAGGACACGGTGCCCTGACAGCGCCGATCGCCCCCGGGGCCACGCTCGGCGTGCTGGGCGGCGGCCAGCTCGGCCGCATGTTCGCCATCGCGGCGCGGCGCCTCGGCTATCGCGTGCACGTGCTCTCGCCGGCCGACGACACGCCGACCGGGCAGGTCGCGGATGTCGAGATCAACGCACCCTACGACGATCTCGACGCCATCGCCCGCTTCGCGCGCGGCGTCGCCGCGGTGACGTTCGAGTTCGAGAACGTGCCCGCGGCCACCGTGGAAGCTGCTGCCCGACACGCGCCGGTGCGGCCCGGCGGGCACGTGCTGCACGTCGCCCAGCACCGCCTGCGCGAGAAGGGCTTCATGCGCGATGCGGGGCTGCCCGTGACGCCCTTCCTGCCGGTGCGCTCGCTGGCGGAGCTGGAGACCGGCCTCGCCGCGCTCGGCTGCCCGGCCGTGCTGAAGACCGCCGCCTGGGGCTATGACGGCAAGGGCCAGGCCCGCATCGACTCGCCGCGGGCCGCGGCCGGGGCCTGGGCGGCGCTGGCGACCGAAGAGGCAATCCTCGAGGCCTACATCCCCTTCGAGCGCGAGCTGTCGGTGGTCGCCGCGCGGGGGCTCGACGGCGGCTGCGTCGACTACGGTCCGATCGAGAACAGCCACGCCCGGCACATCCTCGATGTCTCGATCGCGCCGGCGCCGGTCGCGCCACGCGTGGCCGACGATGCGCGCGCCATCACCCGCGCGGTGCTGGAGCGACTGGACGTCGTGGGCGTGCTGTGCGTGGAGTTCTTCCAGCGCGCCGACGGCAGCCTGCTCATCAACGAGGTCGCGCCGCGGCCGCACAATTCCGGGCACCTCACGATCGACGCCGCGGTCACCTGCCAGTTCGAGCAGCAGGTCCGCGCGGTGTGCGGCCTGCCGCTGGGCGACAGCGCGCTGCTCAAGCCCGCGGCGATGGCGAACCTGCTGGGCGACCTGTGGGCCGGCGGCGCGCCACGCTTCGAGCGCGCGCTCGCGCTGCCCGACGTGAAGCTGCACCTGTACGGCAAGGACCGCGCCGCGCCCGGCCGCAAGATGGGACACCTGACCGCGCTCGGCGCGACGCCGGCCGAGGCGGCGACGCGGGTACGCGCCGCCCGCTCGGCGCTGACCGGCGACTGAGCGGCGGGCCATCGCGCCCGCGCCGGAGCAAGGCTCCTGCAGGAGCGGCTTCAGCCGCGATAGGGTTGGCGCCGACGCCGGGGGAGCATCGCGGGCAAGCCCGCTCCTACAGGAACGTTCGCTCGGACGCTGGAGCAGG
>CAYOJP010000205.1:0-6628 GCA_964404305.1 uncultured Gammaproteobacteria bacterium
CGCGCGACCGGGCCCACGTGCTCGAGGGCCTTACGGTCGCGCTCGCGAACATCGACCCGATCATCGAGCTCATCAAGGCCTCGCCCTCGGCCGCCGAGGCCCGCGCCGGCCTGCTCGCGCGGCCCTGGCCCCCGGGCGGGGCGGCCGCGCTCGTCGGCCGGGCCGGCGGCGGCCTGTCGCGGCCGCTGGACCTCGCGCCGCAGTACGGCCTGCATCCGGACGGCTACCGCCTGTCCGAGGTGCAGGCCCAGGCGATCCTCGACCTGCGGCTGCACCGGCTGACGGGGCTCGAGCAGGAGAAGGTCTTCCACGAGTACGACGAGCTGCTCGACGCGATCGCCGATCTGCTCGACATCCTGGCCCGTCCCGAGCGCCTGATGCGGGTCATCCGCGACGAACTGGTCGCGGCCAAGGCGCAGTACGGGGACGGGCGGCGCACCGAGATCGTCATCGACCACACCGAGCTCACGCCCGAGGACCTCATCACCAGGGAGGACATGGTGGTGACGCTCTCGCATTCGGGCTACGCGAAGAGCCAGCCATTGCAGGACTATCGCGCGCAGCGGCGCGGCGGCCGGGGCAAGAGCGCGACGTCGGTGAAGGAGGAGGACTTCGTCGAGCGGGTCTTCATCGCCAACACGCACGACACGGTGCTGTGCTTCTCGAGCCTGGGCAAGCTGTACTGGCTGAAGGTCTACCAGCTGCCGCAGGCCGGGCGCGCGGCGCGCGGCCGGCCGATGGTGAACCTGCTGCCGCTTGCCGACGCCGAGCGCATCACCGCGGTGCTGCCGATCAACGCCTTCGAGGAGGGCCGCTACGTCCTGATGGCGACCGCTGCCGGCACGGTCAAGAAGACGCCGCTGTCGGAGTTCTCGCGCCCGCGCACGAGCGGCATCATCGCGATCGATCTGCCGGGAGAGGACAGGCTGGTCGACGTGGCGCTCACCGACGGCTCGCAGGATGTCATGCTGTTCACCTCCCACGGCAAGGCCATCCGCTTCCGCGAGGGCGAGGTGCGTTCGATGGGCCGCGCCGCGCGCGGCGTGCGGGGCATCCGCCTGCCGCCGGACGAGCGCGTCATCGCGCTCATCATCCGCGAGCCCGAGAGCGCCATCCTGACCGCCACCGCCAACGGCTACGGCAAGCGCACGCCGGCCGAGGACTACCCGCTGCACGGGCGCGGCGGGCAGGGCGTCATCGCCATCCAGACGACCGATCGCAACGGACCGGTGGTCGGCGCGGTTGCGGTGCGCGGCGACGACGAGATCATGCTCATCAGCGACCAGGGCACGCTCGTGCGCACGCGCGTGGCCGACATCTCGCTGCTCGGGCGCAACACGCAGGGTGTCCGGCTCATCAAGATCGGGGAGGGCGAGACCCTCGTGGGCGTGGGCCGGATCGTAGACGAGGGCGGCGGCGCCGAGGGCGATGCGGCCGCCGAACCGGTGCCCGGCGACGACCCCGACGGCGGGGGCGGCGCCCTGCCGCACTGACCGGCCGGGTTCTCGCGGGGCGCGGGGGGCGCAGCACATGACCGAAGCGGAGGCCCTCGCGGCGCTGCGGGCGCGCATCGACGCCCTGGACGTACGGCTGCTCGAACTCCTGAACGAGCGCGCCTCGATCGCTTTGGAGGTCGCGCGCGTCAAGTCGGAGAACGGCTCGCGCGGCCCCTACTACCGCCCCGAGCGCGAGGCGCAGGTCCTGCGCGCCGCGCGCGCCCGCAACCAGGGACCCCTGTCCGGCGAGACCGTCGCGCGTCTGTTCCGCGAGGTGATGTCCGCATGCCTCGCGCTCGAAGCACCGCCGCGCGTCGCCTACCTCGGCCCCGAGGGCACCTGGACCGGGGCGGCCGCGCTGCGGCAGTTCGGGATGGGGGCGCAGTGCGTGCCGGTGACATCCGTCGAGGAGGTGTTCCGCGCCGTGGAGGGCGATGACTGCGGCTACGGAGTCGTGCCCGTGGAGAACTCGCTCGAGGGCGTCATCAACATCACGCTCGATCGCTTCCTCGAGTCCCCCCTGAAGATCTGCGGCGAGGTCGAACTGGCAATTCATCACTGCCTGCTCGCCCGCGACACCGAGCTCGCTCGCGTGAGCCGGGTCTGCGCCCACCAGCAGGCGCTCGCGCAATGTCGCGCCTGGCTCGATCGCAGCCTGCCGGGCATTCCGCGCGAGGCCGTGTCGAGCAACGCCGACGGCGCGCGCCGGGCAGCGGGCGAGCCGGGCGTCGCCGCGATTGCCGCCGAGGCGACCGCTGCGCTGTACGGCCTCGCGGTCGCCGGCCGCAATATCGAGGACGACCCGAGCAACACGACCCGCTTCCTCGTCCTCGCGCGCGCAGCGCCGCCGCCCAGCGGGAACGACAAGACCTCGCTGGTGTTCTCGACGGCCAACCGGCCGGGCGCCCTGCACCACGCGCTCGGGGCGTTCGCCGAGCATGGGATCGGCATGACCCGCATCGAGTCGCGGCCGTCCCGGCGCGGCACGTGGGAGTACGTGTTCTTCGCCGACATCGAGGGGCACGCGGAGGATCAGCACGTGGCCGCCGCGCTCGCGCACCTTCAGGATCGCGCGAGCATGGTGAAGCTGCTCGGGTCCTACCCGCGGGCGGCGCTGTGACCTTCCGGGCAACGCGCCTTGCCGTGATCGGCACGGGCCTCATCGGCGGCTCGCTCGCGCGCGCGCTGCGCGCGGCCGGGGCCTGCGGGGAGATCGTCGGCTGCGCACCCACGCGCGGGGAGCTCGCTCGCGCGCGCGAACTGGGTTTCATCGATCGGGGCGAGACCGATGCCGCAGCAGCGGCGCGCGGGGCCGATGCCGTGGTCCTCGCCGTGCCGGTCGGGGCGCTCGGGGCGGTGTTCGCCGCGGTCGCGCCGGTGCTCGGGCCGGACGCGGTCCTGACGGACGTGGCGAGTGTGAAGCAGTCCGTGGTCGCGCAGGCCCGCGCGCTGCTCGGCGCCAGGCTGCCGCGCTACGTGCCGGGCCATCCGATCGCGGGCACCGAGAGGAGCGGCGTGGACGCCGGGTCCGCCGATCTCTTCCGCGGCCAGCGCGTGGTCGTCACGCCGCTCGCCGAGACCGCCGACGATGCGCGCGATCGGGTGACCGCGCTGTGGCAGGCAGCAGGTGCGCGCGTGGAGGAGATGGACCCCCGCCGGCACGACCGCATCCTTGCCGCCACCAGCCACCTGCCCCACGTGCTCGCGTACACCCTGGTGGACTGCCTCGCCGGCATGCCCGATTCCGAGGGCGCATTCCGCCTCGCCGCCGGTGGCTTCCGCGACTTCACCCGCATTGCGCAGTCGAACCCGGCCATGTGGCGGGACATCCTGCTCGCGAACACGGCCGAGTTGCTCGCCGCGCTCGATCGCTACGAAGCGGGCCTGGGCGACGTGCGCGCGGCGCTCGCCGCGGGCGATGGCGATGCGCTGCTGGCCCTGTTCACGCGAGCGCAGGCGGCGCGCGAGGCCTACGCGGCGCGCGCGGCCGCTCCGGGGGACGCCTGATGCGCTTCCGCGTGCAGCCCGGGGGACGGTTGCGCGGCAGCCTTCGGGTTCCCGGCGACAAGTCGATCTCGCACCGGGCCCTGATGCTCGCGGCGGTCGCGCACGGCGAATCGCGCATCGAGGGGCTGCTGGCCGGCGCGGACGTCATCTCGACGATGCGCGCGCTGCAGGCGCTGGGTGCCGACATCCGCCACTCGCCCGGCGCCGACACGCTCGTGTCAGGGCGCGGCTTCGAGGCCCTGCGGCCTGCGCCCCACCCGCTCGACGTCGGCAATTCCGGCACCTCGATCCGGTTGCTGGCCGGGCTGCTGGCCGGCGCCGGCATCGGCGCGACGCTGGTGGGCGACGAGTCACTCATGCGCCGGCCGATGCGCCGGGTCGTCGAGCCGCTCGCGCGCATGGGCGCGCGGCTGCGCTGCGCCGAGAGCGGCACGCCTCCCATCGTCATCGAACCTGGCGCCCCGCTGGCGGGCATCGATTACGTCGCGCCGGTGGCGAGCGCGCAGTTGAAGTCGGCGGTGCTGCTCGCCGGCCTGTCCGCGAGCGGGCGCACCTGCGTGACCGAGCCTGCGCCGAGCCGCGATCATACCGAGCGCATGCTGCGCCAGTTCGGCGCGCAGGTGACATGGGCTGACTGCCGCGCCTGCGTCGAGGGCGGTTCGCGCCTGACCGGGCAGCACGTCGTGGTGCCAGGGGACCTCTCCTCGGCGGCATTCTTCCTGGTGGGCGCCGCCATCGCGCCGGGGTCGGAGGTCGTCCTCGAGAACGTCGGCGTGAACCCGACTCGCACCGGCATCCTCGACTGCCTGCTGCGGATGGGGCAGCCGCTGCGGCAGGACGACCTGTGCGGCGAGGACCGTGAACCGACCGCGCGCCTCACGGCCGGGCACGCCCCGCTCGCGGGCATCGCGGTCGGGCCCGCGCTCGTGCCCCGCATGATCGACGAGTTCCCGGCGCTCGTGATCGCCGCCGCCTGCGCCGGGGGCGAGACGGTCGTGACCGGCGCGGAGGAACTCCGCGTCAAGGAGAGCGATCGCATCGCGGGCATGGCCGCCGGCCTGGCGGCCCTGGGCCTTCCGTCGACGCCGACCGCCGACGGCCTGCGGGTCCGCGGCGGACGCCTGAGCGGTGGCACGGTCGACAGCCTGGGCGATCACCGGCTGGCGATGGCCTTCGCCATCGCGGCACTGCGCGCGGAAGGTCCCGTCGAGATCCTGCACTGCGACAATGTCGCGACCTCGTTCCCGGGGTTCGCGAAGGCCGCTGCCGGCCTGGGATTGCGCATCGAGGTCCTGCCGGATTGAGCGCGCCCGGCGACCCGGTGCCGGTCATCGCCGTAGACGGTCCGGGGGGCACGGGCAAGGGCACCGTGTGCGGCTGGCTGGCGACCGCCCTGGGGTGGCACCTGCTCGACAGCGGAGCGCTGTACCGGGCCACGGCCATGGCGGCGACCGGGGCCGGGATCGACCTTGCCGACGAGCGACGGGTCGCGGGAGCCGCTGCCGGGCTGGCGATCGCCTTCGCCCCGGGCGGGGGGGGCGACGACGGCATCCTGGTCCTCCTCGACGGCCGGGACGTGACGGCTGACCTGCGCACCGAGGCCTGCGGGGCCGCGGCGTCGCGGGTCGCAGCCCTGCCGGCGGTGCGGGCCGCGCTGCTTGGCCGCCAGCGCCGGGAACGTCGCCTGCCGGGCCTCGTGGCGGACGGCCGGGACATGGGCACCGTGGTGTTTCCCGACGCCCTGCTCAAAGTGTTTCTGACCGCCAGCGCCGAGGAGCGCGCCCGGCGTCGCTATAACCAGTTGAAACAAAAAGGTTTGGATGTTAATCTCGCCGCGCTTTTTCAGGACATTGCCGACCGGGATCGGCGGGATCGCGACCGCAGCGTCGCCCCGATGCTCCCGGCTTTCGACGCGGTCGTGATCGATACCACCGGGCATTCCATACGGGACGTGCTCGCGGAGGTGACGACCCACGTACGCGCCCGTGGACTGGAAATCGACGACAGGGGCGGCCCCCGGAACCGAGCCGGGAAGCCGTAATTTTCTTCAACGCAGACCGTGGCGGGTCCCCGTGGCCGGCCGCGCCGAAGGCAGGAAGGTTCCAGGCATCATGACGGAAAGTTTCGCGGAGTTGTTCGAACAGAGCCAGGTCGAGCGCAAGATGCGCCCGGGCACGATCGTGTCCGGCCTCGTGGTCGAGATACGCCCGGATTTCGTTGTCATCAACGCGGGGCTGAAGTCGGAGGGAATCATCCCCACCGAGCAGTTCTACAACGATCTCGGTGAACTGGAAATCCAGGTAGGCGACGCCGTCGACGTGGCCCTCGACACCGTGGAGGACGGTTTCGGCTCCACCCGCCTGTCGCGCGAGAAAGCCAAGCGCGCGATGTGCTGGCAGCGACTGGAGGAAGCCTTCGAGGCGAACGCCTCCGTCACCGGCATTATCACCGACAAGGTCAAGGGCGGCTTCACCGTCGACATCGAGACCATCCGGGCGTTCCTGCCGGGCTCGCTGGTGGACGTGCGCCCGGTGCGCGACACGTCCTACCTCGAAGGCAAGCCGCTCGAGTTCAAGGTCATCAAGCTCGACCGCCTGCGCAACAACGTCGTCGTGTCGCGTCGCGAAGTGCTCGAAGCCGAGTACAGCGCCGAGCGCGACAGCCTCCTCCAGAATCTTCAGGAAGGCGTGGTGCTCAAGGGCGTGGTCAAGAACCTCGTCGAGTACGGCGCGTTCGTGGACCTGGGCGGCATCGACGGTCTGCTCCACATCACCGACATGACCTGGAAGCGCATCAAGGATCCTTCCGAAGTCGTGCAGGTCGGGGCCGAGATCGAAGTGAAGGTCCTGAAGTACGACCGCGAGCGTCGCCGCGTGTCGCTGGGTCTCAAGCAGCTGGGCGCCGACCCCTGGGTCGACATCGCCCGCCGCTACCCCGAGAAGACCCGCATGTTCGGCAAGGTCACGAACATCACCGACTACGGTGCGTTCGTCGAGATCGAGCCGGGTGTGGAAGGCCTGGTCCACGTTTCGGAAATGGATTGGACCAACAAGAACATCAACCCCGGCAAGGCCGTCGTCATCGGCCAGGAAGTCGAGGTGATGATCCTGGACATCGACGAGGAG
>CAYOJP010000206.1:0-6612 GCA_964404305.1 uncultured Gammaproteobacteria bacterium
CAGAACCTCTGGGAGCGCCTGGAGAAACTCGCTATCGCCGAAAAGGGCGGTGCCCTCGCCATGCTCTCGGCCTGGGGCTCCACCGAGACCGCGCCGATGGCCTCCTGCGTGCATTACCCGATCGAGCGCGCGGGCGTGGTCGGCAACCCCGCCCCCGGCTGCGAGCTGAAGCTGCTGCCCTCGGGCAGCAAGCTGGAGATCCGCGTGAAGGGCCCGAACGTGACGCCGGGCTACTACCGCCGCGATGACCTCACCGGGGCCGCGTTCGACGAAGAGGGCTTCTACCGCATCGGCGATGCCATGAAGCTCGCCGACCCGGCGGCGCCCGAAAAGGGCCTGGTCTTCGACGGCCGCGTCGCCGAGGACTTCAAGCTGACCACGGGCACCTGGGTGCACGTGGGTGCGGTGCGCGTGAAGCTGATCGCCGCCGGCAACCCGATCATCCAGGATGCTGTCATCACGGGGCACGACCGCGACGACGTCGGCGCGCTCGTCTTCCTCAGCCCGGCCGCCCCCAAGGACCCGGCAGAAATCCGCGCGAAGCTCGCCGCCGCGCTAAGGGAGCTCGCAAAGGAGCCGGGCAGCTCCACGCACCCTGTGCGCCTCCTGGTGATGTCCGAGCCGCCGCAGATCGACGCCGGAGAGATTACCGACAAGGGCTACATCAACCAGCGCGCGGTGCTAGAGCGCCGCGCGGACCAGGTGCAGCTGCTGTACTCGTCCGACTCCTCGGTCGTCCGTTCGAGCTAGGACCGTTTCGTCGCGCCGGCCGCCCGCAGGCTGGCGAGCCGCCGCGATATTCGTTCCGCCTGCGCATGCATCACCGCTGCGACTGCCGCTGCGCGCGACGGCGGCAGCCGGTCGGCGATGGCGGCGACGCTGATGGCGGCCAGCGCCTCGCGCCCGGCGCCAAACACCGGAACCGCGATGGCCGCCGTCCCTTTCACCAGGCCGGCCTCCGAATAGGCATAGCCTTTTGCGCGCGCGGTGCGCACGCGCTCCATGAGGCGCGCCGGGGTGAGCTGGTGGCGCGCGAGGCGCTGTGCGTTCGCACGGGAAAGCTCCTCGGCCTCACGCTCCGGAAGGCAGGCAAGCAGCATCACGCCGGCGACCCCGACGCCGAGGGGCCGCCGCGAGCCCACGTCGAGGGCACGGACCTGCACCGGGTACGGACCCATCTTCCGGTCCACGCCGATGGAGTCGGCGCCGCTGCGCACGGTCAGGAACACGGTGTCGCCGATCTCCTCGGCGAGGTGGCTGAGATAGGGCTCGGCCACCGAGCGCACGGGCGAGCGCGTGCTGCGCGCAAGGCCGAGCAGCGCCACCTCGCGGCCGACGAGGTAGCGGCGCGTGACCGGGTCCTGCTCGACCGCGCCCTCCTCGGCAAGCACCTTGAGGATGCGGTGCGCCGTGGGCCGGTTGAGGCCGGCGCTGCTGACGACTTCGGAAAGCCGCACACCCTGCTCCTGGCCGCTCGCGAGCACGCGAAGGATGGCCACGGCGCGGCGGATGCTCTGCGCGCCTGGCGTCGGCCCGCTCATTTGCCGAGCACGGTCTTTGCCGTCTGCGCGACCGGCCGCATGCGGATGATTTCGCCGAGGCGCGCGTAGTTGGGGCCGCCGATGCGGCACAGCGGCCGCAGCGCCGCAGTGTCGATCTTGCCGTCGATCAGCAGCCCGTCGCGCACGTGATAGAGCAGGATCTCGCCGACCATGAACTCCGAGCCGGTATCGCCGAAGGCAATCGAGCGGTGCAGCCGGCACTCCAGGCTGATCGGCGCCGAAGCAAGGCGCGGCGGTCGCACGCGCACGCTGGGCTCGACCGGCAGGCCGAGTTCTTCCACCTCGCTCACCTCCGGCGGATACTCGATTGCGGACAGGTGCAGCGGCTCGACCATGGAATCGTCCGCGATGTTCACGACGAATTCGCCCGACTCGAGGATGTTGGTCCCCGTGTCCTTCATGACGCCGGCCTTGCGGCCCACGTTGATCCCCACCATGGGCGGCTTGTTCGAGACGAAGGTGAAGGCAGAAAATGGCGCGAGGTTGACGGTCCCGGCGCGCGAGAGCGTCGTCACCCAGGCGATCGGCCTGGGCACCACGATCCCGGTGAGCAGCTTGTAGGTCGATTCCGGGCCGAGATCGTCGGCGGCAATGTCCATGCAAGCAGGCAGCCTAACGGGCGGGTGCCGGCAGGTCAACCGGCCGTGGACGCCTATGTCCACAATATGGAACAACACGCCGCGCCGCGGTTGCCCTGCGCGCCGCAACCCTCCTACAGTCGAACGCAAAGGAGGAAACATCCCATGACTGTCACCGCATCCAGGACTCTTGCGGCGTGCCTGGCCGCCGTGCTTATGCTCGCGCTCGCCCCGGGCGCCCAGGCGCAGAAGTGGCCGGACAAGCCGGTCAAGCTGGTCGTGCCCTATCCGCCCGGCGGCAACGTCGATACGGCGGCACGCATCGTGGCCCCGGGCATGCAGGAGAGCCTCGGCGTCCCGGTCATCGTCGAGAACAAGGCCGGCGCCGGGGGCATGATCGCGGGCGAATTCGTCGCCAAGAGCCCGGCCGACGGCTACACGCTGTTCTTCACGGCCAACTCCCCGCTGCTGCACGCGCCGATCATCTTCAACCGGCCCGCTTACCAATGGGACAAGGACTTCATGCCGATCACCATGATCTCCTACACCCCGATCGTGCTGCAGGTGAATCCCTCGGTCGCCGCGAAGACGCTGCGCGAGCTGCTCGACCTGGCGAAGAAGGAGCCGGGCAAGCTGACCATGGCGACGCCGAGTGCCGGCACCACCAATCACCTGCTGTCGGAGCTGCTCCAGTCCACGGCCGGCGTGAGCTACCTGACCGTGCACTACAAGGGCAACGCCCCGGCCACCACCGCGCTGCTAGCGGGCGAGGTGCAGATGAACTTCGACCAGGTGTCGGTCGCGCTGCCGTACATCAAGCAGGGCCGCCTGCGGGCGCTGGCCGTCGCAACCTCGGCGCGCGTGGCCTCGCTGCCGGATGTCCCGACGTTCGCGGAGGCGGGCGTGCCCGGCATCGAGGGTGGCACGTTCACGGGCATCGTGGCGCCCGCCGGCACCCCGAAGGAGGCGATCACCCGCCTGCACGCCGCGGCGACCAAGGCCCTTGCCGACAAATCGGTGGTGGAGAAGTTCGCCGCGCTCGGCGCGGATGCGCGCGGCAACACGCCAGAGCAGTTCCACGCCTACCTGAAGAACGAATTCGACAAGTGGACGCCGGTCATCAAGAAAGCCGGCATCACGGCGAAATAGCCATGGCCAGCCGGCGCAGCATCTACGTCGAGGGGTTCAGCCACAAGAACCCGATCCCGGCCGCCTGCCGGATCGGCAATATCGTCTACTCGGGCAGCATCCAGGGAACCGATCCGGTCACCGGAAAGTATGGAGAAACGCTGGAGGCGCAGTGCGAGCTCATGTTCGCGCAGGTCACCAGGATCGTCGAAGCCGCCGGAGGCAGCCTCGCCGACGTCGTGAAGATGACCGTGTGGATGAAAGATCGCAACCAGCGCGCCGCGCTCAACGTGCCCTGGCTGCGCTTGTTTCCCGATCCGCAATCGCGGCCGGCACGCCACACCATGAACGGCGACCTGGACGGCGGCAAGCTGATCGAATGCGATTTTGTCGCCGTGCTCGGCTGAGCTGATGACCACCTACCTTCCGTTCGATCCGAACCCGCGCGCGCCGCGCCGGCCGCCGCCGCCGCGCAGCTGCGACAGCCAGTTCCATGTACTCGGCCCCGCCGACCGTTATCCGCCGCGACCGGGTGCGGCATACATCATGCCCACCGCCACCTGGCAGGCGGCCAGGCGCATGCACGCGGCGATCGGCATCGAGCGGGGCATCGTCGTGCAGCCCACCACCTACGGTGCGGACCACGCCGTTACGCTGGACGGCCTCGCGGCGCTGGGGCCGAACTACAAGGGCTGCGCCAACGCGGTCGTCCTCAACGAGCGCGACGACGCCTACATCGCACGATTGCACGGAGCCGGAGTCCGCGGTGCGCGCTTCACGCGCCAGGGACTCGGGCTCGCCTTCTCGCCGGCGGATTTCGCGCGCACGGTCGGCCGTGTGAAGGAGCTTGGCTGGTACGTGAAGATCCAGCCCGAGCCCGAAGGCATCGCCGGGCAGGCGGAGATGTTCGAAAGCCTGGACTGCACGGTGCTGATCGACCACATGGGACGCCCGGACCCGGCGCGCGGCGCCGCGGACCCGACGCTGCGCAAGATGGTCGAGCTGCTGCGCCGGGGCAACTTCTGGACGATGCTTTCGCTCTCCGAGAAGCTCTCCAAGACCGGGTTTCCCTGGGACGATGTCGTACCGATGGCGCGCTCGCTGGTCGAGGCGGCGCCGGACCGCGTCGTCTGGGCAAGCGACTGGCCGCACCCGGTCTCGACCAAGCAGCCGCCGAACGAGGGCGACCTCATGGAGCTGCTCTACCGCATCGTGCCGGAGCCCGATCTGCTGCAGAAGATCCTTGTGGACAACCCCGCCACCCTGTTCGGATTTGACTCATGAAACTGCTCTCCTTCGAGGCCGCCGGCCGCACGCGCTGGGGCGCCGTCGCCGGCGACGGAGTGATCGACCTGTCGGCGGGCCATCCAACGTTGCGCGACGCGCTCGCCGCCGGCCCGGTCACGGTTCCCGCGAGCGCTCGCCCGAGCTTTGCGCTGTCGGAAATCCGGTTCCTGCCGCCCATCCCGTATCCCGAGAAGATCATTTGCGTCGGCGTGAACTACGCCGAGCGCAATGAGGAATACAAGGACGGTTCCGCGGCGCCGAAGTATCCGAGCGTGTTCCCGCGCTTTCCGGGCTCCTTCGTCGGCCACCGCAACGCGCTCATGCGCCCGCCGGAATCCGCGCAGCTCGACTACGAGGGCGAGATCGCCATCGTCATCGGCAAGGCGGGGCGGCGCATCCCCGAAAGCGCGGCGGAGGGCCACATCGCGGGCCTCACCTGCCTGAACGAAGGCACCATCCGCGACTGGGTGCGCCACGGCAAGTTCAACGTCACGCAGGGCAAGAACTGGGAAGCTAGCGGCGCCATTGGCCCCTGGATGGTCACGGCGGACGAGTTCCCGCGCTACGACAACCTGCATGTCACCACCCGCGTCAACGGCGAAGTGCGGCAGGACGACACGACGGAACGCCTGATGTTCAGCTTCCGCTTCCTGATCCACTACATCTCGTTGTGGACTCGCCTCGTGCCGGGCGACATCATCAGCACAGGCACGCCGACCGGCGCGGGCGTGCGCTTCGATCCGCCGCGCTTCCTCAAGGCGGGCGACGTCGTCGAGGTCGAGGTGTCCGGCGTGGGCACGCTCTCCAACACGGTCCGGGACGAGCGCCCATGAACGCCGCCGACCGTACCGCGGCGGCACGCGCGATGCTCGAAGCCGAGCGCTCGGTGACGCCCTGCGTGCAGCTCACCACGACCTATCCGGACATCACCATCGAGGACGCCTACGCCATCCAGAGCGAGGCGATCGCTGCCAAGATCGCCGCCGGGCGCAGGGTGCGCGGCCACAAGATCGGCCTCACCTCCAAGGCGATGCAGGCGGCCTCGAACGTCCACGAGCCTGACTACGGCGTTCTGCTCGACGACATGTTCCATGACGATGGCGCGACGCTCGCCGCGGCGCGCTACATCGTGCCGCGGATCGAGGTCGAGCTCGCTTTCGTGCTCGGCAGCCCGCTGCGCGGCCCCGGCGTGACGATGTTCGACGTGCTCCGCGCGACCGAGTACGTCGTCCCGGCGCTCGAGCTGATCGACGGGCGCTCGCGCTATCCGCGCAAGATTCAGGACAACATCGCCGACAATGCCGCCTGCGGCGGCGTGATCACGGGGGGCCGCGTGGTGCGGCCGTTCGACATCGACCTGCGCTGGGCGGCCGCCATCCTGTCGAAGAACGGGGTGGTGGAGGAATCGGGCGTTGCTGCGGCGGTCCTCGGGCACCCCGCGATGGGCATTGTCTGGCTCGCCAACAAGCTCGCCGCGTTCGGTGTCGGCCTCGAGGCGGGACACTTCCTGCTCGCGGGCTCCTTTACCCGCCCCGTGGCCGTGAAGGCCGGCGACACGGTGCATGTCGACTACGGGCCGCTCGGCTCGATCGCCGTGCACTTTGCGTAGCGGCGCCTCCGACTCCACCCCTCACTCAGGGCGCGTCGCCTAGCGCGAGCGCGGCGAAAGACGCGAGCCAGTGCTCGGCGACGTAGTCGCCTCCGACCGCATGCGGCAGCCCGGCGTCGAGGTGGCGCTGCGCGGCGACTGCCGGAAATGCCGCGCCGAGGCGACGCAGCGCCCAGGCGCGCGAAAGCGACAGGCCGTCCAGGTGGCAGAAGTGCGGATCGCTGCGGTCGGGCGGAACGACGGGCACGGACAATGGGCCGAGGCCTTGCGGCATGAAACCCGCTAGCCAGGAACGGAATTCCTGCTCCGGCAGGATCTCGCGCATCAGCTGCGCCTCGGTGAGCGCGGGCGACAGAAAGTCGGCCTGCGACGGCTCGTAGGCGAGCGGCGCATCGCGATCGGCGAGGAACCACCTTCTCGCGGCCGCCTCGACCGCGGCGGCGAGGGC
>CAYOJP010000207.1:0-2583 GCA_964404305.1 uncultured Gammaproteobacteria bacterium
CCGCCCCACACTCCGCGCGACCAGTCGAGGGGGCGGCAGCCGGATGAATGCGGCGACGCGCGGCAAGGGACGGTACCGCACGATCTTCATTTCCGACGTTCACCTTGGATTTCGCGGCTGCTCGGCCGATTTCCTCCTCGACTTCCTGCGCAGCACCGAGTGCGAGCACCTGTTCCTGGTCGGCGACATCATCGACGTCTGGAACATGCGCAAGCGCCCCTGCTGGCCGCAGGCGCACAACAACGTCATCCGCACGATCCTGGGCAAGGCCAAGCACGCCACGCAGGTCGTCTACGTGCCCGGCAACCACGACGAGATACTGCGCGAATACGAGGGCATGCACTTCGGCAACGTCCGGATCCAGAGCCGGGTCGTGCACTCGCTGGCCGACGGGCGGCGGATGCTCGTGCTCCACGGCGACCAGTTCGACGGCGTGGTGAAGTGCTCGCCGCTGCTCGCGCGCGTCGGCAGCCGGCTCTATGACCTGCTCCTGCGCCTGAATACGCTCGTGAACGCGGTGCGCCGGCGCCTCGGCTTCCCGCACTGGTCGCTCGCCGCCTTCCTCAAGCACCGGGTGAAGGACGCGGTGAAGTACATCGGCAACTTCGAGGAGGCGGTCGCGCACGAGGCGCGCCGCGAGGGTGTCGATGGCGTGGTGTGCGGGCACATCCATCGCGCCGAGATCACGACGCTGCGTGACATCCTGTACTGCAACTGCGGCGACTGGGTCGAGAGCTGCACCGCTCTCGTGGAGCACGACGACGGGCGGCTCGAACTGCTGCGCTGGTCGGACACGACCGCGACCGTGACGCCGCTGAAGGACTCGGCCGCGTGGCCGCAGGCCGCCTGAGGGCCGGGGCAGGCAGGACGCGCGCGGGATGAGGGTAGCGCTCGTCACCGACGCCTGGCGCCCGCAGGTCAACGGCGTCGTGACGACCTATGCCAACGTCACCCGCGAACTTGCCGCGCTCGGCCACGAGGTGCTGCTCGTCACCCCGGACCAGTTCCGCACGGTGCCCTGCCCGACGTACCCGTCCATCCGCCTGGCGGTGCTGCCGGGGCGCGCAGTGGCGCGCCTCCTCGAAGCCTTCGATCCGGACGCGATCCACGTGGCCACGGAGGGGCCGCTGGGCCTGGCGGGGCGCGCCTGGTGCAGCCGGCGGGGCCGCGCGTTCACCACCTGCTTCCACACGCAGCTCCCCGAGTACGTGCGGCTGCGTGCGCCGGTGCCGCTGGCGCTGACCTACGCGCTGGTGCGCCGCTTCCATGGCGCGGCCGCGCGCACGCTCGTGCCGACCGAGTCCCAGCGGCGCAGGCTCGAGGTTCGCGGTTTCCGCAACCTGGCGCTTTGGGCGCGGGGCGTCGACACGGCCGTGTTCCGGCCCCGGGCGAAGACGGCGCTCGAGGCCCCGCGCCCGATCGCGATGTACCTGGGGCGCGTCGCCGTGGAGAAGAACATCGCAGCCTTCCTGGAGCTCGACCTGCCCGGCACCAAGGTGGTGGTCGGGGACGGTCCCGACCTGCCGGCGCTGCGCGCGCGCTACCCGGCGGCGCGCTTTCTCGGCCAGCACATGGGCGAGGCGCTCGCGGAGCGGCTCGCCGCCGCCGACGTGCTGGTCTTTCCCAGCCGCACCGACACGTTCGGCCTGGTGCTGCTGGAGGCCATGGCCTGCGGGGTGCCGGTCGCGGCCTACCCGGTGACCGGGCCGGTGGACGTGATCCGCAACGGCGTCACCGGCATCCTCCACGACGATTTGCGGCTGGCGACGCTCGCCGCTCTGCGGCTCGATCCACGTGCGTGCATCGAGTATGCGATGCAGCGATCCTGGCGCGGCGTCGCCGCGGGCTTCGTCGGTCATCTCGCCGTGCGGGCGGGCTGAGCCGCCCGGGCTGTCGCGGCGTGCGCCATGGTGGCAGACTCCGGCTGCCGCGCTCCGGAGCCACCTCGTGACCATCCGCACTTTCGAGGGCATCACGCCCGCCATCGATCCGACCGCCTGGGTCGATCCGCTCGCCGTCGTGATCGGCAACGTCACGATCGGCCCGGAATCCTCGCTGTGGCCCGGCGTGGTCGCGCGCGGCGACGTGCACTCGATCCGCATCGGCGCGCGCACGAACATCCAGGACGGCACGGTGCTGCACGTTACCCACCCCGGGCGCTACGCGCCGCAGGGCCATGCCCTGGCGATCGGCGATGGCGTGACCGTGGGGCACCGCGTGCTGCTGCACGGCTGCGCCGTCGGCGACGGCTGCCTCATCGGCATGGCTTCGACCGTGATGGACGGGGCGGTGCTCGGACCGCGGCTGATACTCGGCGCCGGCAGCCTGGTGCCGCCGGGCAAGCAGCTGGAGGGCGGTTTCCTGTGGCTCGGCAATCCGGTGCGTCGCGGCCGGCCGCTCACCGAGGCCGACTACGAGGCGCTTGAGTACGCGGCGCGCACGTACGTCGAGCTGCGGCTGCGCCACGGGCGAGAAACGTGATCCGTGAGACGTGAATTGCCATTGCTCCCGGTACCGGGGTGCCGTTGGTTGTTCGTTGAATCTGGCACCAGTACGTCGCTAACTCGCCCCGGATCACGGATC
>CAYOJP010000207.1:2683-6611 GCA_964404305.1 uncultured Gammaproteobacteria bacterium
GTTGTTCGTTGAATCTGGCACCAGTACGTCGCTAACTCGCCCCGGATCACGGATCGCGGATCACGGATCAGAGATCACGTCCCCCACCCCCAGCCCGAGCGCCCCGGCCAGCCGTCGCCCGACCTCGGCGTTGTCCACCGAGCCGGTGAACCGCGCCGCGCCCGGGCCCTCGGCATAGAGCGGCACGTCCTGCGCCGTGTGCGAATGGGTGGACCAGGCGGCGGGCGCGGGTGCCACGGCCGGGGGCGCGCCGCCGGTCACCGCGAGACCGCCGGTCTCGTGATCCGCCGTGACCACTACCAGCGTGTCGCCGCGTTCGCGCGCGAAGGCGAGTGCAACGGCGACCGTGGCGTCGAACTCGCGCATGCGGTCCACCAGCGCCGGCAGGTCGTTCGCATGCCCGGCCCAGTCGATCTGGCTTCCCTCCACCATCAGGACGAAGCCCCGCGGAGCGGCCGCCAGCCGGTCGAGGACCGCCCGCGTCAGGGACGGCAGTGCCGGGGCGTCCGCGGCGCCGGTCCGGATGCCCTCGGGCGCCAGCAGGCCCAGGATGCGCGGGCCGGTGGCAGCCGCGAGTTCGGCTTCGGTAGCGACCACCGTGTAACCCGCGGCGGCCGCTGCGGCGAGCAGATCGCGGTCATCGGTGCGGCGGCTGCCGGGTGTCGAGCCCGGCTGGAACCAGGCCCGGCCACCGCCCACCAGCACGTCCACGCCGCTCCCGACGAGCTGGACGGCGATGCTGCCCTCGTCGGCCCGATCCTCGGCATGGGCGGCGAAGCTGGCCGGGGTGGCGTGCGTGATCGTCGACGTGACCACGAGGCCGGTCGCCCGCCCGGCGCCGGCGGCAGCCTCGAGCAGGGTGGTGAGCGGGCGGCCGTCGGGATCGCTGCCGATGCGTCCGTTGCGGGTCCGGGTGCCGGTCGCCAGGGCCGTGGCCGCGGCGGCGGAGTCGGTCACCACGGCGTCGGTCGGCGAGGTGCGCACCAGCCCGGTCACGGGCATCCCGTCCATGGCGAGCGTGCCGTCCGGGCCGGCGAGGGCTAGCCGTGCGGTGGTGACGTGCGCGAGGCCCATGCCGTCGCCGATCAGCAGGACGAGGTTGCGCGGCCCCGGAGCGACAGTCCGGCCGCAGCCGGTGGCCAGCAGCAGCGCCAGCACGAACGCCGCCCGTCCGGCCGCGGAGCGCTTTTCCAGTGCCGTCGACATGCTTATCCTTCGTCGCCTCCGGTGCGTAGGGTAACCTCGGACGGCATATGAGCGGACAGGACGACTATGACGTGATCGTGATCGGTGGCGGCCATGCCGGCACCGAGGCGGCGTGGATTGCGGCCCGCGCCGGCTGTCGCACGCTCCTGCTGACGCAGTCGATCGAGGCGCTCGGCCAGATGTCCTGCAACCCGGCCATCGGCGGTATCGGCAAGGGGCACCTGGTGCGCGAGATCGACGCACTCGGCGGCCTGATGGGCCGCGCCGCCGACGCCTGCGCCATCCACGTGCGCACGCTCAACGCGAGCAAGGGCCCGGCGGTGCGTGCAACCCGCGCGCAGATCGACCGGGCGCTGTACCGTGCCGCCGTGCGCGCGGCGCTGGAGCGCTGCGACGGCCTCGAGATCCTCCAGCAGGTCGTCGACGACCTGCGCCTGGCCGGTGGACGCGTCACCGGCGTGCGCACGCAGTCGGGCCTCGTGTTCACGGCCCGCGCGGTCGTGCTCACGGCCGGCACCTTCCTCGGCGGGCGCATTCACGTCGGCGAGGTGAGTCATGCCGGCGGACGGGCCGGGGATCCGCCCGCCAACGCGCTCGCCGCGCGTCTGCGCGAGTTGCCGCTGGCCGCCGGCCGCCTGAAGACGGGCACGCCGCCCCGCCTGGACGGGCGCAGCATCGACTGGACGCACCTGGAAGCGCAGCCGGGCGACGCGCCGCCGCCGCGCTTCGCGTTCGACGCGCCGGCGAGCGAGCGTCCGCGTCAGGTCGCCTGCCACATCACGCACACCCGGCCCGCAACCCACGCGCTCATCCGCGAGGCCCTGCACCGCTCGCCGCTGTTCACGGGCGCGATCGAGGGCGTCGGGCCGCGCTACTGCCCGTCGATCGAGGACAAGGTGGTGCGTTTCGCGGGCAAGGACTCGCACCAGATCTTCCTCGAGCCGGAAGGGCTCGGCACCACGGAGATCTACCCGAACGGCGTGTCGACGAGCCTGCCGTTCGAGGTGCAGCGGGCGTTCATCCGCACCATCCCGGGCCTGGAACGCGCGCGCATCACCCGGCCGGGCTACGCGATCGAGTACGACTTCTTCGACCCGCGGGACCTGGAAACCACGCTCGCCAGTCGCCCGGTTCCGGGCCTGTGGCTCGCCGGGCAGGTGAACGGCACGACCGGCTACGAGGAGGCCGCCGCGCAGGGCCTGCTCGCGGGCATCAACGCCGCCCGCCACGCGAGTGGGCAGGCACCCTGGTGGCCGCGTCGCGACGAGGCCTACCTCGGCGTGCTGGTCGACGACCTCGTCACGCGCGGCGCGAGCGAGCCCTACCGGATGTTCACCAGCCGGGCCGAGTACCGGTTGCGCCTGCGGGAGGACAACGCCGACCTGCGCCTGTCCCCGGCCGGCCGCGCGCTGGGCCTGCTCGACGATGCGCGCTGGGAGGCGTTCGAGCGGCGCAGGGAGGCGGTGGCCCGGGAGCAGGGCCGGCTGCGGGCGACCTGGGCGCGCGCGGCCGGGCTGCGCGACGCCGACGCGGTCGCGGTGCTGGGCCAGCCACTGCGCCGGGACGCGACGCTGCACGACCTGCTGCGCCGGCCCGAGGTGAGTTACGCCGCTCTGATGAGGTTGCCGGACGCCGGGCCAGGCGTCACCGATCCAGCCGTCGCGCAGCAGGTCGAGGTGCAGGCCAAGTACGACGGCTACCTAGACCGGCAGGCCGCCGAAATCGAGCGCAGCAGGCGGCAGGCCGGTACCGAGCTGCCGGCCGATCTCGACTACGGCGCCGTGCGCGGGCTGTCCGCCGAGCTGGCGCAGAAGCTCGCCCGGCAGCGCCCGGCGGACATCGGCCAGGCCACCCGCATCGAGGGTGTGACACCGGCCGCCATCTCGGCGCTGCTGGTACACCTGCGCCGGCGCGCCGGCTGACGCCGCCGATGGAGGCGCGCGATGCCGGGCGCCTGGCCGGTGGACTCGCCGACCTCGCGCTGCCGGCCGCCCTGGCCGGCCCGCTGGCGGCATACGCCGACCTGCTCGTCCGCTGGGGCCGTCGCTACAACCTGGTCGCGGCAGGCGAGGACCTGGTCTGCCGCCACCTGCTCGACAGCCTCGCGGTGCTGCCCTGGATCGACGCGGACCCGGTGCTGGACGTGGGCAGCGGGGCCGGCCTGCCGGGAATTCCGCTGGCGCTGGCGCTGCCCGCGCGCCGCTTCGTCCTGCTCGACGCGAACTCCAAGCGCACCCGCTTCCTGGAGCAGGCGCGGATCGAACTCGCGCTGGGCAATGTGGAGGTCGTGCACTCCCGGATCGAGGACTACCGTCCGGCCGTGGCCTTTCCGCTGGCGGTCAGCCGCGCGGTCGCGGCACTCGCGGATCTCTATGCGGGCGTCGCGCACTGCCTCGCCCCCGGCGGGCGGCTGCTGGCCCTGAAGGGGCCGGCGCACGCGGGAGAACTGGCGGCGCTCGCCGCGCAGGGCGTGCCGGCGACGGCTCACCGGCTGGCGGTGCCGGGCACGGCCGCCGGCCGCTGGCTGGTCGTCGCCGGCGGCGGGGCGCCGGCGGGGACTGTGCAATAATGCTGGCGCCCACTGAAGGACCCCGGCGCGCCCTGCGCCCGGCGGCTCCGCCCACCGGCGCCAACGATGGCCCGAGCATGGCCAGGATATTCGCGATCGCGAACCAGAAAGGCGGCGTCGGCAAGACGACCACCAGCGTCAACCTCGCCGCCG
>CAYOJP010000208.1:0-3113 GCA_964404305.1 uncultured Gammaproteobacteria bacterium
CGCGCGGCCGGGCGCTCCGGAGTGGGCACGGTGATGGCGTCGAAGAACCTGAAGGCGGTCGCCGTGCGCGGCACCCGGGGCGTTGGCAACATCCGCGACATCAAGGGCTTCTTCGACGCGACCAACAAGGCCAAGAAGGTGCTGCACGACAACGCGGTCACCGGCCAGGGGCTGCCGAAGTTCGGCACCCAGGTGCTGATGAACGTCATCAACGAGGTCGGCGCCATGCCCACGCGCAACATGCGCGAGGTGCAGTTCGAGGGCGCGCACCGCATCTCCGCCGAGGCGATGCACGAGCCGCGCGAGAGCGACGGCAAGCCGAACCTGGTCACCAACGCGGCCTGCTTCGGCTGCACGATCGCCTGCGGGCGGATCTCCACGGTCGATCGCGAGCACTACACGATCAAGAACAGGCCCGAGTACTGGGGCGCGTCCGGCGGCCTGGAGTACGAGGCGGCGTGGGCGCTCGGCTCCGACACCGGCGTCGACGATCTCGACGCGCTGACCTACGCCAACTTCCTCTGCAACGAGGACGGCTTCGATCCGATCTCGTTCGGCTCGACGGTCGCGGCGGCGATGGAGATGTTCGAGGCAGGCTACATCACCAGGCAGCACACCGGCGGCATAGAGCTGCGCTTCGGCTCCGCCGAGGCGCTCACGACGCTCGCCGAGCTGACCGCGAAGGGCGAGGGCTTCGGCCGGGAGATCGGCCTGGGCTCCAGGCGCCTGTGCGAGAAGTACGGCCATCCCGAGCTGTCCATGACGGTGAAGAGCCAGGAGTTCCCGGCCTACGACCCGCGCGGCATCCAGGGCATGGGCCTGACCTACGCCACGTCGAACCGCGGGGCGTGCCACCTGCGCTCCTACACCGTGTCCTCGGAGATCCTGGGCAATCCGGTGAAGACCGACCCGCTCGCGACCGAGGGCAAGCCGGAACTCGTGAAGGCCTTCCAGGACGCCACCTCGGTGGTGGATTCCACCGGGCTGTGCGTGTTCACGACCTTCGCCTGGACGCTGGAGGACATCGGCCCGCAGGTCCAGGCCGCCTGCGAGGGCGACTGGTCGATGCCGAAACTGCTGGAGCTGGGCGAGCGCGTCTGGAACCTGGAGCGGCAGTTCAACCTCGCCGCCGGCATCACGCACAAGGACGACACGCTGCCCAGGCGGCTGCTCGAGGAGAAGGCGCAGACCGGTCCGGCCAAGGGGCTCGCCGCGAAACTGGGGGAGATGCTGCCGAAGTACTACGAGATCCGCGGCTGGAGCAAGGAAGGCGTGCCGACGAAGGCGACTCTCGACCGGTTGTCGCTCTGAGCAGGCGGTGTTTCCGCGCTCCCGCCCGCGGGTGGGAGCTTGCCGCGGAAGTGCACCGGGGGCCGGGGCGGAGGTTCCAGCGAAGACGTCGAGCAGGGGGATGACCGAATGCATCACGTGGTGGTAGGCGCCGGCCCGGCCGGCGTGGTAGCGGTCGAGATGCTGCGCAAGCTGGATGCCGGCGCGCAGGTAACGCTCGTCGGCGACGAGCCGGAGCCCCCGTACTCGCGCATGGCGCTGCCATACTTCCTCATCAAGAAGGTCGGGGAGCAGGGCACGCACCTGCGCAAGGATCCGGCGCATTTCGAGAAGCAGCGGATCGACGTGCGGCGCGCACGCGTCGAGCGGGTCGATCCGGCCGCCCGCACGCTGGCACTGGCCGACGGCGCCACCCTGAAGTACGACCGCCTGCTGGTCGCGACCGGGTCGCGGCCGATCAAGCCGCCGATCCCGGGCATCGACTCGCCCGGCGTGCACAACTGCTGGACGCTCGCCGACGGCCGCGCAATCGCGGCGCTCATGAAGCCCGGCAGCAAGGTCGTGCTGATGGGCGCGGGCTTCATCGGCTGCATCATCCTCGAGGCGCTCGCCGCGAGCGGCGCCGACCTGACCGTCGTCGAAATGCTGGATCGCATGGTCCCGCGCATGATGAACGACACGGCGGGCAACATGATCAAGGACTGGTGCGAATCGCGGGGCGTGCGCGTGCACACCTCGACACGCGTCACCGAGATTGCCAGGGGCACCGCGCACGCGCTGCGCGTGGTGCTCGCCAACGGGACCACGCTGGATGCGGATCTCGTCGTCTCCGCCACCGGTGTGCGTCCGAACGTCGAGTTGCTCGAAGGCAGCGGCATCCAGGTGCAGACGGGCATCCTGGTCGACCGGCACATGCGCACCAGCGCGCCGGATGTCTACGCCGCCGGCGACGTCGCGGAAGGTCGCGACTTCTCGACCGGCGACTGCAGCGTGCAGGCGATCCAGCCCACTGCGGTCGACCATGGTCAGATGGCGGCCCGGAACATGGCCGGCAGGGCGGTCGAGCACCGCGGCTCGGTCAACATGAACGTGCTCGATACGCTGGGCCTCATCTCCAGTTCGTTCGGCCTGTGGATGGGCGTGGCGGGCGGGGACAGCGCGGAACTGCACAGCCCGGAGCGCTTCCGCTACCTGAACCTGCAGTTCCAGGACGACGTCCTGGTCGGTGCGACCAGCCTCGGCCTGACACAGCACGTGGGCGTGCTGCGCGGGCTCATCCAGACCAGGCTCCGGCTCGGCGTCTGGAAGGAACGCCTGAAGGAAGACCCGACCCGCATCATGGAGGCCTACCTTGGTGTCACCCAGGCCATCGGGCACAACGCCGCGCTGATGAAATCCTGAGCCGCGCGCCGGGGGACGGCCGGTGGCGTCCTAATGCCCGGTAAACTGCGCACTGCTTCCGACGCTGGGGTCTGACGGCATGGCCGACACCGGCACCATCCGCATCACCTTCAAACTCTACGCGTCGCTCGCGCAGTTTCTGCCCGCCGGTGCCCGCCAGCACGCGGTGGCCCTCGACGTTCCGGTTGGCACGACACCCAACGCCCTCATCGACCGCCATACCGTGCCACGCCCGCTGGCACACCTCGTCATGCGTAACGGCAACTACGTCCCCCCGACCGAGCGCGACACCCCGATCCTGCAGGACGGCGACGTCCTGGCCATCTGGCCCCCGGTCGCGGGGGGGTGAGCCCCAAGGAGTGTCCAGTGGACACTCCTTGGGGCGAACGCCCGGCCAAGGATGGCCGGGCCGGGGGTTGCAC
>CAYOJP010000208.1:3213-6558 GCA_964404305.1 uncultured Gammaproteobacteria bacterium
GAAGCTCGACGTTTCGCCACGGATGGCAGGCAATACGCCAATCAAGCGCGCGGCGAACGCCCGGCCAAGGATGGCCGGGCCGGGGGTTGCACGAAGCTCGACGTTTCGCCACGGATGGCAGGCAATACGCCAATCAAGCGCGCGGCGGATGTGCGCCGGACCGCAGAGCCGGGAGCCAGTGTCATTGCCCGGAAAGGCGCCCGGCCTGGTGTCCATCGGCTGGGCGGGTGAACCGGGACCACTCTGCCGTATCCGGACCGGCCCGGCGGCGAGTGGATCGCCCAGACGGCTGCCTCTAAGCTGCACCGGATGGCAGGGCCCGACGAACCGGCGATCCACCCACCAGGGTTCGTCGTCAGGGACACCGGCCTCAGTCGGGACGATCTTTACCGCGTGCTGCCCGCGTTCCTGGCCGACCGTCCGTATGCGATCGACGACGAAGGCGTGATCAGGACACCTGTCGGCGCCGGGCAGGTCACCATCCGCCCGGGACCGCAGACCGAGCGCCGCATAGCGATGCTCCGGCTGCCCGCCATGGCACTGGAATTCGAGTTCACGGGCTGCACCGATAGCGAGCAGGCGGCCTTCCTCATGCGGTTCGAGCGTTCGTATCAGAAGGGAGGCGGGTGATGCCGTGTTGCAATCAGGCAACAGGGTTCGACCCGATGGGCGCGTCCGATGTTGTTTTTCCGTAGAACAGGCTTGAACCCCTGCACCACATGGATTAGGCTTGCACCAGCTAAGAATTCAGACGCATACGGGCCTCATCAACGACTGTCCCACCGGCTAGGCGAACGAGGGGTTGGGCAAGGTGGGATGAGGAGTTAAAAGCGTCAGCTTTTACTCGATGTGCTTCTCTCTCAGGAGGAAATGATGGACAACAACTTTACGAAGACCAGGCTGGCTGCAGCAATCGGTTCGGCCGCACTGGCCATGGCGATCGCCTCGCCCGCGAACGCCGTCGTCGTCGTTGGTGGGGACAACGGCTGGGAAGTGAGCTTCGACGGCAACGTCAACGGCTTCTACGTGAATTCCGACATCGATCCGCTGCCGACGCAGGCCAGCGGTGGTGCGCTCGCCGGTGCCACGCTGAGCGCGCTGGCTCCGGACCAGGACGTGGCCCGTGTGCGTACCGGCCTCCTGCCGGCGTTCTTCAGCTTCAACGCGAAGTCGCCGACGGTGAACGGGCTGACCGGCAAGGCGCGCATCAGCTTCGCGCCGCAGATCAACAACGCGAACACGGAGTCTGCGTTCGGCGCCCAGATCGACATGCGCGAAGTCTTCTTCGACGTCGACGGGTCCTTCGGCACCATCAGCGTCGGCCGCACGCTGTCGCTGTTCCAGCGCAAGAACATCCTGACCGACATGACCCTGTTCGGCGTCGGTGTCCACGGCATCCAGAAGGGTGGCGGCACCACCCTCGGCCGCATCGGTTCGGGCTACGTGTACCCGCAGTTCAACAGCCGCATCGCCTACAAGACCCCGAACATGAACGGTTTCCAGGTGGAAATCGGCATGTTCGACCCGTCAACCATCGGCAGCGAGACCGGACTGGCGGCGACCGTCACCGATACCCCGGCGTTCGAGGCCGAGGCGAGCTACGCCACCGCATTCGGCGGCGGCACACTGATGTTCTGGATCGGTGGCGCCTACCAGGAAGCCGAGTTTGCGGCGGGCACGGTCAATCCGGCCGCGGTTGCCCTGGGCGGATCGAGCGTCGAGACGACCGGCTTCCACGGGGGCGTGCAGGCGACCTACGGCGGCTTCGACTTCGTGTTCTCCGGCTATTCCGGCGACGGCGTCGGCCTGACCCTGCAGTACGACACGGACTCCCTGGATCCGTGGGGCAACGAGCGCGACAACGACGGCTTCATCGCCCAGGGCGCCTATACCTTCAACGGCAAGACGAAGGTCGGCCTGTCCTACGGCGAGTCGAATGCCGACGAGACCGCGAACGAGGCCACCTGCCGCAATGCCATCGGCGCAGCGGCGATTGCCGTGGCCTGCCCGAACGGCCTGGTCAACGAGTCGCGTGCTTCCGAGCAGAATGCCTGGACGGTCGGTGTCTACCACGACGTGACCTCCTGGCTGAAGCTGGTGGCGGAGTACAGCGCCGAGGAAACCGAGTGGCACGGTGGCGAGACCCACGAGGTCGACACCTTCTCGGTCGGCGGCTTCTTCTTCTGGTAAGCCGTTCAGCCTCAGCAGTCGATGTCGGGAAGGGCGCGTCCTCGGACGCGCCCTTCTTCTTTTCAGCGGTCAGATCCGGTTAAGGGCCGATTCACGGCCGGCTGTACATGCTTTCTCCGGCGGCGGTCGGCCGCCGCCTCGCGTATGATCGTCGTCATGCTCAAGCGCTTTTCAAGACTCGCGACCATGGTGGTCGCGGCCTTCGCATTTCTGGTCACGCCGTGCCGTGCCGACCTGTTCCCGAACCTGTTCGGGGGCGATGACGGGCGCGAGGTCTGGACCGGTTCCGACCAGTGGGTCCGCATCGTGCCGCAGGACGCCGGCGCCGTGCCCGCGCCGCTGAACGAACATCCGGCGACGCTCGAACCCGAGGTGCTGACCCGCATACTCTCGACCCTGCTGCTGTGGCGCGAGGGCGGACTGCTCGATTCCGGGGACGAGACGCTGGCGCTGTTCACGGCGCCGCAGGCCTCCCTGCTCGGTCGCAAGCTCTCCGACGCCCTGGCCGAGGCGCAGCCGAACGAGGATGTCACCTTCGCGGTCATGGGACTGGCCTCCAAGCTGGTCGTCGGGCGCGAGCACTTTTCCACGGCCGGCCGCGTCTTCGTCCAGGGCGGCAAGCTGCAACTGATCATCGGGGACATGCACCGCACTTATCAGTACGGCAAGGAGAAGGACATCTCCGGGGTCGAGCAGGGCGTCGATAGGCGCATCCATCCCCACAACCCGGGAGAGCGGAAGAAGGCGCGCGCGCATCCGGCGCGCATCATGAACACCGACGGAGTTGCCTATCACAAGGACGGCGCCGAATTGCGCGGCGACTGGATCGAGATCGACATCAAGGCGGCGCTCGCGGCGGCCGACAAGCGCGACATCCCGGAATCGGTGCAGAAGGAAACGGCGAAGGTCCGGCAGGAAGCCGCCAAGCTAGCCATCGAGCGGCGCCAGATGCGCGAGGAACTCGCCCGCCTGCGCCAGCAGATGGACCAGATGCAGGCCGGTGGCGCCGAAGCTGGCACCGCGGCGGATCGACTCGCGCGCCTGGAAGCCCTGCGCGAGAAGAATCTGATCTCTCCCGAGGAGTATGAGGCCAAGCGCAAGGCCATTCTCGACGAGATCTGAAGCCAGGATCGCGAGCGCGCTCGCCACGAACGA
>CAYOJP010000209.1:0-2407 GCA_964404305.1 uncultured Gammaproteobacteria bacterium
GGCTGCCGGTAGACCTCCACCGCGGGAACCACCTCCATCAGCATCTGCCCGAGCCGCAACAGGCGCGCCGCGGGGCGGGGCAGGCCGTCGAGCGGGAACTGGTCGATGTAGTTGCACAGCGCGTCCATGCGCGGAAAGACGGTGTTGTAGAAGTCATCCAGCTCGGCGAGCGAGCGCGACACGCGGAATGCGTTGCGCTCCTTCTCGGTGTCGAAGACCCAGCCGGCGGCGAATCGCTCCAGGTCGGCGAATTCGTCGGGCAACATCGCGGTGGTGGCGGGCATGCTTCCTCTGCTCCCATGTGCAGACGTACTGACCGCAGGACGCTAGTCCCATGGTGCGGTGAGTGTCAACGCGCCTGTGACTCGCGCGAAACGCCACGATCGATGCCGCAGTGCCGCTTCGTCCGGCCGGGCGCGTGATATTTCGCGATTGACCAGATTCACAGGATGGCGTTGTGTAGTTCTACGCGAAACGAGCGTTGCCCCCTTGCGAGGGCGCTCGGCAGCAATGCGGCATGGCGACCGGCGATTCGCCGGCGCTGCGCTGCAGCATGCACGGCGACGCGTGGTCCCGTCCCTGGAGACCGGGACTGCGAGGACGCCGGACTGCATCGTCGGCGGGTCCCGGTGCTAAGCTGCCCGCCCGGCGCAACCGGCGTCGACCTGACGAACGTCCGCCTCGTCCGCACATGCTGACCTATGAACGCGCACGCGCCGTGCTCGATGCCTGCCTCGCGCGGGCGGAGGCGCTGGGGCTTGGCGTCTCGGTCGCCGTCGTCGACGAAGGCGGCAACCCCGTGGCGGTCGCGCGCATGACCCGGGCGCGCCGTGGCACGACCTCCCACGCCTGCCAGGGCAAGGCGCTGGTCGCGGCCGTGTGGGGCGCGCCGAGCGGCGAGATCGCCGAGCGGCTGTCGCACCTGGCGGACGTGCGGGAGCACGCGCAGGCGCTCTACGGGCACCGGCTCGTGTTCCTGGGCGGCGGACTGCCGCTGGTGGAGGGCGGGCGCGTGGTGGGCGCCGTGGCGGCCAGCGGCGGCACCTCGGCGCAGGACCTGGAAATCGCCACGGCCGGGGCCGCCGAATTCACGGTCGCGCCGGCGGGCGCCTGACGAGGACGGGCCCGCGGCACGACAGTTGCGCGGCAGACTCGTGCCGGCCGGCACGGAGCCGGGCATCGACCCGACGAACAGAGGTATGCAGACGATGGGCAAAGCGGAACTGACTGCAGGCGGAACCCTGGATCGTTCGGCGTTGCGGGACCGCGCGCGCGAATGCGCGCCGCTGTTGCGGAACAATGCCCAGGAGACCGAGCGGCTGCGGCAGATCCACCCGGAGAACATCGCGGCCCTGCAGGCCGCGGGACTGTTCAAGCTCCTGCAGCCGCGCCATTACGGCGGCCACCAGATCCCGCTGTCGCAGTTCCTCGGCGTGACGGCGGAAGTCGCCAAGGCCTGCCCGTCGAGCGCCTGGGGGGTGATGATCTACAACGGCCTGATGTGGGTGATGTCGCTGTTCCCGAAGCAGGCGCAGGACGAAGTGCACGCCGCCGGGGACGCCATCATCGCCGGGCAGCTCGGGCCGGCCGGCCGGGCACGCAAGGTCGAAGGCGGCTACCGCTTCGAAGGCGTGTTCGCCTTCGCCTCCGGGTACGCGGCGGCGAACTGGCTCTTCGCCGGCTCGCCGGTGCTCGACGACGACGGCAACTTCCTCGACCACCGCATCGCCGTGCTGCCGAAGTCGGCGGCGACGATGATCGACGACTGGCACACCACCAGCATGCGCGGCACGGGCAGCAACAGCTTCCGCCTGGACGACGTGTTCGTGCCCGGGCACCGCACGCTTTCCGGCCCCGAGGGACTGGCGCACCGCTACCCCGGACCGTTCGGCGACCAGAACCTGTACCGCAACTCGTTCATCCCGAATGCCTCCTGGTTCCTGGTCGGGCCGATGCTGGGCATGGCCGAGGGGGCGCTCGAGGCCTTCGTCCGGATGACGCCCGGCAAGGCGATCAAGTACACCGGCTACCCGGATCAGGGCACCGCCGCGGTGACGCACCTGCAGGCGGGCGAGGCCGCGATGAAACTCGAATCCGCGCGCGCGCTGGCGGACCGCTGCACCCGCGAGATCTGGGAAGCGGCCGAGGCCGGCGTCGACATGGAATTCGCCGCACGCGCCCGTTCGCGCGCCGCCGCCGGCCAGGCGGCGAAGCTGTGCCGCGAGGCCATCGACATCCTGCAGGCAGGCGGCGGCGGCAGTGTCATCAAGGAGAGCAACCCGATCCAGCGCTACGCCCGCGACATCCAGGGTGCCAGCAACCACGCGCTGATCATGCCGACTTCCGTGAACGAGATTTACGGCCGGGTGCTGTTCGGGCTCGATCCGAACACGCCGATGGTGTGAGC
>CAYOJP010000209.1:2507-6557 GCA_964404305.1 uncultured Gammaproteobacteria bacterium
CGCCGCTGCCCCGCCCGGCGCCGGCGCGGACGCAATGCGCCCGACAGCTCCGCGGCGCGGTTCGCCACTGCGGTCGGCACCCGGGATGACGCCACCCGCCGCAACCGCCTATCATCCCGGACTCACGACGACCGCGAGGAACAGGCCATGCTCGTCGAGCAGGTGTGGATCGACAACCAGTACCGCAACTTCAACTACCTCATCGCCTGCCCGGAGACGGGCGAGGCGCTGGCAATCGACCCGCTCGATCACGAGAAATGCCTCGCCACGGCGAAGGCGAAGGGCTGGACCATCACACAGATCGTCAACACGCACGAGCACTTCGACCACACCGGCGGCAACGCCGCGATGGTCGCGGCCACCGGCGCGAAGCTCCTCGCCCATGCGCGGGCGGGCGCGAAGATCCCGAACATGGACCGCGGGCTGTCGGCAGGGGACGTGATCAGGATCGGCCGCACGGTCGAGCTCGAGGCGCTGGACACGCCCGGGCACACGATGAGCCATGTTTGCCTGCTGTCGCACACCGACGTGCCGTGCCTGTTCAGCGGCGACACGCTGTTCAACGCCGGTGCCGGCAACTGCCACAACGGCGGCCACCCGGAGGAGCTGTACGACACCTTCTCGCGCCAGCTCGACCGCCTGCCCGCGAACACGCTGCTGTATCCGGGCCACGACTACATCGCCAACAACCTGCGCTTCACGCTCTCGCGGGAACCGGACAACGCCCGGGCCGGCGGCCTGCTGGAGCAGGTGAAGGAGCAGGATCCGCGCCGCGCGATGGTCACGACGCTCGCGCTGGAGAAGGAGATCAACACCTTCTTCCGGCTGCGCAGCCCGACGGTCATCGCGAAGCTGCGCGACGCGTTCCCGGACCTGCCCGACCAGCCGGACGCGAAGACGGTGTTCCTGAAGCTGCGCGAACTGCGCAACAAGTGGTGAGCGCCACGCCGCGGCGCATCGGCACGCGGGGGAGCGGGCCATGAGCGGACGCCTGGTGCTGCAGGGCGGCTGCGTACTTTCGCTGGACCCGCGCGTGGGGGATCTCGCACAGGCGGACGTCCTGATCGAGGGCGACCGGATCGCCGCCATCGGCGCGGGGCTGCACGCGGCGGGCGGGGACATCGTCGACGCCCGGGGCATGCTCGTGCTCCCGGGATTCGTCGACACGCATCGCCACCTGTGGGAAGCGCTGCTGCACAACGTCGGGGCCGACTGGTCGCTGCTGGCCTACCTGCAGGCGATCTACTTCGGGACCCTGGGCGCGAGGCTGCGACCGGCAGATGTCTACGCGGGCAACCTGCTCGGGGCGCTGGAGGCGCTCGACGCCGGGATCACGACGCTGCTCGACTGGTCGATGATCAACTCCCCCGAGCACGCCGACGAAGCCGTCCGCGGCCTCGCCGACGCCGGCATCCGCGCGGTGTTCGCATGCGGCCTGTCGGGCGAGGGCGATTACTGGAATCGCGAGAGCGGGCTCACGCATCCGCAGGATTGCCGGCGCGTGAAGGCGCGCTGGTTCTCCTCCACGGACCAGCTCCTGACGATGGGGCTCGCCATCCGGGGGCCGGAGTTCAGCCAGTGGGATGCGGCCGTCGCCGACATCCGCCTCGCGCGCGAGCTCGACGTCCTGTGCACCATGCACATGGGCTTCGGTCCATGGGGCGCGGCGGACCGTTCGGTCGAGCGCCTGCACCGCGCGGGGCTGCTCGGACCGGATCTCAACTTCGTGCACGGCAACGCGATGGGCGAGGACGAGTTCCGCATGCTGGGGGACTCGGGCGCCTCGCTGTCCGTCACGCCCGAGGTCGAGATGATGATGGGGCACGGCTACCCCGCCACCGGCGCGTTCATCGCGCAGGGCGGTCGCCCGGCGCTGGGCATCGACGTCGTCACGTCCACCGGCGGCGACATGTTCGCGCAGATGAAGTTCGCGCTGCAGGCCGAGCGCTGGCGCTTCAACGCGGGCGTCCTGGCCGGCGGATACCTGCCGCAGGACCTCAATATCAGCGCCCGGCAGGTGCTCCAGGCCGCGACGATGGACGGCGCGCGCGCGCTGCGCCTCGACGCCAAGGTCGGCTCGCTCGCGCCGGGCAAGCAGGCCGACATCGTCATGCTCCGGACGACGGACCTGAACCTGTACCCGGTCAGCGATCCGGTCGGCGCGGTGACGCAGTCGGCGACGACCGCGAACGTCGACTCCGTGTTCGTCGCCGGCAAGGCGGTCAAGCGCGGCGGCAAGCTGGTCGGTGTCGATCTCGACCGCGTGCGCCGGCTCGCGCGCGAGGCGCGCGACCACCTCTACGCACAGGGCCTGCCGAAGGGCGCCCACCCCATCTGACTTCCGGACCCTGCACCGTGACCGCCCGCAAGCAGCTCCGGCTCGGCGCGTTCATGCGCCCGGTGAGCATCCACACCGCCGCCTGGCGCTACCCGGGAGCGTATGCCGACGCCAACTTCAACTTCGATCACTACCGGCGCTTCGTGCAGGCGCTGGAGCGCGGGTGCTTCGACGCGTTCTTCATGGCCGATCACCTGGCCGTGCTGAACATGCCGATGGCGGCCCTGAAGCGCAGCGCCACGGTCACCTCCTTCGATCCGCTGACGCTGCTGCCCGCGCTCGCCGCGGTGACCGCGCACATCGGGCTGGTGGCGACCGCGTCGACCAGCTACAACGACCCCTACCACGTCGCCCGCAAGTTCGCCTCGCTCGATCACATCAGCGGCGGGCGCGCGGGCTGGAACGTCGTCACCTCGGCCAATCCGCACGAGGCGCTCAACTTCGGGCGCGAGGAGCACCTCGAGCACGACGCCCGCTACGTCCGCGCACGCGAGTTCTACGACGTGGTCACCGGCCTGTGGGACAGCTGGGCGGACGACGCCTTCATCCGCGACGTCGACGCCGGCGTGTACTTCGATCCCGAGCGCCTGCACGTGCTGAACCACAAGGGGCCGCACTACTCCGTGCGCGGCCCCCTCAACGTCGCCCGCCCGGTCCAGGGCTGGCCGGTGATCGTGCAGGCGGGCGCCTCGGAGGCCGGACGCCAGCTCGCCGCCGAGACCGCGGAGGTAGTGTTCTCCGGCGTCAACACGCTGGCCTCCGGCAGGGAACTGCACGCCGACCTGCGCGCGCGCATGGCGAAGGCCGGTCGCGATCCCGACCTGCTGCGGCTCCTGCCCGGCGCCTTCGTGGTCGTCGGCGACAGTCTCGCGCAGGCGCAGGAGAAGAAGGCGCGCCTCGACAGCCTCGTGCATCCCGACAGCGGCATGGCGACCCTGTCGGTGTTGCTCGGCACCGACGCCTCGGTGTTCGACCTCGACGGGCAGCTGCCCGAAATCCCCGAGAGCAACGCGAGTCGCAGCGGCCGGGCCAAGCTCGTCGACATGGCCCGCGAGAAGCACATGACCGTGCGCCAGCTCGCGCAGTACGTGGGCGGCGCCTTCGGCACGCTGGAGATGCTCGGCACGCCGGCAATGATCGCCGACCAGATGGAGCAGTGGCTGGTCGAGGAGGGGGCGGACGGCTTCAACGTGATGTTCCCGTACCTGCCGGGCGGACTGGACGACTTCGTCGACCGCGTGGTCCCCGAACTGCAGCGCCGGGGCCTGTTCCGGCGTGAGTACGAGGGCCGAACCCTGCGCGAGAACCTCGGTCTGCCGCGGCCGGCGAACCGGTTCTTCGCCGCGTCGGGCGGCTGAGAGAGCCGTTCCGCATGCAGCGCCCGGAGGCCTTGTGGATCTTCGCGCCCGGAGCCGGCGCCGGGGCCCGCGGGAACCGCCGCCACGCGCGCGCGTACCTCCCGGGAACACTCCGGAGCCCGCCTCCCAGCGCCCGCACGGGCCCCGCCGCACCCCCCGGCCCCGGCGCCACCCTTGGCGCCGGTGACCGAGCGGAGGAATGCCAGCTCGTCCTCGGACGGCCTGGGCATCTCGCCGGAGCGACGCGCAGACGCCGCCGCCGCTTCCCTGGCCCGTGCCTCGTCCCGCGACCTTGCTTCAGCGGCGTCACGCGCGGCCCGGTTGGCCTCCTCGAGGGACACCCAGCGGAACCTG
>CAYOJP010000210.1:0-1658 GCA_964404305.1 uncultured Gammaproteobacteria bacterium
TGCAGTTGCGCGTCAAGGCCATCGAATCGATCCTGACCGAGAAGGGGCTGGTCGATCCACAGACCCTCGACGCGATCATCGAGCACTTCGAGCACAAGGTCGGTCCCCACATCGGCGCCCGCCTCGTCGCCCGCGCCTGGACCGACCCCGCGTTCAAGCGCCGCCTGCTCGCGGACGCGTCGAGCGTCGTCGTCGAGGAGGGAGTCGCCGGCATCGAGGGCACTCACGTGCTGGTGAAGGAGAACACCGCGGCGGTGCACAACCTGGTGGTGTGCACGCTGTGCTCCTGCTACCCGTGGCCGCTCCTCGGCCTGCCGCCGGTCTGGTACAAGAGCACGCCCTACCGCGCACGCGCGGTCAGCGAACCGCGGGCCCTGTTGCGCGAGATGGGCCTGGAGCTGCGCCCGGAGGTCGAGCTGAAGGTCTGGGACAGCAACGCCGAACTGCGCTTCCTGGTGCTGCCGATGCGTCCGGCGGGCACCGAAGGGCTGGGCGTCGACGAACTCGCGGCGCTCGTCACCCGCGACGCCATGATCGGCACGGCGGTCGTCCCGCCACCGGCCTGACAGGGAGGCAACCGCGATGAACGGCGTGCACGACGTCGGCGGCATGGAGAACCTGGGCCCGATCGTCCGGGAGGAGAACGAACCGGTCTTCCACGACGAGTGGGAGAAGCGCACTTTCGCGCTGCTGAACACGATGGCCGCCAGCGGCTACTACAACATCGACGAGGTGCGCCGGACCATCGAGTGGATCCCGCCCGCCGACTACCTGACCTACAGCTACTACGAGAAGTGGGTCTGGGGCATGGAGGCGATCCTGCTCGAAAAGGGCGTGCTGACCCGCAAGGAGATCGACGCCGGCCGCTCGCTCGGCAAGGGCGTGGTGCACCCCGCGATCCCGGCGGACGGCATGCGCGCGGCACTGAGCCGGCCTCTGCGCATGGACGTTCCTGCGACCTCGCCGCCCCGGTTCAAGGTCGCGGACGAGGTGATCGCCCGCAACCTGCACCCTCACCACCACACGCGCGTCCCGCGCTACGTGCGCGGCCGCCGCGGCCGCGTGATCGAGGTGCACGAGGCCTACCATCTGCCGGACGCGAACGCGCACGGTGACCACAGCCGCATCGAGCACTGCTACACGGTGGAGTTCACCGCGCGCGAACTGTGGGGGGAGGAGGCGCCGGCCCACGACACGGTGGCGCTGAACATGTTCGACAGCTACATGGACCCGGCGCCCGCCGGCTGCTCGTCGTGACCAGCTTCGATCTGCGCGCATTCCCCGGCCTGCCCTGCGACGAGGCCGGGCCGGTCTTCCACGCACCGTGGCAGGCGCAGGCCTTCGCGCTCGTGGTGAAGCTGCAGCGGGAGGGCGTATTCACGCCCGGCGAGTGGGCTGCGGCCCTCGGGACAGCCATCGACGCGGCGCGCGCGGCCGGCGATCCGGACCTCGGCGATACCTACTACCTGCACTGGCTGGCGGCGCTGGAGAACCTGGCGATCCGCAAGCAGCTCGCCACGCCGGACCTGCTCGCGTCGCGCAAGGTCGAGGCCTTCGAGGCCTGGCGCACCCTGCACGACCACGATCACGATCATGATCATGATCATGATCATGATCACGGGCACGACCACGCCCACTGACGCCTGCGTCACCGCCCG
>CAYOJP010000210.1:1758-6440 GCA_964404305.1 uncultured Gammaproteobacteria bacterium
TCATGATCATGATCACGGGCACGACCACGCCCACTGACGCCTGCGTCACCGCCCGTGGACGGGCAGTTCCTGGCAACAGGTGCCGGCGCTTCCCGCACCGATCGTTGCCGCGGCGCGCGCCTCGCGCTCAGCCGTTCGCGGCCCACCCGGCCAGGCCGGTGTCCAGCCGCCGCACCAGCGCGAGCGCCGCGTCCGCGTCGATCGCCGTGCCATAGACGTAATGATCGGGGCGCGCGACGGCCGCACCGCGCCCGAGCGACTCCAGCCAGGACCCGAGCACCCCGTCGGCCTCCGCAACCTGCAGCACCCGGGCCGGCAGATCCGCGCCGGGCACGCCGGCGTGCACCAGCCGTCCCCCCAGGGGTTCGAGGGCCGCGACGAGCGCCGCTGCGGGCGCCGGCGCCAGCGTGCCGGTCGTGACGACCCGGATGCACGGTCCGGTGAGCTCGTCGAGCAGCGCGAGCGCGGCCCCGGCCGCGGCGACCCGCGGCTGCGGCAGGATCGTCCCCGCACCCGGTGTCTCCAGCGCGAGCAGCCCGTCGCGCAGATCCGGGATCATGTTCTGGCGCACGGTCGTTTGCACGCTGCCACCCTGCTCGGCAATCAGCCGCGCATCGCGCTCGGCGGCCCGCGCCGGATCGCGCTCGCAGATGATGCGGCCGAGTCCGATCGCCGTGCGCGTCGTGGCCGTCACGTGCGGGCGGCGCTCGACGGCGTAGGTGTCCAGCAGCGATTCCGCCGAGGTGCCGCGCAGCACGCGCTCGAGCTTCCACGCGAGGTTCTGCGCGTCGCGGGCGCCCTGCACCATGCCCTGGGCCATGAACGGCGGGGTCATGTGCGCGCTGTCGCCGGCCAGCAGGAAGCGTCCGACCCGCCAGCGCTCGGCGACCAGTGCGTGGAACCGGTAGGCTGCCGCGCGCCACAGCCGGCCCTCGCCGGGCGCGAGCCACCGCGACAGCAGCGGCCAGAGCTCGCCTTCCGGAAAATCAGCCGACAGGCTGTCGCCGGGCAGGAGCACGATCTCCCAGCGCCGGTGGTTGCCCGGTCCGACCACGAATGTCGACGGGCGCGCCGGTTCGCAGTACTGCACGTTGGTCCGGGGCAGTTCCCCGAGCTTGGCGTCCGTCACGATGGCATCGACCACCAGCCACGGCTCGTCGAAGCCGAGATCCTCCAGCGCGATGCCGAGCTGCTTGCGGATCGGGCTCGCGCCGCCGTCGCAGGCGACCAGGTAGCGGGCGGTCCAGCGCGCGGGAGCGCCGCCGTCGGTGCGGACGTCGGCCCACACGCCCTCGCCAGCGTCCCCGGAGGCGACGACCTCCGCCCCGAGGTGGAGCTGGGCGCATTCGAGTTCACCGACCCGATCGCGCAGCGCGCGGTCGAGCGCGGGCTGGTCGAACACGTAGTTGGGGGCCCAACCGAGCCGCCAGGGCGGCGGCGCCATGTCCATGCGCTTGATGAGCTGCCCGGACGCGCCGTGATACTCGCTCGGCCGGTACAGCGCGGTGTGCGGCAGCACCCGCCCGGCCACCCCGAGTTCCTGCAGCACCCGCATGAACTCGTGGTCGCAGCCGATCGCGCGCGGCTTCGGGTAGATGTCCAGCGCGCGATCGAACGCCGCGACGCGCAGGCCGCGCTGGGCCAGCAGGCCGGTCAGCACCGTGCCCGTCGGGCCGGCCCCGACGACGATCACGTCAACGTCGCGCATGAGCCGCGGTGGCGCTCAGGCGAGCGTGTTCGCGAACCGCCGCTCCCACTCCTCGCGCGGCAGGAAGCTCGGGTCGGCGCGGCAGATCCTCTCGGTCTCGCGCAGGATGTCGGCGTCGGCCAGATCGAGATCGAGGTCGTCCGCATGGGGCTGGGAGACGTGGAACGGCGTGTCGAGGTAGACCTCGACGGTGTTGCCTTCCGGATCTGCGAAATAGATCGACCAGGCGTTGCCGTGGTTCATGCCGCGCAGCTTCGTCGCCCCAAGCAGGAGCGCCTCGCTGCGGATACGGCGCAGGTCATCGAGCGCGCCCACCTTGAACGAGAGCTGCATCACGGTGCTGAAGGTTGCCTCCTCCGGGCGGCCGGACGCCAGCACGAGCTGATGATGGTGCTCGCGGTTGGCGCTGAGGAACACGAGTTCGTTGCGGAACACGCGGCCGACGCCGCGATCGGTCACCTTCAGGCCGAAGACCGTCGTATAGAAGCCGAGCATCCGCTCGATGTCACGGACGAAGATCCCGACGTGGGAGAGATCGGGCAGGGATGGCGCAGCCATGTGTGTTCTCCGCATGGGGGCCGCAGGCGGCCGGTGCGGCGGTGTCGGTGCGCTCAGCGCAATCCGTCATCGCCCCTGACGTCGGCCGCCGCCAGGCCGCCGGCCCGCGCGTGGATGCGGCCTGCCGTGGCCATCACCAGGCCGTAAACGATCTCGCCGCGCTTCGGCGCGTCCCACACCGTCATCTCGGCGGTGCCGAAGTGGCTGCGGACGTAGGCGGCGTGCAGGTGTCCCAGCGGCACCATCAGGCGCGTGCCGAGCGTTCCGACCGTCTTGGCCGCGGGCACGATCGCCTTCGGCTGGCCGAGCGCTTCTCGCATCGCCCAGCCACCGGCCTCGTGCCACAGCGCTCCGTGCTCCAGTTCGCCATCCTCGCCGACAATCGCGGCCTTGCCGTAGGCCTCGATGCCGGCGGCGCCGCCCAGCGCCGCGATCAGGCGGGCCGAGAGCTCGCGACCGAGGTCGCGCAGCGTCGCCATGAAGGGCAGCAGGTCCGGCTCGTAGCGCCCGGCGAACGGGTTGCGCACCACCGCCAGCGCGGTGCCGACACGCAGCGGCTGCGCGGCCGGCGCTCCGCCGTCGTGCAGGATCTCCTCCACCGACAGCTGGTACTTCCGCACTTCGATCAGGGACATGCCCGCCGCCCTCCCGAGCGCCGGCGACTCACTCGGCGACGACCGGATTCTCGAGCGTGCCGATGCCGGTGATCTCCACCGTCACGCTGTCGCCGGGCTTGAGGAACAGCGGCGGCGTGCGCTTGAAGCCGATCCCGCTCGGCGTGCCGGTCGCGATGATGTCGCCGGGCCGCCAGGGCAGCGCCTGCGAGACGTAGGCGATCAGGTACGGGATGTCGAATGCCAGCTGGTCGAGCTTGCCGTGCTGCACCTGCTCGCCGTTCAAGCGCGTGCGCAGCTCCATCTGCCGGTAGTCGGCGATTTCGTCCGCACTGACCATCCAGGGACCCAGCGCCCCGGTGCCGGCGAAGTTCTTGCCCATGCCGTACTGGTGGGTGTGGAACTGCCAGTCGCGGAACGTCGAGTCGTTGAAGGCCGTGTAGCCGGCGACGTGCGACATGGCGTCCTCGGGTGCGATGTGGCGGCCGCCCTTGCCGATGACGACGGCGAGTTCGCCCTCGTAATCGAATTCGTTCGACACCTTCGAACGCACGAGCGGCTTGCCGTGCGCGACCAGCGTGTCGGCGAAGCGGTGGAAGATGACCGGGAACTTGCCGACCTTGCGGCCGGCCTCCTCGGCGTGGGCCACGTAGTTGATGCCCACGCAGATGATCTTGGTCGGATTCGGGATGACGGGCAGCAGTTCGACGTCCTGCAGCGCGAAGTCGGCCTTGCGGCCGGCGGCCTCGTCCATCGCCGCGCGCTGCAGCCCCCGGCCGAGGAGCTCGGCCAGCGTGGCCGCGCCGTGCCGGTCCGTCAGGTCGACGACGCCAGCGTCCCGGACGATCCCGAAGCCCTGCTTGCCGTTGCGTGCGAAGGAGATGAAGCGCATGGTTCGTGAACCCCGGAAGTTTTGTGCCTGTTGGACGCATTGTGCATAATCCACCGAATATGCGCAACGCGGGAGCCGCTCCGGCATGCACCCCACGACCCTGACGCCCGCGCCGGAAACAGCGGCGGCACCCTTGAGCGAGCAGGCCTGCCAGGCACTGCGCCGCGCCATCGTCCGCTGCGAGTTCGAGCCCGACCAGCGCCTGCGCATCGACGAACTGAGCCGCCGCTTCGGACTGAGCAGCAGCCCGCTGCGGGAGGCGCTCAACCGCCTGGTTCAGCAGGGACTGGTCCGCGCCCTGGACAACCGCGGGTTCCGGGTCGCCCCGATCACCGCCGCGAGCATGGCCGACCTGGCGCGCGCGCGACTGCTGCTCGAGACCGAGGCCTTGCGCGACGCGCTCGTCCATGGCTCGGAGGACTGGGAGGCCGGGGTGGTCGCCGCCTTCCACGGCCTGTCGGTCGTGGAGAAGCGCCTGACCGGAGCGGCGCTGGTACTCGATGACACCTGGTCCGCGCGCCACCGCGCGTTCCACCTGGCCGTCTACGCCGGCTGCACCTCCCTGCGGCTGCGGCAGATGATCGAATCGCTGTTCGACGAGGCCGAGCGCTACCGGATCTTCTCCGCCCGCTCACGCACCACCGAGCGGGGCAAGTCGGCCGAGCACCGGCGCATCCTCGACGCGGTACTGGCGCGCGACGTGGAGAAGGCGACCGCGCTGGTGCAGCAGCACATCCGGGCGACCGAGCGCAACGTGATCCAGATCCTGCAGTCGCTGGCGCGCGCGGCGTCGGGTTGAAAGCAAAACGTCCGAAGTCGGGGCCAACGCTCCGCGCGGCGCTGGTGCCGGGGCAATCCGCGGCGACCGTGAGCGCGCAGGACGCGCGCGACCGAGCGATACATGGACGTA
>CAYOJP010000211.1:0-6423 GCA_964404305.1 uncultured Gammaproteobacteria bacterium
TCCTCGGCGCCCTGCTCCTCCACGCGCTCCCCGCCGCGCATGCGCTCGATGGCCTGCTCCAGCCGCGCGCGGTCGAGTCCCGCCTTGCGCAGCAGGTCGCCGAGCGCGCCGCGGTCCTCCAGCGCGGCGAGCAGCACGAGCTCGCTGGAGATGAACTTGTCCTTGCGCTTCTGCGCCAGCTTGTCGGTGAGGTTGAGCAGGCGCACCAGTTCGTTCGACGGATGCACCTCGCCGCCGGCGCCCTCCACGCGCGGCAGCCGCTCCAGGGCGCGGTCGATCTCGCGCGCCAGGCGCGCGGGATCGGCGCCGGCGCCCTGCAGCAGGCCGGCGAGCCCGGAGGCCTCGTCGGCGAGCAGGGCCGCCGCCAGGTGCAGGGGGTCGATGAACTGGTGGTCGCGGCCGAGCGCGAGGCTCTGGGCCTCGCCCAGGGCGGCCTGCAGGCGGGTGGTCATCTTGTCGGGTCGCATCGGTGGCCTCGTTCTCGCGGCTTGCGGATGACCCCCAGATGAGGGCGCCGGCCCCGGCGATCAAGCCGGCCGGGCGCCCGCGGGCCCGGCGGGCGTGATCCAGATCAGGCTCGCACCGCGCCCGGTCGTGCCGTCGCGGCGGTGCGAGTAGAAGCGGGCCGGGTCGGCGTGGGTGCACAGCCCGCAGTCGTGCACCGCGGCCACGCCCGCGGCCTGCAGCAGCAGGCGCGCGGCCGCGGCCAGCGCGAGCTGCCAGTGCCCCGGGCGGCCGGGCGTGAAGGCGACCGCCAGACCGGGATGGCGGGCGAGGAAGGCGTCGCGGACCTCGGGCCCGACCTCGTAGGCCCCCGGGCCGATGCCCGGCCCGAGCCAGGCCAGCACCTCCCGGGCGGGGCGGCGCATGGCCGTCACGCCCGCGGCGACGATGCCCGCCGCCAGTCCGCGCCAGCCGGCATGCAGCGCGCCGACGCGCGTGCCGGCCCGGTCGCACAGCAGGATCGGCAGGCAGTCCGCCGTCAGGATGGCGCAGGCGACGCCGGGTCCGGAGGTGACACAGCCGTCCGCGAGGGGGTCGGCCGGCGACCCGGGGCCGACCTCCACGACCCGCGCGCCGTGCACCTGCGTCAGCCACAGCGGTTCCGCCGGCAGGCCGAGCACCTGCCGCAGGCGCGCCCGGTTGGCCGCGACCGCCGCGGGGTCGTCGCCGACGTGGGCGCCCAGGTTGAACCCCGTCCAGGGCGGTCCGCTCGCCCCGCCCTCGCGGGTCGTCGCGACTGCCCGCACCGAGGGCGGTGCGGGCCAGTCGGGGACGATCGCGCCCGCGACGGCCAGCCCGGTCACCGCGGTTCCCGCTCGACGCTGCCCTGCCGGGCATGGGCGAGCAGCAGCCGCAGCGGCAGGTTGACGGTATCCGGGTTCCAGCCGGGGACGTGCCGTTCCCACAGCGCGACCGCGGCCTGCGGTTGCCCCTGCGCCAGGCGGCCCAGCATGGCGGCGGCGACCAGGTAGCCGGTCCGCTCGGCGTCGCCGCGATCGGCGCCGCGTTCCAGGAGCGCGGTCGCCAGGTGCGCCAGCGCCGGGGCGTCGCGCCGGCCGGCGGCCTCGAACAGGGCGAGCCAGTCGGCGGCCTCCGGGCCCGCGAGGGTCGCGCAGCCGCCCGCGTGCACGTGCGCGAACAGCCGCGTCAGCTCCGGTCCGGTGAGGTGGGGGACCACGTAGGCCGCGAGCCGGAACATCGCCCGCAGCCAGGTGTCGCCGTGGCCGGCACAGTGGCCGCCGGCGACCAGCGCGGCCTCCATCGCGAGGGACTCCGACAGGCCCGTGCCCGCGGGGGCGGGCTCGCCCAGGACGACCGCGAGGGCCGCGCGGGACCGCTCGCGGGCAGCCACCTGCAGGTTGTACCGGCGCGGCGTCGGCTCGGCCGCCGGGCCGCCGCGCGTCGGCTCGAGCATGTCGAGCACCGGCAGCGGCGCATCGGCGAGCAGCACGAGGTCCATCGCGTCGCGCCCGAGGAAACGCGCCCGGGCGGCGTGCTGATCGACGTAGGGGAAGTAGTCGGAGTTGACCGGCGAGCCGTAGGACGCGAACAGCGGCGCGAGCGCCCGGTCGCCGGCCAGGCGCTGCAGCCGCAGGTCGCCGAGCGTGCGCACGCCGACCCGCTCGAGTTCGGCGGCGAGGGCGGCGTCGTCGAAGATGACGCCGACCGGATCGTCCACGCCGGAGCCGTTGGCGGCGACGATGAGGATGTTGGCGTTGTCGGTGTGATAGATGACCCAGTGCTCGAAGTGCCGCCCGAGGGCGGTCACCACGCTCGCCAGGATGCGGATGTCGGTCTCGTAGATCTGCAGCCACTGCACGAGGACCCCGTCCGCGGTGAGGTAGCGGCGCACCACGCCGTAGAACTCGTCGGTGAACAGGTTGGCGACGCCGCTGATCCACGGGTTGGAGGGTTCCGAGACGATGATGTCGTAGCGCTGCCCGCGCGCGGCGAAGAAGGACTTCGCGTCGTCGATGTGGATCTGCCCGCGCGGATCGGTGTAGGCGCGCTCCACCCGCGGGCGGAAGCCCTGCGCGCCCTCGACCATCGCGGCCTCGATCTCGATCGTGTCCACCCGCGTCAGGCGCGAGGAGGCCAGCAGGGTGCTGGTGGTCAGTCCCGAGCCCATGCCGATGTTGGCGGCGCTGCGGGCCTGCGGCCGCAGGGCGAGTGGCACCGCGGCCGCGAGCACCATGGTGGGCTCGTCCGGCGCGGCCTCGGCGCCCGGTGCCATGGCGATTGCCGCGTCGGGCTTGCCGTTGGTCATGATGCTGACCTTGCCCTCGGGCGTGCGGATGAGGTTGATGGTCGCGGTCTTGCCGTCGCGGTGGAACAGCATCGTGTTGCTGCGCGACAGCTCCGCGCGGCCGTAGCGGTAGACGCCGGAGGCCATCCGCCAGGGGTCCAGTTCCACGAAGACCAGGGTCGCCGCCAGCGCCGCGATCGCCGTCACCGTGCCGAGCGCGAAGCGCCGGGGCGCGCGCCCGCGCACGCCGGCGAGGATGGCGACGCCCAGCACGAGGTCGAGCGCCGCGCCCGCGGCCAGGGTGTTGCGCAGCCCCAGGTGCGGCATGCCCACGTGCACCGCGAAGGCGACGCCCGCGATGGCACCGACCGTGTTCGCGGCGTAGACCGCGCCGATGGTGCGCTCGCCGCGGCCCGCCCGCAGCAGGATATGGGTGATGAGGGGCAGCGTCATGCCGGCGCAGAACGTGGCGGGCAGCATCACCATCAGCGCCAGTGCGTGGCTGCCGAGCATGAACATCGAGTGCCCGGCGTCGGTGCGGGCCAGCCCGCGCAGCAGCCATGCCATGGCCTCGAAGGCCTGCCCGTAGATCGCGGCCGAGGCGAGCGCGGCCACCCCCATCACGATCTGCACGATGCCGAGGAAGCCGGGCGCGTCGGCGGCCGCGTCGATGCGGTTGCGTACCCACAGGCCGCCGAGCGCCAGGCCGAGGATGAACGCCGACAGCATCAGCTCGAAGGAGTGCGTCGCCGCCCCGAGCACCATCGACAGCATGCGCAGCCAGGCGATCTCGTAGATGAAGGACGCGAGCCCGGTGCCGGCGGCGATGGCGAGCATCGCCAGCCACAGCCGGTCGCGGCCGCGGTCCGTCGCCGTCGGGGCGGGCGCCGCCCCGGTGCCGGTGTGGCCGGAGGCAAGCAGCCAGACGAGCGCGGCGAGCGCCACGTTGACCAGGCCCGCGGTGAGCACCGTGCCGGGCAGGCCGACCGCGGCGACGAGCCAGAACCCGCTCGCCAGCACGCCGATCGCGGCGCCGAGGCTGTTGCAGAAGTACAGGGTCGCCAGTGACCGCCCCGGCGCGGCCGGGAAGGCGCGCAGGATGCCGCCGGTCATGAGCGGGAAGGTCATCCCGAGCAGGCAGGACTGCGGCAGGATGGCGGCGGCGGCGAAGCCCCACTTGGCCGCGGTGATCGCCTCCGGGGAGGCGAGCGCCGGCAGGATGCTCCCGTGCAGGAAGCCGCTGGCGCCGACGAAGCCGGGGTGGAACGCCAGCCCGGCGAGCCCGATGAGCCCCTCCACCGCGGCATAGCCGCGCAGCAGGTTCGGCAGCCGCAGGGTGAGGCGGCTGGCGAGCGCGCTGCCGAGCGCCATGCCGCCCATGAAGATGGCGAGCACGATCGTCTGCGCGTGCGCGGCGTGGCCGAGCAGCAGCTTGAGGTAGTGCGACCAGATCGACTCGTAGATGAGCCCGGAGAATCCGGAGACGGTGAACAGGGCGAACCAGAGCCACAGGGGGGCACGGCGGTCGATCACGGCGAGTCCTCCCGCGCGAGCACCTCGAGGAGCGCGGCGTAGTCGGCCGGCGGCGGCGCGCTGAACTCCAGCGGCCGGCCGTCGGCGGGATGGGCGAAGGCGAGCCGCGTCGCGTGCAGCGCCTGGCGATGGAACGCGCGCAGGGCCGCCAGCAGCGCGGCGCCGGCGCCGGCGGGCAGCCTGGCCCGGCCGCCGTAGACCGGATCGCCGACCAGGGGATGGCCGGCGTGCGCGAGGTGCACGCGGATCTGGTGCGTGCGGCCGGTCTCGAGGCGCACTTCGACGCGGCTGAAATGCGCGTAGCGCTGCAGCACGCGGTAGTGCGTGACCGCCTTGCGCCCGCCCGCGGTCACCGCCATGCGGGTGCGGTGGCGCGGATCGCGGCCGACGGGCGCGTCGATGGTGGCGCCGGAGACCAGCCGCCCGCGCACGATCGCGTCGTAGACGCGCGTCACCTCGCGGTCGCGCAGCGCCGCGACGAGCCGGGTGTGCGCGCGCCGGGAACGGGCGACGACCATCAGGCCCGAGGTGTCCTTGTCGAGGCGGTGGACGATGCCGGCGCGCGGCAGGCCGGCGACCTCCGGGGCATGCGCGAGCAGCGCGTTGAGCAGCGTGGGGTCGGGGTTGCCCGCGCCCGGATGCACGACCAGCCCGGCGGGCTTGTCGAGGACGATCAGATCGGCGTCCTCGTGGACGATGGCGAAGGGCGCGGCCTGCGCCGCCCACCCGGGCTCGTCCGCGGCGGCCGGCGCGGGCTGCAGTTCGATCCGCTCGCCGCCAGCGACCGCGGTGCGCGGGCGCACCTGGCGGCCGTCGAGCAGCACCCGGCCGTCGAGCAGCCACTGCTTGAGCAGGCTGCGCGAATAGTCCCCGAACAGGCGCGCGAGCGCCTGATCGAGCCGCAATCCGGCGCAGTCCGCGGGAACGGTGGCGCGCAGTGTCCGATCGTCGCTCACGAGGGCGGCGGTGCGAATGCTTGGACCCGGGGGAGCCGGGGAAATAGAATAGCAGCATCGCCCCGGCATCCCGCCGGCCCCGCCGGTTCCCCGCGCATGCAACGTCTGCTCATCTGCTTCGTGCTCCTTGCCTCGACGCTCGCCTCGGGCTGCAGCTACTTCCGTGACAAGCCCGACGAGACCGAGAGCATGTCCGCCGAGCAGCTCTACCAGGCGGCCCGCGATCGCATGGATTCGGGCTACTACGACGGTGCCATCGAATACTACGAGAAGCTGCAGGCGCGCTTCCCGTTCGGCCCCTATGCCCAGCAGGCGCAGCTCGAACTGGCGTACTCGTACTACAAATCGGAGAAGGGTGCCGAGGCGATCGCCGCCTGCGATCGCTTCCTGAAGCTGTATCCGGCGCACCCGCACATGGACTACGCCTTCTATCTGAAGGGCCTGTCCAACTTCAACACCGGCAAGGGGCTCACCCAGCGCTACCTGCCGACCGACCCGTCCCAGCGCGACCCGGGCGCCTCGCTGCGCTCGTTCGAGGACTTCTCCGAGCTCATCAAGCGCTTCCCGCAGTCCCGCTACGTCGAGGACGCGCGGCAGCGCATGGTGTACCTGCGCAACGTGCTGGCCCAGCACGAGGTGAACGTGGCCAACTACTACATGCGCCGCGGCGCCTTCGTCGCCGCCGCCAACCGCGCGCGCTACGTGGTGGAGAACTACCAGCAGACGCCGGCCATGCCGGACGCGCTGGTCGTCATGTCGCGCGCCTACCGGGTGCTCGAGATGGACGATCTGGCCGACGACGCCCTGCGCGTGCTGGAGCTGAACTACCCGAACCACCCGGGGCTGTTCCGGGCGAAGGAGACGCGGGTCCGCTAGCGGTGACTGGTGACTGGTGATTGGTAACACGAGCGGGCGACTGACCGTCGTCGCCTCGGCATCGACGTTCGTACCAGTCCCCAGTCCCCAGTCACCAGTCACCAGTCACCAGTCACCACTCCCCCCCTCGTCCCACCCCGAGGTAATCGGAAACCGCCGCTCGCGGCCGAAGGCGCGCTGCGTCACGCGCACGCCGGGCGCCGCCTGCCGGCGCTTGTACTCCGCCCGATCGACCATCCGCGCCACGCGCCGTACGACCGCCGGGTCGTAGCCGGCCGCGGCGATCGCCCGCGGCGACTCGTCGCGCTC
>CAYOJP010000212.1:0-6416 GCA_964404305.1 uncultured Gammaproteobacteria bacterium
GGGTCGCCACTTCCATGCGCCCGTGTCCGGCCACGGGCGGCCGGGCCGGTTGCCGGCTATACAGACGAGCGGAAATGTCGATCACTGCGGCCGGCGCCGGTGCCGGGCGGGTCCGCCGCGACGCGCTCGAGTACGTCCCTGTAGCGCTCGGTCGCGCGCGTCCCGAGCGCTCACGGTCGCCGTGGCCCTGCCCGGCACCGGCGCCCAGGGTTTCCCGACGTCAGGTGCAGCACGATTCCGCTCTGTCAGCGGAGCGCAGTCGACGCTCACTGCGGCCCCCGATGCAGCATGATTCTGCTCCGCCGCTCAGCTGCCCCGCTCCGCCGCTCGCCACAGGTACCAGCTCGCCACGGTGCGCCAGGGCTGCCAGCGCCGGCCGCGCCGCTCGAGCGCATCGCGCGCCGGCGGTTCGCGCTTGCCGAAGGCGGCCGCATAGCCCTTGCGGATGCCCAGATCGTCCAGCGGCAGGACGTCGGGGCGGCCCAGGCGGAACATCAGCAGCATCTCCACGGTCCAGCGCCCGATGCCGCGAACCGCGGTGAGGCGCTCGACGATCGCCTCGTTCTCCATCGCATGCAGCTGCGCCAGCGTCGGCACGTGCCCCTCCGCGCAGCGGCGCGCCAGGTCGCGCAGCGCGAGGATCTTCGGGCGCGACAGTCCGGCCGCGCGCAGCGAGTCGTCCCTGGCGCGCAGGATCCGTTCCGGCGTCGGGCCCGCCGGCGCGCGCGGGAACAGGTCGCAAAGCCGGCCGTGGATGGTGGCTGCCGCCTTGCCCGAGAGCTGCTGGTAGACGATCGCCTCCGCCAGCGCGGCGAATACGCTGGGCGTGACCTTCACCCGCATGCCGAACGGACCCACCGCGTCGATGAGGCGGCCGAGCGCGGGATCGGCGGCGCGCAGGTGCGCGACCGCCACGGCCGGATCGAAGCCGAAGCCGTGGCCACCCGCGAACAGGCCGCCCCGGGCCGGGGCCGGCGTGGCCTCGAGGGCGAGGAGGCGCAGCTTGGTGTTCACGCCGCCGTTCGCGGAGAAGCCGCCGGGGCGTCCGTTCGCGGCCAGCACGCGGTGGCAGGGCACCACGAGCGCGAACGGATTGCGCGCGAGCGCCTGGCCGACCGCGCGGGCGGCGCCGGGCGAACCGCAGCTGGCGGCGAGGTCGCCGTAGGTGCGGGTCGTGCCGGGAGCGATGTCGCGCGCGGCGGCGTAGACGCGGCGGTGGAAAGCGGGCACGCGCTCGAGATCGAGCGCGACGCCGGCGAGGTCGGCCGGCCGGCCTTCCAGCAGCGCGGCGATACCCTCGATCGCGGCGCGCGCCACCGGCGTGGGCGCGGCCTCGCGTCCCTGGGGAAAGCGGCTGCGCATGCGCGCCCGCGTTGCCTGCACGGTCGTCTCGGGCAATTGCACGCCGACGACGCCGCGCGCATTCCACGCGACGCCGCAGCGGCCGATCGCGGTGTCGAACAGGGTCCAGTCCACGGTCATGCCCCGCTCCGTCTCACCCGTGCCCACCGGTGCGACCGATCTGGACCGGCGGGCACGGCACCGTGCCGTACGAGCAGAACACGCAGCAGTCGCCCGCGCGCGGCCGCAGGACCCGGCCGCAGGCGGCGCACGCGTGAACGATGACGCAGGCGTCGAGCGGCAGATCCTCGGGCGTCGCCTGCCCGCAGTGCGGGCAGGTGAGCACGCTGCGAAGCCGGGGGAACCGCGCTCCGTCGTGCATCACTTGATCTCGAAGTGGCGCATCGTCACCAGCCCCGTGGCGCAGAGCCGCTCGCCGGCGCCCGTCGCGGTCCAGACCCGGGACTCGCTGCTGGCGAGCGAGCGGCCCGGCGCGACCGTGCACGCGCGGGCAATCAGCCGCTCGCCGCGCGTGGGGGCGATGAACTTCACCGTGAAATCGAGCGTCGACGTGCTCCAGCCCGGCGGCAGCAGCGTCGCGGCCGCTGCGCCGCCGGCGAGATCGAGCAGCGTGGCGACGATGCCGGCCTGGAAGGCGCCGGCGGTGAACGCCAGTTCCGGGCGGTACGGGATCTCGAGTTCCGCGCTGCCCGGTGCGAGCCGCAGGAAGCGCAGGCCCAGGAAGCCGGCGATCGGCATGCCGCCGATCAGGGCTTCGACGACGCCGGCGTAGTCGGGGTTGGCGGGCTCGGGGGTCGGCATGCGACTGTCCCAGTCGGGGGAGTCGCCACGATAGCGATCCCGGGCGGCAGCGGCCATCCTGCGCGGCCGGGACTCACGACCCGTGCGGATCCCAGGCGATCCCGAGTCCCGCCTCGCCGCCGGCGGCGACCCACGGCTCGAACGCGCCCAGGCCGGGCACCGCGGCGGGCTGTCCGTCCGCGTACACGATCGGCGTGCGCGCGCGCACCCACGGCGGCATCCCCGCTGCCCGGAAGAGTTCCTTCAGGGGCGTGCGATGCGCGCGCCCGGGAAGCCGCACGCGCTCGCCGCCCGCCCGGAAGCCGACCGCGAGGCCGACCCCCGCAGGCACTCGCAAACCCCCGGGTGCCGGCACGGCGCGCAGCGTGCCGCCCGGCAGCGCCAGATCGGCAGGCGGCTGCCAGGCCCAGCGCTCGCCGGCCGGCGGCGGCGGCGGCAGGGGCGCGAGCAGGTACAGGCGGCCCGCATGCCGGCGCAGCTCGGCGCCGTTCCAGCGGATCCTCAGCGCCGAGTCCGGCCGGGCCTCCAGGCCCTGCCGCAGGATCTGCGCGAGCACGTCACGGCCGGGCGCAGGGACACCGGCACGCCGGATCCAGCGGCGCACGGCGTTCGCGCGCCGCGCCGCGTCCAGGGGCGCCAGCGCCGCGAGCGGCAGCGGTCCGGCACCGGGGGGCAGATCGGCGTCGGCCAGGGCGTCGAGCAGGCCGGCGGTCTGCGCCTGCAGCACGGCAACCTGCCCGAGGGTCGCGTCGAGTCCCGGCCAGCGCTCGCGCAGGGGCGGCAGCCAGGCGTGCCGCAGCCAGTTGCGCGGGTGCCGCGGATCCCGGTTGGCGGGATCCTCCACCCACGCCAGGCCGCGGCGGGCGGCATGCGCGGCGAGCGCCGGTGCCGGGCAGTCCGCGAGCGGCCGCAACAGCACGCCCGGCGGAAACGGCCGCCGCGGCGCGAAACCTCGCAGGCCGTGGCTGCCGGCGCCGCGCAGCAGCGCCAGGAGCACGGTCTCGGCGCGGTCGGCGGCATGGTGGGCGGTCAGCAGGGCATCCCCGCGGCGCATGCAGGCGGCGAGCGCGGCATAGCGCTCGCGCCGCGCCCAGGCCTCGAGGCTGTCGCCCGCCGCGGGCCGGCGGCCGAGGGGCACGACGGTCAGCGGCACCCCGAGCGCCTCGCAGCGCGCCCGGCAGAACTCCGCCCAGCGCCCGGCGTCCGGATGCAGCCCGTGGTTCACGTGCACCGCCACCAGCGGCAGGCCGCTCGCTCCGCACAGCCCGGCGAGCACATCCAGCAGCACGATGGAGTCGCGGCCTCCGCTCAGCGCCAGGACGATCCTGTCCAGGCCGCTCTCGGCGGCGAGGACCGCCCCGACGCGGCCTGCGAGATCGGTGGGGGCGCTCATCGGTCCCCGTGGATCAGGAGGTCAGCCGCAGCGAGCGGCGGTCAGCCGTCGCGGAACTGGCCATAGCGGCGCAGGCGCTGCGTGCGCCGCTCGACCAGCGCGGACGCATCGACGCCACCGAGATCGCCGAGCGCCGCCTGCAGTCGCTCCCCCAGGCTCTGTGCCATCGCGTCGGGATCCCGATGCGCGCCGCCGAGCGGTTCCTCGATCACCTCGTCCACCAGGCCCAGCTCGTGCAGCCGTCCGGAGGTGAGCCCCATCGCCTCGGCGGCCTCGGCGGCCTTCTCGGCGCTCTTCCACAGGATCGAGGCGCAGCCCTCCGGCGAGATCACGGCGTAGGTGCCGTACTGGAGCATCAGGAGCCGATCGCAAACGCCGATCGCGAGCGCCCCGCCCGACCCGCCTTCCCCGATCACCGTGGCCACGATCGGCACCCGCAGCGTTGCCATGGCCAGCAGGTTCTCGGCGATCGCGGCGCTCTGCCCGCGCGCCTCCGCATCGATGCCCGGGAAGGCCCCGGGCGTGTCGATGAAGGAGAGGACAGGCAGGCGGAACCGCTCGGCCAGTTCCATCACACGCAGCGCCTTGCGATAGCCCTCCGGACGCGGCATGCCGAAGTTGCGGTGCAGGTTCTCCCTGGTATTGCGGCCTTTCTGGTGGCCGAGAATCGCGACCGGGCGGCCGTTGAACCGGGCCACGCCCGCCACCAGCGCGGGGTCGTCGCCGAAGCGGCGGTCGCCGTGCAGTTCCTCGAAATCGGTGCACAGGCGCTGCACGTAGTCGAGCGTGAACGGCCGCTGCGGGTGCCGCGCGAGGCGCGCGATCTGCCAGGGCGTGAGGCTCGCGAAAATCGCCCGCGTCAGGTCGCGGGCGCGGGCCTGCAGGCGCCCGATCTCGTCCGTGATGCTGACCGCCGCGCCGTCGCTCACGTAGCGCAGCTCTTCGATCTTGGCCTGCAGTTCGGCGATCGGCTGCTCGAAATCGAGGAAGTTGAGGTTCATGCAGGGACGATTCGTGAAAGAGACGATTATATCGGCCCCGGGGCCCGGCGCGGGACGTTCCCCGGCGCAGCCCCCCGCCGCGGCCGTGTACGGGCGACCGCCGGCGGCCTATGCTCGAGGGCGGCAGGCCCGCCAGAGGCCCGCAAAACCGGGGAGAACCGCCATGACCGCCACTGCCACCGCACTGCTGGGATTCATCGTCTGGGCCATCCTGCTGACCTTCGTCCTGCTCGGCGTACGCTTCGCCGCCGTCGGGCGCGGCATGCCCCTCAACGGGTTCGCCGCCGACGGCCGCGACCTCGATGCGTTCGGACTGCGGGTGACCCGCGCGCTCGCGAACTGCCTGGAGAATCTCGCGATCGTCGCCGGCGCCCTGCTCTACGCCATCGCCACCGGGCAGACCGCGGTGACCGACGGGCTGGCCTTGATTGCCCTCGCTGCCCGCATCGGGCAATCGCTGACGCACATGGCCTCCACCAGCGTGCCGGCGGTGCTGGTCCGCGCCACCCTGTTCTCGGTGCAGGTACTGGCCGTGCTGTACTGGATCTGGGGCTTTACGCAGGCCGCCTGACCGACACTGCGGGCGGGCACGGCACGGCCGCCGCCGCGCCGTGCCCGCGCTGCTCAGTACTCGAGCCGCACGCGCTCGCGGCCGTAGCGCGCGCGCAGCCGCTCGACGAGATCGCCGCTCGGATTGACCTGCCACTCCCGCCCGAGCCGGATGCGCGCGCGGGCGCACTCGCCCAGGTAGTCGATCTCGATCGGGCAGGGACCGGCACGACCGGCGATGTCGCCCGCCAGCGCGTCGGCGAAGCCGTTGCCCGCCTCCGGGCCCGCGACGCTCAGCACCAGCCGGCGTGCGAACTTCGCGCGCGCCTCGTCCACCGACCACAGCGCCTCGGCGGTCAGCTGGTGCTCGCCGGAGAACTCGTCGAGTGCGTACTCGCCCTCCACGACGACGATGCGATCCTTGCCGAGCGCCTCGATGCGCCGCTCGTAGAGCTCGGCGAAGATGCGCACGTCCACACGCGCCGTGCAATCGTCGATGGTCGCGAAGGCGATGCGTCCGCGACGGCCGTTGACGGTGCGCACGTCCATCACCAGGCCGGCGACGCGGCGCACGCCGGGCCGCAGGTCCGCGAGCCGGCACGGTGCCAGGCCCGCGAGCTCGTCCGCGTAGCGCTCGATCGGGTGCCCCGTGAGGTACAGGCCGAGCGTCTGCTTCTCGAAGTCGAGCCGCTCGTCCTCGGGCCACTCGGCGGTGCTGGTCCAGCCCGGCCCGGTGACCGGGCCGGTCGGCGCCGCGGCTGCCAGGCCGAACAGGTCGTCCTGCCCCGTCTGGCTGTTCTGCGCCTGCTGCTCGGCCATCTGCAGCGCGGCGTCGAGCGCCTCGAACTGCGCCCGCCGGCTGGGCCCCAGGCCGTCGAGCGCGCCGCCCTTGATGAGCGCCTCGAGGACCCGGCGGTTGGCGCGGCGCAGGTCGACGCGCCGGCACAGGTCGAACAGATCGGCGAACGCCCCGTTCGCCTCGCGCTCGCCGAGCACGCTCTCGATGGCGGACTCGCCGACGCCCTTGATCGCGCCGAGGCCGTAGCGGATGGTGCGCGCGTCGGCCACCGTGAACGCGTGCCGGCAGGCATTGACGTGCGGCGACTCGACCACGAGCCCCATGCGCCGGCTCTCGTGGATCATCGGCACTACCTTGTCGGTGTTGTCCATGTCGGCGGACAGCACTGCCGCCATGAACGCCGCGGGGTAGTGCGCCTTGAGCCACGCCGTCTGGTAGGCGACGAGCGCGTAGGCGGCCGAGTGCGACTTGTTGAAGCCGTAGCCGGCGAACTTCTCCATCAGGTCGAAGA
>CAYOJP010000213.1:0-6415 GCA_964404305.1 uncultured Gammaproteobacteria bacterium
GCCGAAGAATCCGGCCTCCGGATTGATCGCGTAGAGCCTGCCGTCGGCGCCGAACTTCATCCACGCGATGTCGTCACCGATGGTCTCGACCTTCCAGCCGGGCAGGGTCGGATCGAGCATCGCCAGATTGGTCTTGCCGCAGGCGCTCGGGAACGCGCCGCAGACGTACTTCGAGCGGCCCTCGGGATTGGTGATCTTCAGGATCAGCATGTGTTCCGCGAGCCAGCCCTCGTCCCGTGCCATCACCGATGCAATCCGCAGCGCGAAGCACTTCTTGCCGAGCAGCGCGTTCCCGCCGTAGCCGGAACCGAACGACCAGATCTCCCGCGTCTCGGGAAAATGCACGATATAGCGGTTGTCGGGGTTGCAGGGCCACTCCACGTCGGCCGCGCCCTCGTCGAGCGGTTTGCCGACCGAATGCACGCAGGGCACGTAGGCTCCGTCGGTACCGAGCTGCGCAAGTACCTCCGTACCCACGCGCGTCATCAGGTGCATGCTCGCGACCACGTAGGGGGAGTCGGTGAGCTCGATGCCGGTGTGGGCAATGTGGGAGCCGATCGGCCCCATGCTGAACGGGATGACGTACATCGTCCGGCCGCGCATGCACCCGGTGAACAGGTGCTGCAGCGTGGCGCGCATCTGCGCCGGGGCGACCCAGTTGTTGCTCGGGCCGGCGTCCTCGGGCTGCTCGCTGCAGATGAAGGTCCGATCCTCGACCCGCGCCACGTCCGCAGGGTCGGAACGCACGAGGTAGCTGTTCGGTCGCTTGTCCGGGTTCAGCGGCAGGGCCGTTCCGGCCTTCTCGAGCAGGGCGAACATGTCCTTCAGTTCAGCCACGCTGCCATCGCACCAGTGGACGCGGTGGGCACCGGTCAGCCCGGCCATCCGCCGGACCCATTCGTGCAAGCCTTCGTGTGCCACGTTCATCCACATCCTCCTGAACCGTTTGGCATTTTCTGGCTCCGCAGCCGGTGTGCAGGCATCGCCGGGGCCGTTCGGGGAGGCGAGACTCTAATGGAACGAACCCCGGGTTGGAAAGCGCGGAAACAAGGTGTTGCCGAGACCTTCGCCGCGGGCCGTCGGAGAACCTCGGCGGAAGCGCTTGACAAGCCTCGCCCGGGGCGATATGTTGCGCTGCACCATGATGCACCGCACAAAAGGTGCGCCACCCCTGAGCAGCCATCCATAGGAGAGCGCAAGCATGACCAACGACACCGTCAAGCAGTGGGAAGAGACGACCCGTAGCACCCTCGAGTCCTTCAAGCACCTGACCCAGATGCAGCAGCAGCTCGTCAATCGCGTGCTGGGCTTCCACCAGCAGGCCGTGACGACGCTGCTGACCCAGGCCTCCAAGCACGCCGAGGTCGCGGCAAAGGCCGAAAACTTCCAGGCGCTGGTTGCCGCCCAGGCCGAGAACACCCGCGCCACGGCGAAGACCGCGATCGACCAGCTGCGCGACGCCGCGAAGCTGGGCGAGGAGATCCGTTCCGAGCTCGTCACCTGGTTCGAGAAGAGCTTCGAGCAGGCCGCCGATCGCATCAAGACCAAGAAGGCCGCCTGAGTCCCGGCTCCCGCTGCCCGCCGGCAGCGCCGGCGGGCATTGACGGGGCCACCGACCAGCCGCTATATTGCGACGCAACATTGCTGCAATGCGGCACAACAACAAGAGTCGCCACACGGTGAAATTGAAGCAAGGCCGTTCCAAGGCGACGGGGCACGAGTCCATCAACAACGTCCCGGCAGGCCGGGAGGAACACGAGGAGTTACCCGTGATTCAGCAGACCGAATACATCGAGCAGTGGCAGTCGTTCGGCAAGGACGCCTACGAGTCCGTCAAGGAACTCGAGGCGATCGCGGCGAAGGTCGCCGATCAGATCACCGCGCAGCAGATCGAACTCGTCAACACCTACGTCGAGACCGGTGTTGCCCAGTTTGCGATGTTCGGCGAGCCGCGCGGTTACAAGGACATCCTGACGACCCAGATGGAACTGGCATCGGGCCTGCAGCAGAAGTTCGCCGCCAACGCCCGCAAGACCGCCGAACTCATGAACGACCTGCGTAACGAACTGACGGCATGGTACGAGACCAAGCTGAACAATGCCGCGAAGGCGGCCGTGAAGAAGGCGCCCGTCAAGAAGGCCGCCTGAACCGCGAGCTACCGATTCAAAGGTTGACCTCCCCTTCCCCCGGTCACTCGTCGCCCTGACGAGCCCGGGGGTGCTTTAACCGCCTGCTCCCCGGCCGGCGTGCGTCGCCCTGATCCAGTCGGCGATCACGGCCGGCACCGACCGCAATGCGGTCGTGCTCACGTACAGGCCGATGTGCCCGCCCGCGATTTCGACCGCCCGGTAGTCGCGAGTCCCGGCCAGTTCCCGCAGCGCGAGCGATGCCGCCGGCGGCACGATGTGATCGTTCCGGGCGTAGAGATTGAGCACCGGCATCGTCAGCCGGCGCAGGTCGACCCGCTCCTCCCCCAGCACGAATTCCCCGCGCGCGAGTGCATTGCGCTGATACAGGTCACGCACGAACTGCGCGAACGCCGCACCCGGTTGCGCGGGGCTGTCGTTGATCCAGTGTTCCATACGGGCAAAGCCGCGCATCGCGTCGGCGTCCCGCGCCCGGCGCGCGGCATGCACGTACTTCTGCTGCCCCAGCCGGAACGGCCGCAGTCCCAGGAACATCCCGTTCAGCAGCTCGCCCGGCACATTACCGTAGGCGTCGACTAGCCCTGCGACGTCCACGTAACGCACCAGGTTGCTCAGCAGGTCTCCCGGCGTTTGAAAATCGACGGGCGTCACCGTCGTCACCAGTCGCGCGACCCGCGCGGGACGCAGCGCCGCGTAGCACGCCGACAGCGTGCCGCCCTGGCAGACGCCGAGCAGGTTGACCGGCAATCCTCCCTGGCGGGCACTGACCGAATCGACACAGGCACCGATTCGACCGAGCGCATACTCGGACAACGGCAGGTATCGATCGGCCGGTGCCGGATCACCCCAGTCCAGCAGATAGATGTCCAGTCCGGCACCGAGCAGCGCCCGCACGAGCGACCGATCAGGTTGCAGGTCGAGGACATACGGGCGGTTCACCATCGCGTAGACGATCAGCACCGCCGGGCCCGGTGACGCGACGAGCGGTGCGTAACGATAGAGCGACGACACGCCCAGGCGCAGGACGACCTGCCGTGCGGCCGTCCCGACTGCGGGTGTTCCAATCGCCCTGAGTGCGGCAGCCCCCGCGGCGTGCCCGGCCCGCGCCTCGGCGAGTGCCCGCATCGTCAGCGACGGAGTCGAATCACTCATCGTCCGCCGGCGGCGCGAGGCCGGCGATGTCCCACGCCGACGCGGGCTTGCGGACCACCTTGGCGGGCGTTCGCTTCGTCGCAGTCGACGGGGAACGTCTCGTCCGACCGCTGCCACGCGCCGCGTTGCGTGCCGGTTTGCGAGGCCGCGACGCGGGCGCCGACGCCTGGCGCGGCTGCGGCTGCTTCGTCGCGGAGGCGGCGGCAGTGCGCAGCGCCTCCAGGTCCGAGGCGAGCGCGTGCTGGGCCGCGACGAGTTGCGTCATCTCGGCCCGGGTGGGCACACCTGCAGCCGCCAGCAGTGGCTCGAATGCAGAAGCTGCCGCTGCGCGCGCCCCTACCGAAGCATTGACGAGGCGTCCGAACGCGCGGCTGTAACGCGGCGTGAACACGATTTCCGCGTACGCCGACTCGCATGCCTCGATCCAGCGATCATGCAGGCGCTCCGGTTCAATTGTGTCGGCCCCGGGGCTCGCGACCTCGGCGGCGAACCGTGCAACGGCCTCGCGCGAGAAACGCCTTCCCAGTCGGGCGAGCACCAGCAGCGAGAGCACGAGTCGTCTCGTGCGCCTTGCGCATTCATGCAAACGCGCGAGCGTTGCCGTCGAATCGGGGAACCCGGCCGACCGCCACCACAGGACCCAGAGATCCCGGGTCAGCGCTACGGCAGGGTCATCGCCACCGAGACGCCCAAGCAGATCCGGCGACGCCTCGAGCAGCGGACGGGACGCGCGCCAGGACCCGTCGGCGGCCCGCGCGAGCATCTTCTCGAGCGTCGCCAGTTCGTGCTCGTGCCGCGCGAGATGCGCGGTGATGCGGCCGCGCCAATCCTCTACGCTCTCGTCCCCGCGTCGGCGCAGATCGACCAGGTCGATGAGCCCTGGCAGGGCGCGTTGATAGGAGGTGAACGCTGCAGCAAGCCGCGCGAGCAGCGCCGCGGTATCGGCGCCGCCTTCCGTTTGCGCACCGTGCATGACGCGGATGCTAGCATCGGCGGCGATCCTGCGGCAAAGCGGGACACCCGTGGTACGCATGACCCCGGCCGGGCCGCGCGCGTCGCGGGCGGCCTCTCGGGCTGTCCAGCCCTCGCGGGCGAACCGGATTATCATCCGGGGCCCCCTCCGCCACTGGAAATGAAAAGGGCCCGCGAGGGGCCCTTTTCATCTTCATTGGCGGAGAGGGAGGGATTCGAACCCCCGGTACCCATTGAAGGGTACAACTGATTTCGAGTCAGCCCCGATCGACCACTCCGGCACCTCTCCGTGTTTATGTTTCAGCCGCTTGCGTCGCTGTTGCTGTTCGCTCCTGTCGCTTGGGCATCCTGCCGGGCCTACTGCATTCCGTCAACGGCGGCGTGTGCGGGGACCGGATTCTAACGGCGCGGGACGCTACGCGCCACGTCGACTATGAACGTCGCCGGCGGCTGGCGCATCGCGGGGCGCGAAAAGAACAGCCCCGCCGAAGCGGGGCCGAAAGTCGAAGCGCCATCCGTGGCGCCGGGGTCGTCTACGTGACAGCGATCAGCGTCGCCGCCGGTCCCTTCACGATCTCGGCGGCCTCCAGCCGGGCGGCGAGCCGGCGCAGTTCTTCGGCCAGGGCGCCGCAGTCCGCGACCCGGTAGTGTCGCAGCCGCGGGGTCGCGCCCCGCCCCTCGACGTACCGGGCAGTGTCCCGCAGGAAGTCGGCGCTGTTCACGAGGATCTCCCGATACTGGACGACGGGCGGCCGGAAGTCCTCGAAGGTGCCGCGCTTCGTGATCGCCTTGAAGCGGTTCCCGTCGAGCCTGAGCACCACGACGTCGAGCGTCGCGCCGTCGACTTCGGATTGGCGCGTCGTGCGGCGTGTCCAGTAGCGCCGCCGCGGGAAGGCGTCGGCGGTCACGAGCCCGGTCGCGAGGATGGCGGCCCGGCTGCCCGTGATCTGGATCCGGTCGCCGTCGATCTGCTCAATCACCGCCGAGTCGGCGTTGATGGCCGTGAGATGCGGGACGTTCACGGGACACCCCCATGCGCCGCGTGCTGCGCCTTCCGCAGTTCGGTGAGGTCTCGCGGCCCCTGGACCTCGTCCTGCCAGCGCTGCAGCCGATCGAGGGACTCCGAGAGGATGCCGCCGACGAGGTCGCACACTTCGTACACGCCGGCGTGGTCGAGGGGCGTGCCGTTCTGCGATGCGGCCGTCATCAGCACGCCGAGCAGCACGTGCCCGCGGTTGAGTTCGCTGCTCAGCTCGTTGAACAGCTGCTCGTCACTCATGGGCGTTGCGACGGGTTCGGCGGCGCTCATGCCCGCAAGCCCGCCGCGATCGGCGTTGCGATCCGCGCGAGCCCGGTCGCGCCCTGCAGCTTCGCGAGCAGGCCGCGAACCTGCGCGACCTCCTTCTCGAGCAGCGCGGTGGTCGCGTTGACCGGGTGGGCCGGGATCGTCTCCGGCGTGTCGCTGGCGGCCTTGAGCAGGCCCAGGGTGCCGGCGATGCGAAGCAGGCGCTCGTCGGCGGTGGTGTAGGTGTGCGTCATGGTGAGGTGCCTCCGGTCGGGTTGCGTTTGCGGAACGCGCGCCGCAGCGCCGAGGCGACAACGTCGGAAACCGTCACGCCTTGGCGCGCTGCTCGGTCGCGCGCTTCCTGCAGTAGCGACTCCGGCAGACTGACGCCGACAGGGATCACCCGCTCGCCTTCGAACTTCTTCGGCCGGCCTGCGCCGGGCCGCTTCCCGCCCCGTGGTGCCATGGGCGGGCATTCTATCGTGCGGGCTCGCATCGATCGGGCTCCCTGTCGGCGTCGCCATGCCGGGCGCCTGTTAGATACTTTGCACGGATTCTTTACAGCCCGTCAATGATTATTTGCACGGATTCTTAAGGAAGGTCCCGACGACGGTGGGGCGCCCTGCGGCCGGAAGAACGCGGCCGGTTCGGGGTCAGCGGATTTTGACCGCCATCAGATCGCCACCGCGGCGAGCCGGCCAGATCGAGGCGCCCATAGCAACCAGGCCTTGATCTCGCTCAGCGTCAAGTTGGTCCGCTCGAGCTGACGCACGAGGGCCGAATCCTGGCGTCCGCCGCCGCCCCCGAGCGCCGTGCGCGCCAGGTCGATCTGCAGGAACTCCGAGAAGCGCTTGGGCGG
>CAYOJP010000214.1:0-6386 GCA_964404305.1 uncultured Gammaproteobacteria bacterium
CTGGCCAACATGAGCCATGAGATCCGCACGCCCATGAACGGCATCATCGGCATGACCGAGCTGGCACTCGACACCGAGCTGACCGCCGATCAGCGCGACTACCTGAATACCGTCAGGTCGTCGGCCGACGCACTGCTCACCCTCATCAACGACATCCTCGACTTCTCCAAGATCGAGGCCGGCCGCATCGAGCTCGACCCCATCGAGTTCCTGCTCCGCGACTCCATCAGCGACATGCTGAACCCGCTGGCGTTGCGGGCGAGCAGCAAGGGGCTCGAACTGGCCTACGACGTGCACCCGGACGTGCCGGACGCGCTGATCGGCGACGTCTACCGGTTGCGGCAGGTGCTCGTGAACCTCGTCGGCAACGCCATCAAGTTCACCGAGCGCGGCGAGGTCGTCGTGCACGTGCTCCCGGCCGGGCCGGCCGGCGACGACGTGACGCTCGAGTTCGCGGTCCGGGACACCGGGATCGGCATCGAGCCGGACGCCGCCGCCCGGCTGTTCAGGCCGTTCGAGCAGGCCGAAGCCGGCACCACCCGCAAGTACGGCGGGACCGGGCTGGGCCTGGCCATCTCGCGCCAGCTCGTCGAACTGATGGGCGGGCAGATCCGGCTCGAGAGCACGCCCGGCGCGGGCAGCACGTTCATTTTCACCGCGCAGTTCAGGCGGGGCGCGGCAAGGGCGCCGGCGAAGATCCTGGACGCGGCCCGCCTGTTCGATGGCAAGTCGGCCCTGATCGTCGACGACAACGATACCAACCGGCGCATTCTCACCGCGATGCTCGGCCACTGGGGGCTGGCCTCCATCGCCACCGGATCCGGCGCGGAAGCGCTGGCAACCCTCGACCGGCTCGGCAACGCCGGTCAGTCCGTGGCCCTGATGATCACCGACCTGCACATGCCGGAGATGGACGGCTTCGACCTGACGGCGCGCGTGCGCGCACACACGCGGTTCGGCACCCTGCCGGTGCTGCTGCTCACGTCGTCCGCCACGCCGGGCGACCAGGAACGCGCCCGTTCGCTCGGGGTCGCCGCCCGCCTGATAAAGCCGGTCAACCAGTCGTACCTGCTGGACCATCTGGTGAGCATCCTGGCCGGTCCGCGGCGCCTGGAGACACCGGCGGCGCCCGCCAGGGCCGCTGCCGGCACGCCGGCGGCGACGGCATTGCAGGTACTGCTGGCCGAGGACAACCTCGTCAACCAGAAATTCGCCGTCCGGGTGCTGGAAGGCGCGGGCCACCGGGTGACCGTGGCCAACAACGGCCGCCAGGCGGTCGATCTGTGGGCGGCGCAGAACTTCGATCTCGTGCTCATGGACGTGCAGATGCCGGAGCTGGACGGGCTGGAGGCCACGCGGGAGATACGCGGCCGCGAGGCGGGCTCCGCGCGCCGGACACCGATCGTTGCGATGACCGCCAACGCCATGGCCGGCGATCGCCAGATGTGCCTCGACGCCGGCATGGACGGCTACGTCGCCAAGCCCGTCAAGAAGGACGCCCTGTTCGGGGAAATCGACCGCGTCCTCGGAGCACCCGGAGCAGGAGGCCGCGATGGCGGAGTCGTTTGACGAGCGCGAGCTGCTGGAGCGCGTGGACCACGATCTGGCGTTCCTCGCCGAGACGGTGCAGATGCTGGAGGACGACGGGCGGGCGCTCGTGACGCAGTTGAAGGCCGCCCTGGCGGCGGGCGATGCCGCCGGCGCCGGGCGCACGGCCCACACGCTGAAGGGGATGGTCGCCAATTTCTGCGCTCCCGGCGTGCAGGCGCTGGCGCTCGCGATCGAGCGCGCCGGCAAGGCCGGGGACTGCGCGGCCGCCGCCGCGGCGACGGCCGACTTCGAGCCGGCGCTCGACCTCCTGCTCGGCGAACTGGGCGCGTTCGTCGGCGCGCGCCCGTGATGCGCATCCTCGTCGCCGAGGACGAACGCATCACCCGCGTGGCGCTGAAGCGCCAGCTCGAGCAGTGGGGCCATACCGTCACCGCGACCGAGGACGGCGAGCAGGCGTGGGAGCGGTTCCTGGAGGCGGATTTCGACATCGTCGTCACCGATTGGGAGATGCCCCGGCTGTCGGGGCTGGAACTGGTCCGGCGGATCCGGGAATCCGCATCCGCCGCCTACGTCTACGTCATCATGCTCACCGGCCGGACCGAAAAGTCCGACGTCGTCGGCGGCATCGAAGCCGGGGCCGACGATTTCGTCGCCAAGCCGTTCGACCGCGAGGAACTGCGCGTGCGATTGCTGGCGGGCGCCCGGATCGTGAACCTCGAGCGTTCGCTCACCCGGCAGAACGCGGAGTTGCGCGACGCGAACGAACGGATCCGCGACGGCCTGCGCGCCGCCGCGCGCGTGCAGCGGGCGATGCTGCCCCAGCACGACGTCGAGACGCCACGGGTCCGCACGGCCTGGCAGTACGTCCCGACCGAGGAGCTGGCCGGTGACGCCGTCGGCCTCTACCTGCTCGACGATCGCCACCTGGTCAGTTACGTCATCGACGTCAGCGGGCATGGCGTGCCGGCCGCGCTCCTGGCCGTGACCGCGATGTATGCCATGGAGCCGAACTCCGGCGTCGGCTCGCTGCTGGACGGAACGGGAGACGTCGACGGGCGGGGGCCGGGACAGGTGGCGACGGAACTGAACCGGCGGTTCCGGGCCGGCGAGAGCGACGGTCGCTTCCTGACCATGATCCTGTCGGTGCTGGACACGCACACCGGCAGGCTCAGCTTCGCCTGCGCCGGTCATCCGCCCCCCCTGATCCTGCGCGGAACGCGCCAGATCGTAAGCCCCGACACCGCCGGGGTCCCGATCGCCATCCTGGACGACATCGAATACGAGGCCGCCGTGATGCATCTCGATCGCGGTGATCGCGTCTACCTGTTCTCGGACGGACTGCTCGAACAGCGGGAGGCCTCGAGCCGGGAGCAATTCGGCGCGGGCCGGCTGCTGGCCCTGCTGTCACAACATCGCGAGACCCCGGTCGGCGAGGTCTTGCGGCACGCCGTCGACACCCTGGCCGGTTGGGCCGGCTCGACGGGCTTCACCGACGACGTATCGCTCGTCGCCTTCGAATGGCTGGGAGGCTGACGCCCGGCGCCGCCGCATGGCCTGCGCGCCTGGCCCGGTCCCCCTGAGACGGCCCGGCGTCCGGCACGCGCTCACGCCCCGGGAGCCGGCCCCGGGAGTACGCGCCGAGGGGGTTCGGCAACCCGCTCCAGCCCGCCCTGACCTTGCGCCCGATCATTGAAACGACGCTCGCCGGTGGTAGACTCCGCGCCGTCGTGTTGCAATGCAATATACCGATTGGCAGGAGCTTACCCATGGATCAGAGCGCGCGGATCAATCGCAGCATCGACATCGGCACCCGCATCGGCCGGTTGCTGCAGACCCGGTTGACCACGGCGCAGGAGAACTTCACCGGGCGCCTGCGGGCCGCCGGCGAGACACTGGCCGCGCCGCAAGGGGCCGCGCCCGCGACGCCCGGCGACCTCTGGACCGACTGGTACCGCTATTCGGTCGATTTCACCCAGCGGTCGGTGCTGTTCTGGGACACGCTGCGCCTGCGCGGCAACAACTACCTCGAGCACGTCCGCGCCGGCACGCCCCCGGTCCTGCATTTCCAGTACGAAACCGTGCTCGACGCGCGCACGTTCGCCCGCCCGGTGAACTACGCCCTGCTGCGGATCGTCCCGCCCGCCGGCGTCACGGTCGACGACGGCCGGCGCCCCTACATCATCATCGACCCGCGCGCCGGCCACGGTCCCGGCATCGGCGGGTTCAAGGACGATTCGCAGGTCGGCGTCGCGCTGCGCGAGGGGCACCCGGTCTACTTCGTGATGTTCTTCCCCGAGCCGGAGCCCGCCCAGACGCTGCTCGACGTGACCGAGGCGGAGCGCCGGTTCGTGCACAAGGTGCGCGAGCTGCACCCGCACAGCCCGAAGCCGGTGCTGGTGGGCAACTGCCAGGGTGGCTGGGCGGCGATGATGCTGGCCGCGGCCGACCCGCAGGAGATCGGCCCGATCGTGATCAACGGGGCGCCGATGTCGTACTGGAGCGGGGCATCGCAGGAAGGGCAGGCCGACAACCCGATGCGCTACGCCGGCGGCAACCTCGGGGGCACCTGGCTCGCGTCGCTCGCCGCCGACCTCGGCAACGGCGTGTTCGACGGCGCCCACCTCGTGCAGAACTTCGAGAACCTCAACCCGGCGAACACGTTCTGGGACAAGTACTACCGGCTCTTCGCCAACGTCGACACCGAGCCGCCGCGGTTCCTGGACTTCGAGCGCTGGTGGGGCGGCTTCTTCCTCATGAACCGGGAAGAGATCGAGTGGATCACGCAGAACCTGTTCGTCGGCAACGACCTGTGGTCGGGCACCGTCAGGTCGCGCGCCGGCCAGGCGCTCGACCTGCGCAACATCCGCTCGCCGATCATCCTGTTCGCCTCGATGGGCGACAACATCACGCCCGCGCAGCAGGCCTTCAACTGGGTCGCCGACGTCTACGGCTCGACCGACGAGATCAAGGCCCGCGGCCAGGTTATCGTCGGGCTGCTGCACCAGAGCGTGGGCCACCTGGGCATCTTCGTGTCCGGCGCCGTGGCGAAGAAGGAGCATGCGCAGATCGTCTCGGTGATGAAATCCATCGAGGCCCTGCCGCCGGGCCTGTACGGCATGGAGATCACCGAGCGCCGGACGCCCGCGGGCACCACCGAGTACGAGGTCGCGTTCCACGAGCGCACGCTGGAGGAGGTCATCGCCCGCACCAACCGCCCCGGTCGCTTCGACGAGAAGCCGTTCCACGCGGTGGAAGCCATCTCCGACTTCAACCAGCGCGCCTACGAACTGTTCGCGCAACCGCTCCTGCAGTCGCTGTCGAACGACCTGACCGCCCGGCTCGGACGCGAACTGCACCCGCTGCGCGTCCAGCGCTGGGCGTTCTCGGATCTCAACCCGTGGCTGGGCTGGCTGCGGCTCGCCGCCCCGGCGGTGCGCGAACGGCGGCAGGCGCTCGCCGAGGACTCGCCGGCGCGGCGCGCCGAAGGCCTGGTGTCGGAAATCGTGAGCGCGTCGCTCGACTACTACCGCGAGGTGCGCGACGCGCTGAGCGAGGCGCAGTTCTTCCACGTGTACGGCAACCTGTTCTCGCTCCGGCTGGCCGACCGGTACGAAGCGCAGGCCGGCGCGGCGGCCGGCGACGGGGACGCGCGCCAGCTCCCGTACGTCAAGGAGGCCCTCGCGTCGATCGAGGAAGGCGGCTACCCCGAGGCGCTCGCGCGCGTCGCGGTGCTGCTCGAACGCAAGGGCGAGCCGCTGCCCCTCGAGCGGCTGGAACTGCGCGCCGAGCTGGCGCGTGACTACGAGGACCTGCTGCCCGCCCTCGACCCGCACGAGTGGCGTCGCGTCCGCGGCGAGCAGGCGATCATCGTCCGCTACGAGCACGAGCAGGCCCTGCTGACGCTGCCGAAGCTCCTCGCCGAGCCGGCCGAGCGGGCGCGCTTCTTCACCGTCATCGAACGGCTGTTCGCCGACCCGCGGTTCCAGGCCGTCGAGCCCACGCCGCAGCAGCAGGCGATGCTCGCGCGGCTGCGCCAGGTCCTGCAGGTCGAGGCCCGGCCGGCGCGCCGCGCCGCGCCGGGCGGACGGGCCTGAGGCCGAGCCATGACTTCCCAGAACTACACCAACCGCACCTGGGCCGAGATCGCCGTCGGCGAGAGCGTCACGGTCGCCCGCCGCCTGAGCGAGGCCGATCTCGAGGCGCTGGCGCTCGTCTCGGGACAGGTCGATCCGTTCCACATCGAAGACGACGGCGACAAGCCGCCGACCGGGCTCGTGGTGCGCTCCGTCGGTGCCGAGGCGCTGGTCTCGGGGCTCCTCAACCGGCGGCTGCCGGGTCCCGGCACGGCCATCCTGTCCCAGGACCTGCGGTTCGGCGGCACGGTGACGCTCGGCGACGAGCTGGTCGCCACCGTCACCGCCCGCGAGAAGCGGGCCGACGGCCACGTCATCGTGTTCGACTGCCGCGTGCTGCACGGCGACACGCAGGTCGTGACCGGCACCGTCACGGTCGCGGCACCGACCGCCCGCATCACCTACAGCGACCTGGCGACGCCGGATCTGATCCTGCGCCACAACGACGCGTTCACGAAGCTGCTGCGGCACTGCCACGACCTGCCGCCGGTGACCTGCGCGATCGTCCATCCCTGCGATCGCGACTCGCTGCTCGGCGCCCTGGAGGCGGCCAGGCGCGGGCTGATCGTTCCGGTGCTGGTCGGCCCGGCGGCCAGGATCCGTGCCGTCGCCGACGCCGAGCGCGCCGATCTCTCGACCTGCCGCATCGTCGACACCGAGCACAGCCACGCCGCGGCGATCCGGGCGGTCGAGCTGGCGCGC